>CAYWTX010000466.1:0-11638 GCA_964461295.1 uncultured Planctomycetaceae bacterium | reverse complement strand
CTGGACTGGCGAGATGCCTTCGGAAAGGGGCTCGCCGGCCTTGCGCCCGTCGGGGGTGGGTCCGACGATGCGGCCGAACGGCAAGTTGCACAGGAAGCTGAAGAGGTGTGCGAAGTAGCGGCCGTTCAGCGGGCTGCGCATCCGGTCGAGCAGGTCGATGAAGTCGCCGGCGGTGCGTGCGGCGAGCGCGTCGACCTCGGCGTCGCCGTTGCCGTACTTGGGGGCTTGCGTGAGCAGGAGTTGGCGCAGCGGTTCGCAGCCTTCGAAGTTGGCCCGCAGGGCGGAAAGCAGATCGGCCTTGTCGATGCGCCCCTGCTCGAACACGAGGCGTTTCAGGGCCATCAGCGAATCGGCCGTGTTGGCCGTGCCGACCAGCGCGATGGAGTGGTAGTTGTAGAGGGCGCCGCCGTCGGTGATATCGCGGCCGCGGGGGATGCAGTCGTCGGTGAGGACGGACCAGCAGGGCAACGGGCCTCGCTCGCGCTGGGCAAGTTCGCCGCGGTTGACGTGGTAGGCCATGCGGCGGGCGAGCTGGTTCACCTGGGCGGCGTAGGCGGCATAGAAGCTCTCGAAGTTCTCGTGCTCGACGAGCGGGCCGGTGTGCGGGCCAAGCTGCTTGCCGCTGCGCGGGTCGGCGCCGTCGAAGAGAGCCAGTTCCAGGCACTTGGTGGAGGCGAACCAGCCGGAGACGGCGTGCGGGTTGGCCTTGCCGGGGATGGTCAGTTCGATGCAGCCGATGGGGGCGTAATCGCGGGCGTCGGCCAGCGCGATGCCGCGGTCAGCCAGGGCGGCAATGAAGCAGTCGTCGTTGAACAGGAAGGGCACGCCGCCGCCCGCGGCGATGAGGTCGGCGGCCGCGTCGATGACCTCCGCCGGGCTGGAGCGGCTGAGGCGCAGGCACAGGGGGCGGATGAGTTCGACGTTCCGCGTGGCGTCGAGGATGACGTAGGTGAGTTCGTTGACGGCGCAGCGCCCGGCGGCGTCCACGCCGCCCAGGACGATGTTCTGCACGTTGTAGTCGCGGTGGAGCTTGCAGGCGAACTCCTCCATGATCTCGACGGCCTGTTCGCGCGTGATCCGCCCGGCGGCGAGGTCGTCGCGGTAGTACGGCCAGAGGACCTGGTCGAGCCGGCCGATGGAGTTGGCGTTGATGCTGTCCTCGCCGCAGGTGAGGACGTGGGTGAACCAGAGGGATTGCACGGCCTCGAGGAATGTGCGTGCGGGCGCCGCGGGCACGCGGTCGCAGACGTCGGCCATGTCGAGCAGCCGGCGTCGGTCGTCGGGGTCGTCGGTTTCGGCGGCGAGTTGGCGGGCGTGTTCGGCGTGGCGTCGGCCGAGAAGGCTGCCGGCCTGGCAGACGGCGAGGGCGGCGCGCCAGAAGTTTTCCTTGCGGGGGAAGTCGGCGTCGGAGATGTCGGCGGAGTCGAGCAGGGCGCGGATTTCGCCGGCGATGCCGTCGAAGCCGACGCGCATGACCTTGGCGAAGTCGCGAACGGAATGGTTCTCGATCCAGCCCGACGCCCAGAAGGCGCCGTCGGAGGCGTCCTTGCCCCAGGCGCCCTGGCCGGCGGTGTCGGCGGCGTCCACGTCGCCGATGTCGGCGTACTGAATGCCGTCGCTGAGCGTGCCGTGTCCCGCCCGGCCGTCCCAGGCGGCGGCGAGGCGGCGGACTTCGAGTTTCTGCTGGTCGGTCAGGCCGAACTCGTCGAGGCGAGGCGAGAGCCCATCGGCGTCGGCGGACAGCGAGGTGAAGTAGCGTTGCTTGTAGAGCAGGTGCTCGCCGGCGAGTCGCCAGGACGGGTAGACCTCGATGTTGGAGAGCTTGACCAGTTCCAGCAGGCGTGCGGCGCGGATCTGGACGCGCGAGCGGCCGGGGACTTGGGCGGCGCGGAAGTGGGCGACATCGCCGATCCAGGGGTTGCAGTTGCGGGGATTGGATCCGCCGCGGGCGCACACGTCGGCCCGGATGGCGGCGATTCGGTCGCTGACGACTGGTGCAGCTTCGGTGGTCACGGAAGGGCTCCTTTCGACCTTGGCATTGTACCGCGCCGGGAGGCGTTCTTCGCGGCACCCGCGCGAGGCAGGCAATGGCGCGCTGCGCCTTCACGCGAGGCGGCGGAAGTCGTGTCGGTTGTCGGATGTCGTGGCCAGGCGGTCACGGCATGGGCGGCTTCCGTTCAGTTCGCCTGTTCCTGCCGGCTGGTCCTGGGGTGGCGGACGTCGCGGCCCTGGACCATGTAGATCACGTCCTCGGCGATGTTCACCGACTGGTCGCCGATCCGTTCCAGGTGCCGGGAGATGAGGATGAGGGCCATGGCTCGTTCGATGGTATGGGGGTCGGACATCATGTAGGTGAGCAGTTCACGGAAGATCTGGTCCTTGAGGTCGTCCAACTGGTCGTCGAGCATGATGATCGTCTGGGCCAGCAGCACGTCGCCTTCGGCGAAGGCGCGGCTGCTTTCGCGGACCATGCGGCGGGCGAGGTGGGCCATGCGGGGGATGTCGATGAGCGGCTTGAGCGGGGGCTGCTGCGCCAGGATGTGGACGTTCTCCGTGATGTTCACCACCAGGTCGCCGACGCGTTCCAGTTCGTTGGCGATTCGCGTGGCGGCCAGGAGGGTGCGAAGGTCGCGGGCGACGGGCTGGTGGGTGGCCAGCAGCGTCATCACGACATCGTCGATGCGAATCTGGAAGCGATTGAGTTCGTTCTCGAGGGAGGGCACGTTCTCGGCCAGGGCCTCGTCGCGCTGCACCAGTTCGGCGATGGCGCGGTCGATCATCGTTTCGGCCGATGCGGCCATGTTCAGCAGCATCTGCCTCAGTTCGGCCAGCATCTTGTCGAATTGACGTTGTGTTTCCATTCCGGGCTCCCGGCTTCCGGCCGGCGGTTTGCAGCCGCCGGCCACAATCATTCTACCATCGACAATCCAGCCGGCGAACGTGAGCGGTCGTTCGGCGCCCGGTTTCTATCCGTACCGGCCGGAGACGTAATCTTCGGTCCGCTGGTCGCGCGGGGCCGTGAAGATCTGGCGTGTTTCGCCGAACTCGACCAGTTCGCCGAGCAGCATGAAGCCCGTCTCGTGCGAAACGCGGGCCGCCTGCTGCATGTTGTGCGTGACGATCACGATCGTGTACTGGCGCGCCAGTTCCCGCATCAAGTCCTCGATGTGGTCGGTGGCGACGGGGTCCAGCGCCGAGCACGGCTCGTCCATCAGGAGCACCTCGGGCTGCACGGCCAGCAGGCGGCTGATGCACAGGCGCTGCTGGCGTTCGGCCGACAGGTCGAGGGCGGGCTGGTCGAGGCGGTCCTTGAGGTCGTCCCAGAGCATGGTGCCGCGGAGGCTGGTTTCGACGATTTGCAGGATTTCGCCGCGATTGCCCATGCCGTGGACGCGCGGGCCGTAGGCGACGTTGTCGAGGATCGACAGGGGGAAGGGGTTGGGCCGCTGGAAGACCATGCCGACTCGCTTCCGCAGTTCTGTCAGGCCGATGCCGCCGCGATGGATGTCGCGGTCGTCGAGAGTGATGTCGCCGGTTACGCGCACCGAGGCGATCAGGTCGTTCATGCGGTTGAAACATCGCAGCAGCGTGCTCTTGCCGCAGCCGGAGGGGCCGATGATGGCCGTGATGCGCCGCGGGCGGATGGCGATGTTGACCTTCTTCAGCGCGGCGAAGCTGCCGTAGAACAGGTCCAGGTCGGCGGCGCGGATCTTGTATTCGCTCTGGCTCATCCAAAGTGTCCGGTGATGTAGTCGTTGGTCCGCTTGTGGGCGGGGCTGGTGAAGACCTGGTCGGTCGGGCCGTACTCGATGAGCTCTCCCATCAGGAAGAAGGCGGTGCGGTCGGAGGCGCGGGCGGCCTGCTTGGTGTTGTTGGTCACCAGCACGATGGTGTATTTCTTCTTCAGTTCCAGCAGGGCGTCCTCGATCTTGGCGGTGGAGATGGGGTCCAGGCCGGAGCAGGGCTCGTCCAGCAGGAGGACCTCGGGTTCCAGGGCCAGCACGCGGGCCAGGCACATCCGCTGCTGCTGTCCGCCGGAGAGGTTGCCGGCGGGGGCGTGCAGGCGGTCCTTCACCTCGTCCCAGAGGAAGGCGTTGCGCAGGCTCGACTCGACGCGTTCGTCGAGCTTGCGGCGGTCGCGAATGCCCGCCAGGCGCGGGCCGTAGGCGATGTTCTCGTGGATGCTCCAGGGCAGGGGGATGGGCACGGCGTAGACCATGCCCACCCGCCGCCGCAGTTCGGCGACATCCATTTCGCGGCCGTAGATGTTCCTGCCGTCCATCGAGATCGTCCCGGAGCAGTCGAAGCCGCGTTCCAGGTCGTTGAGGCGGTTGAGCGACCGCAGGAAGGTGGTCTTGCCGCTGTTGGCCGGGCCGATGATCGCCACGCGCTGGCGGGCGGGGATATCGAGGTTGACGCGATGCAGCACCTCGCGGCCGAAGAACGTGGCGGAGAAGTTTTCGACCACGGTTTTCGACCCGGCCGCCGCGGTGGCGGCGATCTCCTGGGCGGAGTTGCCGGCTCGTCGCCAAGCGAGCTCCTGGGACGGCATGCGGCGACTGGCGGTCGGGTTTTCACGTTCGTCGGCCATGCTATCTCCGGGTCCTCGTGAGGCGTCGCATGAAGGTGTAGGCGGCCAGGTTGATCGCCAGGATCGCCAGGATCAGGACGGCGGCGGTCGCGTAGGCACGCGGCATGGACAGCCCCTCGCGCGACAGGATGTAGAAGTGCAGCGCCAGCGTGCGGGAGCTGTCGAAGACGGACCTGGGCAAGCCCAGGGCCGAGCCGGCCGTCAGCATGACGGCGGCCGTTTCGGAGATGCTGCGTCCCACGGACAGCATGACGCCCGTGGCGATGCCTGGCAGCGCGGCGCGGAGGACGACGCGGGTGACCATCTGCCATCGTGTGCTGCCCAGGCCGTAGCTGACCTCGCGGTAGCTTCGCGGGACGGCGCGGATGGCTTCCTCGCTGGTGCGGATGATGGTCGGCAGGACCATGATGGCCAGGGTCAGCGCGCCGGAGAGGATGGACAGGCCCATCCCCAGGGTGATGCTGAAGAAGACCATGCCGAACAGTCCGAAGATGATCGACGGGATGCCCGACAGGCAATCGGTCCCGAAGCGGATGATGTCGGTGAGGCGGCTCTCGCGGGTGTACTCGGTGAGGTAGATGGCGGTCGCCACGCCGACGGGGGCGGCCAGCAGGACGGCCAGGCCGGTCACCCAGAGCGTGCCGACGACCATGGGCAGCACGCCGCCCTCGCGGCCCATGGATCGCGGCGACTGCGACAGGAAGGCCCAGTCCAGGTGCGGCAGGCCGTGGGCCAGGATGTAGGCGATGATGAACAGCAGCACGCCGAGCGTGCAGGCCGTCAGCAGCCACAGACCGGTGACGGCGACGATCTGGGTGCAGCGTGGGGAGAGCCTCATCGGCGTCCTCCCCGTGCGCCGCGGCGCCGCGACATCGCTTGCGCCGCGACGTTGAGCACCATGATGATGACGAACAGCACCACGCCCGTGGCGAACAGGGCCTTGCGGTGGTCGCCGGCCGCGTAGCCCATCTCCAGGGCGATGTTGCTGGTGAGGGTGCGGACGGGGTCCAGGATGCCGCTGGGCAGCTCCAGCGTGTTGCCGGCGACCATGATGACGGCCATGGTTTCGCCGACCGCCCGGCCCATGCCCAGGATGAGCGCCGCGAAGATGCCGGAGCGGGCGGCCTTGACGGTGACCATGTGCGTGGTCTGCCACTTGGTGGCGCCCAGGGCGATGGAGCCTTCGCGGTAGCTGGGCGGCACGGCCTGGAGGGCGTCAACGGAGATGCTGGTGACGGTGGGCAGGACCATGACGCCCAGCACGATGGAGGAGGCCAGCACCGACAGGCCCGGCCCGCCGAGGTTCTCGCGGATGAACGGCACGAGGATGACCACGCCGATGAAGCCGTAGACGACGGAAGGGATTCCGGCGAGCATCTCGACGCAGGGCTTGACGATCTGCACCAGTCGCGACGGGCAGAACTCCGTGAGCACGATGGCGCAGCCCAGGCCCAGCCCGCCGCCCAGCAGCAAGGCGCCGGTCGTGACGGCCAGCGAGCCGAGAATCATCGGCAGGATGCCGAACTGGCCCTCGAGGGGGTACCAGTCGCGGGAGAAGATGTTGTCCAGGCCCACCTTGGCCATGATGGGCACGCCTTCGCGGAAGATGAAGGCCGTGATGAGCGCCAGGCCGGAAACGCCGGTCATCGCCAGGCCCAGGAGGAGGAGGCCGACGGCTTTTTCGCCCTTCATGGGCCGCCTCCCGAACGTCCGGGCGCGGCGGCGGCCGGGGCTGCTGCGGCGTTCGATGTTGCTTTCTCCCTCTTGCCTTCGGGTTCCTTCATTTCTCCGGCGCTGACGAGGCCCTCCTTCTCCAGCATCTTCTGCGCCGGCTCGGAGAGGACGAACTGGACGAACCTGGCGGCCACGCCCTTCAGTTCGCCTTTGAAGACGAAGAGGAACGGGCGTACGAGCGGGTAGGGGTTGTGCTTGCGTTTGACCGTCTCGTGGTCGGGGGCGATGCCGTCCACGGGGAGTATTCTGGCCTCGTTCTGGACCAACTCCAGGGACATGTATCCGATGGCGAAGGGGTCGTTCTTGACCAGTTCGCGAACGGCGCCGTTGGATTCCTGGGTCAGGGCGCCGCGGGAGATGCGTTCTTTGCCCATGATGAGCTTGACGAAGGCTTCCCGGGTGCCGGAGCCCTCCTCCCGGCTGATGATGCGGATGGGCTGGTCGGGCCCGCCGACCGCCCGCCAAGTCCGGGTCTTGCCGGAGAAGATGTCGCGGATCTGGTCGCGGCCCAGGCCCGGGATGGAGTTGGCGTGGTTGACGACGACGGCGAGACCATCGCGGGCGATGACGACGGAGTTGAGCTCCTCGTCCTGCTTGAGCGCCCGCGAGCACATGCCGATGTCGGCGATGCCGTTGCGGATGGCTTCGATGCCGAACGTGGACCCGCCGCCCTGGACTTCCACCTGGCAGTCCTTGTTGACGCGGTCGAATTCCTGGCTGAGCATCTCCGCGAACGGCTGCACCGACGTCGAACCGACGACGTTGACCGTCAGACACTGCTTTCTGCCCAGGCCGCCGAAGAGCGAGACGGCACCGACCAGCAGAGCAAGGGCGATCAGGACCATGGCGATCGTTCG
Source organism: uncultured Planctomycetaceae bacterium (assembly GCA_964461295.1). GTDB lineage: Bacteria > Planctomycetota > Phycisphaerae > SM23-33 > SM23-33 > CAYWTX01. The sequence continues at coordinate 4,456 of CAYWTX010000466.1, read as the reverse complement.
CACGGCCAGATTCTTAACAAAGGCTGAGCGGAATGGCAACAGGTTCGGAACTCTTTGGCGGTTCTTAGCGGGACCTTAGCGCTTGGTTGGGGATCTGTGGGGCCGTCGCGAGCCGCCGCTTCGGCGAGCCGGATTGTCCAGCGAACCCAAGGACTGCGGGCGATTGGCCGCCTACGCGGGCGCCGGACAGGCTGCGTGGGGAGCCAGGCAGAGGGACCCCACCACCAACGGGGCGAGACGGGTCCTGCCAACTCCGCCTCGCTGGACCAGGTAGGGGGGCTGCTTGTCCTGACATGGCTACCCGTGCCTGCCGGGGCGCGAATTCCCTCCTCGGTCCCAAGCCGCCTTTCGTATACTTGCCTAACGGTGTTCCGCCGGACAGTCAGGAGCCAAACGGGATGTGTCTCGCCGTGCCGGGAAAGATCGTCAGCGTGGGTCGGGCCTCGCCGGGACAGCCCGCCGGGGCGGTGGCCATGGTGGACTTCCAGGGCAGCCGTCTGGAGGCGTCGCTGATGATGACGCCCGAGGCGGGCGTGGGCGACTGGGTGCTCGTGCACGCCGGCTTTGCCATCAGCGTGCTGGACGAGCCGCAGGCCCTGGAGACGTGGGACTACCTCCAGCAGGCCATCGGAGAGGAAGGTCTGGCGGAGATGGGGGTGCGGGCGCCGGGCGCTGACAGGGGTGCCGGATGATGGCGCGAAGCGGCCGGGCCACGTCGAGCACGGTTTCCGCGCTGGTGGAGGAAGTTGTCGAAGCCGCCCGCGCCGCCGGGCCGGTGGCGCTGATGGAGATCTGCGGCACGCACACGGTGGCGCTGTTCCGCACGGGCGTGCGAAGCCTGCTGCCGGAGAGCGTGCGGCTGGTCAGCGGGCCCGGCTGTCCCGTCTGCGTCACCTCGCAGGGATACATCGACACGGCGTGCGAACTGGCCTCTCGGCCGGATGTCACCATCGCCACGTACGGCGACATGGTGCGCGTGCCTGGTCGCAAGGGCAGCCTGGAGCGGTTGCGGGCGGCGGGCGCCGACGTGGCCATCGTGTATTCCGCCCGCGACGCCGTGCGCCTGGCCGCCCAGCGCCCGGAGCGGAACGTGGTGTTCCTGGCCGTTGGGTTCGAGACGACCACGCCGGGAACGGCGTCGGCGGTGCTGGAAGCGACGGCGCGGGGGCTGGCGAACTTCTTCATCCTGCCGGGGCACAAGCTGGTGATTCCGGCCATGGACTGGCTGCTGTCGGGCGGGGAGGCGAAGATCGATGGTTTCCTGTGCCCGGGCCACGTGAGTGTGGTCATCGGGGCGGACGCGTACGAGCCGATCGCGTCGAAGTACCACAAGCCGTGCGTGGTGGCGGGCTTTGAGCCGGCGGGCATGCTGAAGGGTCTGGCGGCCCTTCTGCGGCAGGCGGCCCGCGGCGAGGCCCGCGTGGAGAACGCGTACGGCGTGGCCGTGACGCGGGGAGGCAACGCGGCCGCCCAGAAGCTGATGGCAGACGTGTTTGAGCCCGCCCTGGCCGTGTGGCGGGCGATCGGGACGATCGCCGGCAGCGGGCTGGAGTTGCGCCCGGCGTACCGGGCGATGGACGCGCGGGAGCGGTTCGGCGTGGCGTTCGGCGAGGACTACGAGCACGGCCGGTGCCGCTGCGGGCAGGTGATCCAGGGGCTGCTGGAGCCGCCGGAGTGCCCGCTGTTCGCCGGCGCGTGCACGCCCGAGACGCCGATCGGCCCGTGCATGGTCAGCACCGAAGGCACGTGCGCGGCGTGGTACAAGTATCACCGGCGGCACTAGCATTGCCGATTGTCAATTGCCGATTGCCGATTACCGGGAGAAGAAGCCGCGGCAGGCTGGGTCGAGGCGAGGGCTTGCCCGAGCGAGACCCACCTTTGGCGGACGAGGACCAATGGACAACGACCGAATCATTCTTGCTCACGGCGGCGGCGGGGAGCTGACGCGGCGGCTGCTGGCCGAGCGAATCCTGCCGCGGCTGAGCAACGACCTGCTGGCGCCGCTGACCGACGCGGCCGTGCTGCCCCGCCCGGCGGCGGACCTGTGCTTTACGACCGACGCGTACGTGGTTCAGCCGCTGGAGTTCCCGGGGGCCGACATCGGGCGGCTGTGCATCTGCGGCACGGTGAACGACCTGGCGATGATGGGCGCCCGCCCGCTGGCGATGAGCCTGGCGCTGGTGATCGAGGAAGGGCTGGAGATTGGGCGCCTGGAGAAGATCGTGGACTCGATCGCGGCCGCGGCGAAGGAGGCCGGCGTGCGCGTGGCCACGGGCGACACCAAGGTGGTGGAGCACGGGCGCGGCGACGGCCTGGTGATCGCCACGGCCGGGGTGGGCGAGCGAATGGCGGGCGCGGAGCGCCTGGGCGCCGAGCGGATCGAGACGGGCGACGCCATCGTCATCAACGGGCGGATCGCCGATCACGGCCTGGCCGTGATGAGCGCCCGCAAGGGGATCGAGTTCCAGACGGACATCCGCAGCGACGCGGCCCCGCTGAACGGGCTCGTGGCGGCGATGTTGGAGACGGGGGCGGACATTCGCTTCCTGCGCGACCCGACCCGCGGAGGCCTGGCGGGTTTGCTCGCCGACCTGGCCGAGGCAACTGGCAGGAACGTCGAGTTGGAGGAGTTGGCCGTTCCGCTGTCGCCCGCGGCGCGGCACGCGTCGGAAATGCTGGGGCTGGACCCGCTGGCCATTGCCAACGAGGGCAAGGTGGTGGCGGTGGTGGCCGCGGCCGACGCGGAGAAGGTGCTGGCCGTGTGCCGAGCGCACCGGTTGGGCGCCCGTGCGGCCGTCATCGGCCACGTGCTGGGCCGCAGCGACTGGCCCCTGGTGGAGTTGGTGACGCGCGGGGGGGGCAGAAGAATCGTGCAGAGGCCGTACGGGGAGGAGCTCCCCCGGATTTGCTGACCTGAGAGCAAGGATGCAGCGCCGCGAAGCAAGCCAGCCGCGGGAGCGTGACGCAATGTGCGGGCAAACGCGATCCGTGTGAGTCCGTGGCAGTCGGTGCTTGTCTGTGTTCGGGTGTTTTCATGCACGAACTGACCATCGCAACAGAGGTCCTCGAGACCGTCAAGGCGGTTGCGGCCGAGCACAAGGCCCGTCGCGTGGCCGAGGTCGTGCTGGAGGTGGGGGCGCTGCGCCTGGTCGTGCCGGAGGCCCTGGAGATGGCCTGGCAGGCGGCGGCGGAGGGGAGCATCGCGGCCGGGGCGGCGCTGAAGGTGATCGAGGCGCCGGTCGCGGCCCGCTGTCGCGGGTGCGAAGCGAAATACAGCCCGAAGCTGACGGATTTCGCCTGCCCAGGTTGCGGCAAGGCGGACGCCGAGGTTACCGGCGGCAACGACATCGTGCTGACGTCGGTGCTGTGCGAGACGGAGTGAGAGCGGGTACCGGGAGGAGAGAGCGGGAGCGGCGCCTGAACGAAGGCGACCGGGCCGACACGGCCCGGCTCTGTTCACGGCCCGGCTCTGTTCACGGCCCGGCTCTGTTCACGGCCCGGCTCTGTTCATGGCCCGGCTCTGTTCACGGCCCGGCTCTGTTCATGGTTCGGTTTTGTTCACGGCCCGGCTTTGTGGAGTTGAACGCCGATGAAGATCAACGTGGTGAAGAACGTGTTGGCCGCCAGCGAGGAACTGGCTGGCGAAAACCGCCGCCGTATGGACGAGGCGGGCGTGTTCTGTGTGAACATTCTCAGCGCGCCCGGCAGCGGCAAGACCACGCTGCTGGAGAGAACGCTGCCCGCCCTTGCGGGCGAGGCGAAGGCGGCCGTGCTGGTCGGCGACCTGCAAACCACTCGCGACGCGGAGCGGCTGGGGCCGTTCGGCGCGCAGGTTACGCAGATCAACACCGGCCGCGGGTGCCACCTCTCGCCGGCGGAGGTGGCGCGCGGGCTGGACACGCTGGACCTGGTCGGGCTCGGGTACCTGTTCATCGAGAACGTGGGGAACATGGTCTGCCCGGCCGCGTTCGATCTTGGCGAGCATGCGAGGGCGGTGCTGTTGAGCCTGCCGGAGGGCGACGACAAGGTGGCGAAGTACCCCACGTTGTTCCAGGGGGCCGACGTGGTGCTGCTGACGAAGGTGGACCTGGTCGGCGTGATGGACTACCGGTTCGACCGCGTGCGCGACGACCTGTCGCGGATCAACACGCGAGCCCCGCTGATCCAGCTTTCCAGCAAGACCGGCGACGGCATGGCCGAATGGCTGGGATGGCTACGGGAGCGGCGCAGCCGCGCGGCGAAGGGGTGATAGCCGCAGCGCGGGCTTTGCCCACAACCCAAGGCGGGAGGCAGCAGTACCGGCTGCAACATCATCGCGCACACGCCAAGGCGCCGTCACGAAATAACTTGTTCACGCTTCCCAGGTGGCACAGGTCTCCGACCTGTGCTGCACAGCTTGGAAAGCTGTGCCACCAAGACTGGCTTGCTCAGGTTATTTCGTGACGGACCCTAAGGG
>CAYWTX010000465.1:0-1966 GCA_964461295.1 uncultured Planctomycetaceae bacterium | reverse complement strand
ATGCCCTGGGCTGGGCGAATTGCAGGGCCTTCGGCCCACAACGGTCTCGGAACAAAACTAGCCTGAGAAACAAACAACAAAACTCGATATTTTACGCAAGTTTTTAGCGGCCCACACGCCTAGGCCGTGAGTTTTTTAGTTCGGGCCGCATTAAAAAAACGTGACGGAAACTGAGGATGATCGGCGACAATCTGACTTATGGCGTGGTTGGGAAGAAGGATCGCGGCTATCGCCGATCGACCCACAGCCAGCCACACGGCACAGTCGCCTGCCGAGCTTTACTCGCTTTCCTAGATTATCTCTCACGTCCCATTCATGGCCATCTCCGCGCGCAGTTTCACTCCTCGCATCAAGTCGTGCGCGATGGCGTACAACGTCGCCACCGCGCGACACTTCACTCGCCCTCTCACCGGCATCTGCCAGAAACCACGGTTCCGGCACAGAGCATTAACCCACTCCGCCGTCTGACAGCGCAACCGATAAATCGTCTTGGCAGCCGCCGTCCCCATGCGAGCCCGCCAAGCCGCAACCGCCTCGCTATCGCCCTTCTTCGGAGCGTAGGGGTTCTTTCCCGCCTTCAACTGCTTGTGCTCGTCCTTCAACGGCGCGTACACCGTACAGCCCCGTTCCGCCGCCTCATGGATGGCATCCAACGCGGCAAACCCGCCATCCACCAACGCCTCCTCCGGCGTGTGACCGGAACGCTCCTTCACTTGGTCCAGCATGGGCGGCAGTTCGGCCTGATCGCTCCCCACATTGGTCACCTCTACCCCCACAATCACGCCGCTGGACGTGTCCGTCGCATACTGCACGTTGTAGGCGGGCCGCGTTCCCCCATCGCCCATTTTCATCTTCCGCGATTCCGGGTCCGTGGTCGAGGCTCGCGCCTCATCCACCTTCCGGCCGCTTTTCTCCGCGCTCTTCTCCCGCTGTTTCTGCAACTCATCGCACTGCCGAATGGCCTCTTCCAGCCGTTGCTGCCGCTCCGCCGCCGCCCGCCGCCGGGCCGCCTGCTGGCGTCGCGTCAACTCCTCGGACGACTCATCGGCCTGCTGTTTCAATGCCTCCACCTGCTGCCGCGCCTCCTCCAGGCACTCCTCCAACCGAGGCCGGCGGCGAAACGAGGAACCTCCCGCGCTGGCCCGCACTCGCATCCCGTCCTGGGCCACGCGATGGATCGTTACCAGGTTCTCCGCCATCAGCGAGCCGACAATTTGCGTGAGCAGTTCGTCCCACTTGTCCGTCCCCTGCGACCGGAAGTCCGACAGCAGGTGATGGTTGACCGTTACCCCGCCGCACAACCATTGGTAGGCAAGATGCTTTTCGCACAAGCGGGCCAATTCCCGGGCACTTCCCACCCCGTCCAGCGTCGCGTAAACCCACAAGGCCACCAGCAACCGCGGGTCTGTGGCATCACGTCCCACATTCCCTTCAACCGCCTTAATCTCCCCGAGCCAGCGGCTCAAATCCAGTCCGCAGACTGCCGCCCACACCACGCGTGCCTGGTGATCGAGTTCGAGCAACTGGTCCAGCGACAACCAACGAATTTCCACCTGGTCACGCTGCGGCAATCGCAATCGCGGCTTGCCGTCGCTAGCAGCAGCCGCGCAGGCTCCCGCAGCGACTTCGCCCGGGGATGGTGGATTCGGACAACCTTTCTCAAAAAGGAATTCCTCCATGCCACGCCCTCCTGACAGTAATGCCTCCACTGCCAATAAGGTAGCGCCTTCCGTTCCTGTTGACTAGGGGACTTTCAAAAAATCACAACTTAGCCGTGTGCCCGATATCGCCTACAACTCATGCACGGCAAACGGCGGCAGCACGCTCTTGGGCCGCACCAGGGCGCGGTGGCCGCACGGGCTGCCGTTGCCGCCGGCCAGGGCCGGGCTGCGCGTGTCCGACTTGATGCGCCCGTCCTGCATGCGCACGATCCGTTCGCCGCGCCGGCCCAAATCGTCGTCGTGCG
>CAYWTX010000464.1:0-16692 GCA_964461295.1 uncultured Planctomycetaceae bacterium | reverse complement strand
TCGCCGGTCACCAGACAATCGCCGTCGGCGGCAAGGAGCGTGCCGAGGACCGGCAGGTCGTCGGCATCGCGACATGCCTCCGCGCTGACCAGCAAAGGAACCACACGGGACACGCTCGCGCGAAGACGGCCGGTGATCGCGATCGCCCGTTGTTCGTCGACGCCGAACTTGCCTTGGAGGTGTTCCAGGAGTTCCCCCAGGATGTGCTCAGAAAGAATGACGTTGTGCCGGGCCAGACACAGTTCCACCAACTCCAGACACACGCCCCCGAAGCCATACGCCGCAAGCAACACGTTCGTGTCGAGGACGACTTTCACGAAGTGCTCTCAAGGATGTCTTCCTCGGACCGGAAGCCCGCGGCTTCGGCCAGGCGGCGGACTTCGGCGGCGTCTTCGCGGACCTGCTCGACGGCGATCCATCGGCGCAGCACGTCGCGGACGGCTTCGTCGAGGCCGCACCGCCGGTGCTGGCAGATCTCGCGGATCTGGGCGTTCATGGCCTCTGGAATGTCCACCGTCAGGATCATACATTCCATGATACCGCGGCGGGGCCGGAAGGAAAAGGCCCGACGCGATGCCGAATCGCTACAAACATCCTTGAGTGATAGTTCGTCCATGCCGCCCCGGTGTCCCCCTACACCCGGAAATCCTCCGGCTTCAGTTCGATCCGCTTGCCCGTCTTCATGCTCTCGATCGCGCGGAGCACCGTCACCGCGGCCGTCAGGCCCACCTCGGCCGGGCAGGTCAGCTTCGCTTTGCCGCGGATCGCGTCGAAGAAGTTCTTCAGATGGCGCCAGTACACCGGCCGGGCGGCGTCGCCTTCGCCGTCGCCCAGCGGGCCGTAGGCCCGCGCCGCGACGTCCACGGTCTTCACCGGCACGAGAGCCTTTTCCCACTCGGCCACGGGGGTCTGGCGGTCGCGGAGCAGCCCGCCTCGGGCGTCGATCTCGCTGATTGTCAGCGTGCCCTCGGTGCCGGTGAACGTCTCGAAGAACCCGCCGACCTCGGTCGTCGTGTTGATGTCGTACGCCGCCCGCACCGTCGTCGTCCGCCCGAGCCAGGCGTAATCCCACTCCAGCACGCAGCGGATGTTGTCGTACAACTCGTACTGGCCGTAGTAGTCCAGCCCGCCCGAGGCGTACACCGCCTTCGGCGGCGAGCCCAGGAACCAGTTGAACACATCCACCTGGTGGCTGCCCAGACCCGCCATCTCCCCGGCGGAGTACTTCTCCAGCCACCGCCAGCCCCGAAGCCGCTCCATCGTGTCGTAGCCGTACTTGCGGAGCGTGCCCTCGTCGCAGACGCCCTCCGCCGGCCAGGGCTGCGGCGCTCTGGTGTGCCCGTGCCACTGCCCGCCCGCGCCGGTGAGCCGGCCCAGGGCCTTCTGCTTGTCGATCAACTCCAGCGCCGCCTGGTAGCGGGCGTTGCTGCGGTGCTGCCTGCCGACTTGCAGCAGCTTGCCGGTCTCGCGGGCCGTGGCGGCCACGCGCCGGCAGTCCTCGACCGTGATCGCCATCTCCTTCTCGCAGTAGACGTGCAGCCCCGCCTTCAGGCACGCGATGGTCTGCTCGGCGTGCATCCAGTCGGGCGTGGCGACGACGGCCGCGTGCAGGCCCTTCTCGGCGCCCAGCATCTCGCGGTAATCAACGTACGGCCGGGCGGGGTGCTTGTACTTTTGCAGCAGCCGCGAGGCGTAGTTGCGCGCGTAAGGCCAGATGTCGCACACGGCCGCGAGGCGCACGCCGGGGATCTTCACACAGTGCGAGATGAGGTGGCGTCCGTGATCGCCCGCGCCGATGATCGCGACGTCGATGGCGTCCTCGCCGGCGCCGCCCGCTAGGGCGGGCGCGGTTGCCGGCGCCGCACCCCGCAGCACGTGTGGCGCCGCGGCAACCGCCGCTGCCGCCCCCGCCGCCCTCAGCACGTCCCGCCGCGTCAGATTGCTCACGATGTTTCTCCTATCCCTTTCATCCCCTTCATCCCAGCTATCTCCTTCTTCGGCACGCGGAGGGCCGCCATCACGCTCGCCGCCGCCGCCGCCGCGCCCATCGCGAACACCAGCCGGTAGTCGGCGTACTGCCACAGCAGCCCGCCCAGCAGCGGCATCGTCACCGCCGCCGCGTGGTTCATCGCCACGCCCATGCTCAGCGTGGCTGTGTGCTCCCGGCTGGGGGCGATGCGGTTCACGTACGTCGTCAGCGCCATCGCGAACACGAACATCACGCTGTCGACGACGAACAACCCGCACAGCACGGCCGGCGAAGGCACGAGCGCGTAGCCGACGAACACCGGCACGAGGGCGATGAAGTACCACACCAGGACGCGGCGCTCGCCGACGCGGTCGATCAGTCTGCCCACCCGCGGAGAGATCAGCCAGTTGATCCCCTGCGCGATGATCCACAGCAGAACCATCGTCGTCACCGGCGTGTGGTACTTCCGCACCAGCAGGTAGCCCGCGAAGCACAGGAAGATCTGCTTGCGCCACCCCTCCAGGAAGCACAGCAGGTAGTACAGGCCGTACTTGCGGCGGAACACCAGCCGCGGGCCGGGCGTCTTGATCTTCCGCGGGATGCCCAGGCACGCCGCGGCCGCCAGAACGCCCGCCACGCCTCCCACCACGTACATCGGGCGGATAGGCGCCTTCAGCAACGTGGCCGCCAGGGCCGCCGCCAGCCCCACGCCGGTGCCCAAGGCCCCGGAGGACATGACCTGCCCCATGCGGCGCCCGACCTGGCCGGGCTCGGCCAGACCCATCGCCATGGAGCCCGGCAGCGGCATCCAGACGTGCAGACCCTGGCTCCAGATGAGGCTGGTCACGACGAGCCAGAAGTAGTCCGCGCGCGGCACCCAGTTGTAGGCGCCCAGCCCGATGGCGAAGACGACGAGCACCACCGCGGCCACCAGCGGCTCGACCAGCCCGGCCAGCAGCATCAGCACGCCCAGGGCCGTGATGCCGCACGTCTCGCGGAAGGTCTCCAGCAGCCCCCGCTGCAGGCCGCCGACCTCCATCTCCTCGACGAGGAAGTTCTCGTTGAGGCCCATCTGCGTGGCCATGGCCGCGCCCACCAGCGCCGTGGCCAGGCACAGGAAGAGGATCCCGCGCCGGCGCTGCGCCGCCGCGCCCGCGCCGGCCACGCCGGCGTCCAGTTCCTCGCTTGTCATGGGCTCGAGAGTCATAGGCGCGTCACGATAGCGTTCCCGGCCCGGCGAGGAAAGGGTGGGACCGCACGGGATAGGAGAAGGGGGATGTGGTAGAAAGGCGGGTGGAAAGGGCACGGGACTATGCGCAAGGCGTTTGTGCTTTCGGCGTTCGCGGCGGTCATGGCGGCTACGGCGGGGGCAAAGGAGCAGGCGATGGTCGACTTCGGCAAGGTGGACATCACGGCGGCGAAGGTCGAGAAGCTCAAAACCGAGGTGCGCGGACCAGCGCTGCGTCTGCACGACGGCGAGGCGGGAAGCGTGGAACTGGCCGCGCCGGTGGGGGGGTGGAACGTCGGCGAGTGCCACGGCCTGGAACTGGACGTCCGCAACACGGGCAAGACGGCTGCGAAGATCACGCTGCTGGCGCGGTCCGCCGGCGGGCAGGGCGCCAACAGCGGCTGGGCGATCGTCGCGCCCGGGGCGGCCGCGACCGTGAAACTGCCGTTCGTTCGGCTTGTCGGCGGGCACGAGAAGGTGAAGATGTTCGCCATGCGCGGCATTCCGCCGCACCTGGACCCCAAGCGAACGGTCGAGCCCGCCCGCCTCTCGGCCGTGACGGTGCGGGCCGTGGGTCTTGGCGGCCGCGTGGACGTCGACCTGCTGGCCCTGCGGGCAACCGGTGAACTGGCGGCGGCGGACAGGCTCACGGCCGAGAGCTTCCTGCCGTTCATCGACGAGTTCGGGCAGTACGCGCACGGCGACTGGCCGGGGAAGGTGCATGGCGCCGCGGATCTCGCGAAGCGCAAGGCGGACGAGGCAGCCGACCTGGCGGCCCATGCCGGGCCGAAGGACTGGGACCGGTACGGCGGCTGGGCGGCGGGCCCGGAACTGGAGGCGACGGGCTTCTTCCGCACGGAGAAGCGTGACGGCAAGTGGTGGCTGGTGGACCCCGAAGGGCGGCTGTTCTTCTCGCACGGGATCGACTGCGTGCGGATGTGGGAGGGCACGCCGCTGGATGGGCGCGAAGCGTGGTTCGCCCGCCTGCCCGCACGCGAGGGCGAGTTCGCGCCCTGCTACGGTCGCCAGGGGCACGTCGCACACATGGAATACGTCGGCAAGCAGCCGGAGACGTTCGAGTTCGGCCGCGCGAACCTGATACGCAAGTACGGCAAGGAGTACGAGGCGACGTTTACGGAGCTCTCGCACCGGCGGCTGCGAAGCTGGGGGCTGAACACCATCGGCACGTGGTCGGCGGCGGATGTCTACCTGGCCCGCAGGACGCCGTACACGGCGATCGTGAACACTCGCGGGGTGCCCATTGCCGGCAGCAAGGGCTACTGGGGCAAGTTCCCCGACGTGTTCGCGCCAACGTTCGGCGAAGGGCTGGACAAGCGCCTGGCGGCTGAGGCGGGCAAGTCGGCCGGCGATGCCTGGTGCCTGGGGTTCTTCGTCGATAACGAGCTGGCGTGGGGCAAGGAGGGCGAACTGGCCGAGGCGACGGTGGCCTCGCCGGCGGATCAGCCCGCCAAGCAGGCGCTGCTGACCGACCTGAAGGGCAAGTACGGCAGCGTCGAGAAGCTCAACGCGGCGTGGGCGACGGCCCACGCGTCGTGGCAGGCCGTGGCGGCGGCGACGGCCGTGCCCAAGGCCAAGGCCGCCCGCGAGGACCTGGCGGCGTTTGACGGGCGGCTGATCGAGGAGTACTTCCGCGTGTGCCGCGCGGCGGTGAAGAGAGCGGCGCCCAAGCAGCTTTACCTCGGCTGCCGGTTCGCGTGGAGCAACCCGCGCGTGGTGGCGGTGGCGGCCAAGCACTGCGACGTGCTGAGCTTCAACATCTACAAGACAAGTCCCGTGCCGCTGGACCTGCCCGCCGGCGTGGACCGGCCGGTGATCATCGGCGAGTATCACTTCGGGGCCCTGGACCGCGGGATGTTCCACACGGGGCTGGTGGCCGCGGCCGACCAGCACGAACGGGGCGAGATGTACAAGGCGTACGTCCGCGACGCGCTGCGAAACGCCAACGTCGTCGGCTGTCACTGGTTCCTGTACCGCGACCAGCCGACGACCGGCCGGGCGCTGGACGGCGAGAACTACCAGATCGGCCTGGTGGACATCTGCGACACGCCGCAGGCGGAGATGGTGTCCGCCGCACGCGAGGCGGCGGCGGGCATGTACGGAGCAAGCCAATAGGCGCAGCGGTCCCCGGTCCTACCCCCACCAGCGGGCACGATCCACCGTGCTGGCGGGCGAGGTCTCCGCGACGGAAGGCATGGGTTCGGCGGCCACGGCCGCCTGCTGGAGGGCGGCGGGCTTGCCGATGGCGATCAGGGTCTTCGTCGGGCACTTCTGGTAGGCCTTGAGGAACTGGCCCGGATTCTCGGGGGCGTACTTGTTGTAGTCGATCTTCGGCAGATGGCCTTCCATGGTGAACAGTTCGCTGAGCTTGGCGCAGGCCCCGCAGCCGACGCAGCCGACCTTGCAGACGGCCTTGACGTCCTTGCCGAAGTCCTTGTTGCAGCAGGCGACGGCGAGGACGACGTCGCTCTTGAAGGGGACCATCGAGATGATGTTGCGCGGGCAGGCCCGCGCGCATGCCCCGCAGCCGACGCACTTGTCGTAGTCCACAACGGCCAGGCCGTCGATCACGTGGACGGCGTCGTAGTTGCACGATCGCCCGCAATCGTCCATGCCCAGGCAGCCGTAGGTGCATCCCTGCACGCCGGCGACGAGGTTGCTCGACGCGCACGTCCGCACGCCGCGGTACTCGTGCCGCTTGAGCTTGTCTCCGGTGCGGGCGCGGCAGTGGACGATGGCCCGGAACGGCAGCGACGGCGTGTGCTCCAGGCCGAGCAGTTCGGCGATCTTCTTGGCGCACGCGGGGCCGCCGGGGGCGCACAGGTTCGGCGGGGCCGAGCCGGCCACCACGGCCGAGGCGTAGTCCTGGCAGCCGACGAAGCCGCACCCGCCGCAGTTGGCGCCGGGCAGGGCGCCGATGACGGCCTCGACGCGCGGATCGACCGCCACGGCAAACTTGCGGTCGGCCCAGCCAAGTACCCACCCGGCCGCCACCGCCAGCAGGAGCATCGTCCCGCCGGCCATTGCTATGATGACCCAAATCATCCGAACTCCAGTGCCCGGTAGCCGGTAGCCCGGAGCCGGTTTGGCGGGCGGGCTTGCCCGCCGCGCATCGGCCCGGTTCCCTGTTCCTGGTTCCCGGTTACTACTTTCCCGCGCCCTTGGGCGTATCCACGGGCGTCTCGGTCCCGCCCATGCCCGGCGGGGCGGCTTGGGAGCGATTCACAGCCGCCGCATTGGGCCTGCCCGCGATCGCCTTGTCGATGCCCTTGTCCAGGCCGGCGAAGCCCATGAACGCCAGCGACAGGATGCCCGCGATGATCAGCGTGATGCCGGGGCCCCGCAGGGGCTTGGGCACGTCGCAGTGGTCCAGTTCCTCGCGGATGCCCGCCATGATGACGATGGCGATGAGGAACCCCACGCCCGCGAAGCACGCGTAGGTGAGCGTGCGCCCGAGATCCCAGGGCTGCTGGGCGTCGCCGCCGAGGTGCTTGGGCACCTCCAGGCACACGAACAGGATCACGCAGTTGGTGGTGATCAGCGGCAGAAACACGCCGAACGCCTTGTACAACGGCGGGAAGAACTTCCGCAGGTACATCTCGACGAGCTGCACGGCCGCGGCGATCAGGAAGATGTACACCACGTAGTTGAGGATGCTGAGGTCGACGCCTTCGGCGGCGGGCTTGTCGAAGTGCCCGACGATCCAGGCGGCGAGCGGGGCGCCCTTGCGGAGGATGAACTCGGTGACGGCCCAGCTCAGCGTGCCGGCGATGACGGTGACGAACGTGACGGCGGCGCCCATGCCGAAGGCGGTGTCCACGCGGCGGGAGACCCCGATGAACGGGCAGTTGCCCACGAAGAAATGGAACACCATGTTGTTGATGATGGCCGTCGCGAAGGCCAGCAGCAGGATGTCCGTCAGGTATTGCATGCTCGCTTACGCGCTCCGCGCCTTGCGGCTTTCGAGGTACCAGTTGATCGCGCCCATCAGCAGACCCAGCGTGATAAACGCCCCGGGCGGCAGGACCATGATCACCCAGCGATACGCCTCCGAAGGCGTGCCCTCCGCCCAGAACAGCGACACGCCCAGCAGCGAGCCGGACCCCAGCAGCTCGCGGAACACCGCGATGCTCAGCAGGCCCAGGGCGTGCCCCAGCGACTGGCCCAGGCCGTCGAAGACGGCCGGGCCCAGCCCCTGCTTGGCGGCGCACACCTCGCAGCGGGCGATGATGATGCAGTTGACGATGATCAGCGGCACGTACGGGCCCAGCCGCTTGCTCATCTCGTACATGTACGCTGCCAGGAAACGGTCCGCGATGGTCACGAACGCCGCGATGGTCAGCGTGAAGACGAGGATCCGCAGGTGCGGCTTGAGCAGCCCGCGGATGAGGCTGATGACGATGTTGGAGCAGATGAGCACGAACGCCACGGCCCCCGCCATGGTCAGCGCGCCCTGTACCGAGTTGGTCACCGCCAGCGTGGGGCAGATGCCCAGGATCTGCCGATACGTCGGGTTCTCCGGCAGGATGCCGTTGATGAACCGCTCCAGCGATGTCGGTCCGTCGTCTCGCGCCATGTTCCGCGTTCCCGATTCCCGAAGCCCGGGGACCCGAGCCCCTGGGCTTCCGTCTATTTCACCTTGTTCCGCAATGGTTCCCGCAGGTCGGCGACCACCTGGTTGACGAGTCCCGTCACCGCGTCGGAGGAGATCGTCGCGCCCGAGATGGCCTGGATCTGCTCCGGCGCCGTCGCTTTGGCCTTCACCACCGTCAGCACCGCGGAGGTGCTCTTGCCCGCGTACTGCCGGCGCCAATCGTCGCCCATGATCTTGTTGCCCAGCCCGGGCGTTTCCTTCTGGTCCAGCACGTACAGGCCGGTGATTTTCTCGCACCGTGCATCCAGCCCCACCAGGACGTCGACGATGTCGGCGAAGCCCAGTCCGCCCGCACGCACCACCCAGCCGATCTGCTTGCCGCCGGCGTCGAAGGCCCGGAAGACCTGGTAGGTCGTCTTCTTCCCGCCCTTGGCGATCGTCTCGACCAGCGGTGCCGCGTTGGCCTGCCGCGACTGCCGCTTGTCGGCGCCGGGCACGAGGATCGGCACCTGGTCGATCGCGTCGGCCAGTTTGTTGCCGGCGATGCGGTCCCTCAGCGCAGCCTCGACGCCGGCCAGCGCCCCGCCGAAACTCAGCGCCAGCACCAGCACCAACCACGCTTGTCCGATGTAACTGTTCTTCATAAGAGCAAGCTACCCGCTGCCGGCCCGCGGAGCCGGGGCGTGCCGCCCCGGTCGGCTCCGTCCGGTGACACGTTTCATCGCTGCTTCCTCGCCGTCGGGCCGCCCAGCGGCACCGGGATCGTCCAGCGGTTGATCAGCGGCGACAGGGCGTTGGCCAGCAGCACCGCGAACATCACTCCCTCGGGATACCCGCTGAACACGCGGATCACGACCACCAGCAGGCCGATCGTCGCGCCGAAGACGAATTTTCCCTTGGGCGCCACCGGGCTAGTTACCGGATCGGTCGCGATGAAGAACGCGCCGAACATCGCCGCCCCGCCCAGAAGCTGGTCCAGCACCGTCAGGTTCGTGATGTCCGCCCAGCTCGCCAGGCCGCCGAAGCCAGCCACGGCCGCCAACATCGCCAGCGGGATCTCCCACGAGGCGGTTCGGCGCAGGCACAGGTACAGCCCGCCGACGAGGCACGCCAGGGCGCTGGTCTCGCCCAGCGAGCCGTTCTCGTTGCCCACCAGCGCCGGCCAGAACGAAATGCCCGCCGGCAGGTACTTCGCGGCGGCCGCCTTGGCGACCGTCAAGGGCGTCGCCTGCGTCATCGCGTCGGGCGCGCCCGACCCGGTCAGGACATACCCCGCCGCGCCCACGGCGCCCGAAAAGGCGATCATCACGAACGCCCGACCGACCATGGCCGGATTGAAGATGTTCTGCCCCAGCCCGCCGAAGACCCACTTGCCCAGGCCGATGGCGGCGGCCGAACCGATCACGCCGACGTACCACGGCGCCGTGCCCGGCAGCGACAGGCCGAGGATGACGCCCGTCACCAGGGCCGACAGGTCGCCCAGCGGGAAGCTCCGGCGGCGGATGGCCGCCAGGATCGCCTCGAAGGCCATGCACGCCAAGGCGCAGGTCGCGATCTGCTGGACCGCGTGAAGGCGGAAGAACACCACGCCGGCGATGGTGGCTGGCGTCAGCGCGACCAGCACGTCGAGCATCATCCGGCGTGTGGTCTGGGTGGCATTGGCCAGGTGCGGACCGGCCGCGACCTCGATGAGAGGGCCCGGCGGCGCCGCCGCGCCGGATGCGTCGGTCTGGGTTGTCACGTTCCCTTCGCTCACAGACGTTTCCCGTTGACTGGTTGACCGGTTCACTGGCCGGAGGCTTGCCAGTTAACCAATCCACCGATCCACCAGTTAACCAGTCCACCAGTTAGCCGATCCACCGATCCACCATCCCGCTATTCCTTGGGTATCAGCGTTTTGCCGGTCCGGATCTGCTGAACCAGCGGCAGCCGGGCCGGGCAGATGTACGAGCAACAGCCGCACTCGATGCACGCGGCAATGTGGTACTTCCGCGCCAGCGGCCAGTCGCGGGCTTTGGCGGCGGCCGCGATCTTCGTCGCCACGAGGCCCACCGGGCAGACGTCCACGCAGCGCCCGCAGCGGATGCAGGGCGTCTGGGGCGCCTTGTCCAGGTCGGCCCAGGTCAGCACCGTCACGCCGCTGGTGCCCTTGGTGATCGGCACGAGCAGGTCGCCCAGGGCGAAGCCCATCATCGGCCCGCCGGAGATCACCCGCGCCGCGTCGGCCGTCAGGCCGCCGCAGAAGTCGATCAGCGACTGGTAGCTCGCCCCGATCGGCGCCAGCACGTTCTTCGGTTCGGCCACGCCGGCGCCCGTCACGCACACCACGCGGTGCGTCAGCGGCTTTCCGCGCACGGCCGCCCGCGCGATCGCCGTCGCCGTGCCCACGTTCACCACCACCACGCCCACGTCCAGCGGAAGGCCGCCGGTGGGGACCTTCCGCCCGGTGAGGGCCAGGATCGCCTGCCGTTCGCCGCCCTGCGGATACTTCGTCCTGGCGACGGCGACCTCGATGCTCGTCCCGGCCGCCGCCTGCCGCATCGACTCAATCGCGGCGGGCTTGTTGTCCTCGATGAGGATCACGATGCGCGCGGCCTGCTGGGCCCGGGCGGCCAGAAGCGCCCCGGTCACGATCGCCCGCGGCGCCTCCAGCATCAGCCGGTAATCGCTGGTGAGGAACGGCTCGCACTCGCAACCGTTCACCAGGATCAGCTCGATGGGCTTCTTTTCGCTGTGGACGAGCTTGACGTGCGTGGGGAACCCGGCCCCGCCCATGCCCACGACGCCCGCGCCCGACACCGCCTCGGCAATCGCCCGCGGCTCGTACGCCCGGACATCCGTCGGCCAGTCGCCGCCCAGCACGTCCTCCCATAGCGCCCGCCCGGCAAGCTGCTCGCCCTCGGCCTGGATCGGCACGGCCGACACATGGCGAGCGTTGGGCAGCGTGACGGCGGTGAACGCCCCCGTCTTGCCGGCAAGCGTCGCATGCACGGCCGCGGAGATGAACCCGGCCGGCTCGGCGATGAGTTCGCCGAGCTTGACGTCCTGGCGAGGCTTGACGATGGGCTTGGCCGGAGCGCCCAGGTGCTGGGCGAAGGGGATCACCACTTCCGCGGGAGTCGGCAGGACTTCGATGGCCTTGTCCTGGGCAAACTGCTTGCCTTCGCGCGGATGCACTCCGTGGGAGAAGGTTCTCTTGCCGGATGCGGGGGCGACGGCTGTGCCGCTCATGCGTGCCCCCTCGCCAAGCGAGAGCGAAGGGCCCAGGCCGCCATCGCGCCCACAAGTCCCCCAACCGCCAGCCCGGCCAGGCCGCCCAAGAGGCCGCCGACCGCCTGCGGGCCACAGATAGCAGCCCCCCCGATGGCGGTCGCCACCGGCAGAATGAACGCGCACCCGGCCGGCAAAACCAGCCGCCACCCGGCCGGGGCATCGGCGGGGATACACGATGCGGCGAAGCCGCATCGGCCACAACCGGCGGGGCAGGAACCAGGCTTGTCTGCTTGGGCTGCTTTCATCGTAATGTCCGACCGCTTGAGAAACCAAGCAGGGGGTAACGCAATGCTACGGCAACGCTCACCCTCAGTAAAGCGTTTTCCTCGCGGGCCCCGCGGGCCTCGACCCGCACTTGCCCGAAGCAGCCGGCACTTGGTATCATCTAAGGCTTTCCCGCCGGAGCGGGAAGCAGTCCAGCTACCCACGGTGATGCAATGGCTTGGCGTGCGGCGATCATGGGCGCCACGGGCGCTGTCGGTCAGGAGTTCCTGGCGGTCCTCGCGGAACGCAAGTTCCCCCTCAAGAGCCTCAAGCTGCTGGCTTCAGCCCGATCGGTCGGCAGGAAGTGCCCGTTCAACGGCGAGACGCTGGTGGTCGAGGAGTTGACGGACAAGAGCTTCGCGGGCATCGAGCTTGTGCTCGCCTCGGCGGGCGGGAGCATCTCCAGGCAGTTCGCCCCGGCCGCCAACGCCGCCGGCGCTGTCATCGTGGACAACACGTCGGCGTTCCGCATGGAGCCGGGCGTCCCGCTGGTGGTGCCCGAGGTGAACCCCGAGGACATCGCCACGCACAAGGGGATCATCGCCAACCCCAACTGCTCGACGATCATCATGAATGTGCCCGTCTGGCCGCTGCACAAGGCGTTCGGCGTGCGGCGCGTGGTCGTCAGCACCTACCAGGCCGTCAGCGGCGCCGGTGCCTGGGGCCTGTACGAGCTGGACGAGCAGCTCAAGGCGTACGCTTCCGGTAAGCCGGTCGTGAAGCAGAAGTTCCCCCACCAGATCGCGATGAATCTGTTCAGCCACAACACCAAGGTGGCCGCCAACGGGTACAACGAAGAAGAGAACAAGATGGTCAACGAGACGAGAAAGATCTTCCACTGCCCGGAAATCCTCATCACGGCGACCTGCGTCCGCGTGCCGGTCATGCGGGCCCACAGCGAGTCGATCAACCTGGAGTTCAGCCGGTCGGTGACGGAGGCCCAGGTGCGTGAGGTATTGGCGCGGGCCCCCGGCGTCAAGATCGTCGACGACCGCGAGAAGAACCACTTCCCCATGCCGATGGAGGCCAGCGGCCAGGACGACGTACTCGTGGGGCGCATCCGCCAGGACGTCAGTCAGCCCGACGGCCGCGGGATCGAGATGTTCGTCAGCGGCGACCAGATCCGCAAGGGCGCAGCCACCAACGCGGTGCAGATCGCGGAAAGACTGTAGCAGAAGAATTGCCCGCTGCAAGCGGGGGACCCACCCGGGGGGAGCTGCCCCGGGGACCTACCCCGGGGAAGCTGCCCCGGGGACCTACCCGCTGAAGCGGGCAGGCCGCGCGGGAATGGACGAGATGGGCGGCGTGGACGAGAAGTTCACGCCGTTGTCCTGTCCACAACGTCCATTCCAGTCCTTGTCGTCCGTTTCGTATGATGGTCCCGCCATGAAGATCTACCTCGAGACATTCGGCTGCCAGATGAACCGGCTCGACAGCGAGCTGTTGACGGCCGGTCTGCGCCTGGCCGGGCACGAGATGGTGGAGGACATCGCCACGGCCGAGGTGGTGCTGTACAACACGTGTTCGGTGCGCGCGCACGCGGAGGAGAAGGTGTTCTCGCGCCTGGGGGCCGACGCCAAGCGCAAGAGCCGCAGGAAGCGGCTGATCGTGGGCGTGCTGGGGTGCATGGCCCAGCGGCTGGGATACGAGTTGCCGCGGAAGTTCAGGGCCGTGGACATCGTGTGCGCGCCGGGGCAGCTCTCGCAGTTGCCGCGGCTGATCGAGCAGGCGGCGGCGGAGCGTGAATGCGTGGTGGCGCTGGACGCGAGAAGAACGGATACCGGGAACCGGATGCCGGATAGCGACGGGAGGGATGATCCGTCCTTACGGCCCCCGGTCGCCGATCCCATGGCATCCGGTATCCGGCATCCGGTATCCGGTATCCGTTCCACGGACTTTGACCGCCTCGACATGGGGCGGGACCCCAGGCTCACCGATGCGATGGCGCAGGCGTACGTGCGGGTGCAGGAAGGGTGCGACCGGTTCTGCACGTACTGCATCGTGCCCTACGTTCGCGGGGCGGAGAATTGCCGCGACCCGCGGCACATCGTCGAGGAGGTCGGCAAGTTGGCCGACACCGGGCACAGCGAGGTCACGCTGCTTGGGCAGACGGTGAACCGCTACCGCTGGTCGGCCGGGGAAGCGACGGTGCGGTTCAGCGACCTGCTTTCGCGGGTGGCGGGCGTGGCGGGCCTGCGGCGGGTGCGGTTCGTGACGAGCCATCCGCTGGACTTCGGCGACGACCTGCTGGAGGCGATGCGCGACCTGCCCAACGTGTGCGAGTACATTCACTGTCCCCCCCAATCGGGATCGGACGCGGTGCTGAAGAGGATGAACCGCGGGTACACGCGGGCCCAGTTTGACGACCTGGTGGACCGGGCGCGGGCCATCGTGCCCGGCGTAGTCCTGGCCGGGGACTTCATCGTGGGCTTCCCCGGCGAGACCGAGGAGGATCACCAGGCCTCCATGGACCTGCTTCGCCGCAGCCGGTTCAAGAACAGCTTTGTCTTCAAGTACTCCCCGCGGCCCGGAACGGCCGCGGCCCGCAAACTGGCCGACGACGTGCTCGACGCCGATAAGAAGCGGCGCAACAATGAGCTGCTGGCCGTGCAGGGCGAGGTGGGGCTGGCGCATCATCGAGAGTACATCGGCCGGACGGTCGAGGTGCTCGTGGAGGGGCCTTCGCTGCGCGCGGGCAAGCAGCCGGCGGCGGCGCCGCCGGGACAGGTGCAGCTTGTGGGGCGCACGCGATGGGACCATATCGTGCATTTCACGGCTGCGCCGGAGATCGCGGGCGCGTACGTGAACGTGCGGGTGACGGACGCGACAAGCCTGGTGATGACGGGGGAGATGGCGTAAGGACATGTTGCCGCTTTGGCTGCCGAGGCAGTAGGATAGGCCGATGGCGACGCTGTTCAGGGATAGCGCGTTCAAGCACGGCTTCGACGAGGGCGACTACTATGAAGTGCAGTGCAGCCGGCATCCCATCGCGCGAAGCCGACGCGGGATTCCAGGCGCATACGAAGTTTTCGGTCGGAATGATGCCGGCGAGTACATTCACGTCGTGACTCGGCGGTGTTTATCTCACGTTCAGGACTTCGTACTGGTCTTTCACATGGCTCGAATGACCGATCGGGACCGAAAGTGGTATCGAACGATAACAGACCGATGAAGAAGCATTCAAAAGCCACCGCCGCCGAACTGCGGCTCGTCGAGGAGTTGACTTCACGCCCCGTGGAGGAACGCATTGCCGCAGGCGAAGCGGAACTTGTTACCAACGATGATTGGTCGGATGTGCCTCGGATCGAGTCCTCTGTCGCCCTGCCTCGCACCTTGTACCGGAAACTCAAAGCGGCGAGCCGAAAATCGCATGTCACTCCTGACGAATTGGCATCCCAGTTGCTTGCGAAGCAACTTTCGGTGAAGTGACGCAGGCGTTCGCTTGATATGCAGGGCGGGGTGTTTGAGAAGGTGCTGGGAAGCAAGGTTCTCCAGGCCGCCGCGGCGGGTTTGGAGCGGGGAAAGACCCTGCGCATCGGCGGGGTGTGGGGATCGGCCGGGGCGATGGCGGCCGCGGCGCTGGGGCGGCTCAGCGGGCGCCCGGTGCTGCTGATCGCCGGCCACATCGACGAGGCGGACGACGCGGCCGACGACATCGAGGTGCTGACGGGACAGGCGGCGCAGCTCTTCCCGGCATGGGAGGTGGATGTCGGGACGGATCACCTGAACGAAGAGATCACCGGTGAGCGTCTGCGCGTGTGCAACCTGCTGGCGGAGGGAGGAGGGAGCAGGGATGAAGTCGATAGAGGGGATGGGAAGGGACTTGGGAGGAGGGGAGCGCTGGAGGGCAGGCGGGGATTCAGCCGGGGGCTCAAGCCGGCGGTGCAAGGCGCGAGCGAAGCGTCTGGAAGCCAAGCGGAGCCGAGCGGGCCCGCGATGCGGGAGTCGTGCGACCTGATCGTCGCGCCGGCGATGGCGATGCTTCAGCCGGTGCCCTCGCCGGAGGCCCTGGCGGCGGGGCGGCTGGAGCTGGCCGTTGGCGAGGACCGCGACGTCGAGGCGCTGTCGAGCTGGCTGGTCGATGCCGGGTTCGAGCACGTCGACCAGGTCGACGAGCAGGGGCAGTTCGCCCGCCGCGGCGGGATTGTGGACATCTTCCCCGCGGGCACGAACCAGCCGCTGCGGGTGGAGTTCTGGGGCGACCGGATCGAGTCCATCCGCCTGTTCGACCTGGACAGCCAGCGAAGCACCGAGACGCTGGCGAAGGCGATGGTGGCCGGGCTGACGGTGGGCGAGGCCGACCAGCGGGCGGGCCTGTGGGCGTACCTGCCGGCGGACACGATCGTGTGCGTGGCCGACCCGGAACGGACGAAGGAAGTCGCAGGCGAGTTGTGGTTGCGCACGCGCGACCTGGACGGGCGGATCGCCCAGAGCATGCTCGAGCCGGAGGGGGTGTTCGCGGCGTTGGGCGGGTTGGCGAGAGTGGACCTGTCCGCGTTCGGATTGCGGATTTCCACGGAGGAAGGCGATGGCGCGGAGGGGAGCGACACTTCGCCGGGCGAGAGTGAGGAAGTCGATTCCGGGAAAGAGACCTTCCCGGCGCGCGGACAAACCAGCGACGAGGGAATCCGCAATCCGCAGTCCGCAACCCGTAGTTCGCTTCATCTGGGCATTCGTTCGCTTCAGCGGCTGAGCCTCGGCGCCACCGAAGCACTCGCCGAACTGGATGAGTTGAGCAAGGCCGCCGACGTGTGGGTGTTCTGCGAGAACGCGGCCGAGAGGGAGCGGTTCGTCGAGGTGCTGCGGACGGATCGCCCGGAGTTGGCGGGGCGGTTGCGGACGGAGATCGGGCACGTGCACGCGGGGTTCCACTGGCCGGCGGAGGGGCTGGTCGTCGTCGGGCATCACGAGATCTACGGGCGATACGCCAAGCGTCGGCGGGTTCGCCGTGTGCGTGCGGGGCGGCCCATCGAGAGCCTGCTGGACCTGGACGTGGGCGAATACGTGGTGCACGTGGCGCACGGCATCGCGCGGTTCGAGGGCTTGCAGACCATCCAGCGCGACGGGCGAAGCGAGGAGTATCTCGCCCTCAAGTTCGCCGGCGGGGTCATGCTGAACGTGCCGGCCAGCCAGATCCACCTGGTGCAGAAGTACATCGGGACGCGGCAATTCCGTCCCAAGCTCAGCCATCTGGGCGCCCCGGGCTGGGGGCGCCAGAAGGAGAAGGTGATCGCGGCGGTGAAGGACCTGGCCGCGGAGATGATCCGCCTTCAGGCGATGCGTCGCGCGATGCCGGGGATGAGCTACCCGACGGCGACGGACTGGCAGCGGCGGTTCGCCGAGGAG
>CAYWTX010000463.1:0-2550 GCA_964461295.1 uncultured Planctomycetaceae bacterium | reverse complement strand
CGGCGGCCTCGCGCCACCGCCCGCGGTAGACCAGGTCGTTGAACTCGGGGATGCGGTTGGCCAGCGGGCAGCCGGCGCCGTGGCAGAAGGGGATGCCGCAGTCCATGCAGCGGGCGGCCTGGCGGGCGAGGGCCTCGCGGTCCAGCGGCTCGACGAACTCGCCGAAGTCGCCGACGCGTTGGCGGGGGGGGCGATGGCCGGCCTCCTGGCGGGGGTACTCCATGAATCCGGTTGGCTTAGCCACGGAACACCTCCTCCGTGGCCGGGGTCTGCTCGGTGGCCCGCTGCTCGCGCTGGCGGATTCGTTCGAGCGACTTTCGGTAGTCGATGGGGACGACCTTGACGAAGCGCCCGACCACCTGCCGCCAGTTGTCGAGGACCTGGCGCGCCCTGGGGCTGGCCGTCCACTCGTGGTGGCGGCGGACCGCGCCGTGGAGGATCTCGCGGTCCTCGCCGTGCCACACGTACTCGAGGTCCACCATATCCAGGTTACAGCACGTGTCGAAGAGTTGCTGCTCGTCCAGCACGTAGGCGATGCCGCCGGACATACCGGCGGCGAAGTTGCGCCCGGTGGCGCCGAGCACGACGGCCAGGCCGCCGGTCATGTACTCGCAGGCGTGGTCGCCGACGCCCTCGACGACGGCGGAGGCGCCGCTGTTGCGGACGCAGAACCGCTCGCCGGCCACGCCGTTGACGAACAGTTCGCCGGCCGTGGCGCCGTAGAGGATGACGTTGCCGGCCACGATGTTCTCGTGCGGCACGAACGTCGCCTCCGGCGGGGTCTGGACGACGATCCGCCCGCCGGAGAGCCCCTTGCCGACGTAGTCGTTGGCATCGCCGACCAGCCGCAGGGTCACGCCCGGGGCCAGGAAGGCCCCGAAGCTCTGCCCGGCCGAGCCGCGGAACGTGATGTCGATCGTCCCGTCGGGCAGCCCGCCCGAGCCCCAGCGTTTCACGATGCGGTTGCTCAGTGTGGCGCCCACGGCGCGGTGCACGTTGCGGATGGGCAGGTCCAGCTTGACGGGCGTGCCGTGCTCGATGGCCGAGGCGGCCGCCTTGAGGATCGCCCAGTCGAGGTGGTCGGCGTGGCGGTTGACCTGCCCGCGGCTGCGCCGCAGGTCGCAGCACTGCGGGTTGCGCGGCTGGGCGAACACGCTGGTGAAGTCCAAGCCGTGCGCCTTCCAGTGCGTGACGGCCTTGCGGGTGTCGAGTCGCTCGACGCGGCCGATCATCTCGTCGAAGGTGCGGAAGCCGAGTTGCGCCATGTGGCGGCGGACGTCCTCGGCGACGAAGAGCATGAAGCGCTCGACGTATTCGGGCTTGCCGCGGAAGCGGGCCCGCATGAGGGGGTCCTGCGTGGCGATGCCCACCGGGCAGGCGCCCAGGTGGCACTTGCGGACCAGCACGCAGCCGAGCGTGACGAGGGCGACGGTGCCGAACCCGAAGCTGTCGGCCCCGAGCAGGGCGGCGATGACCACGTCGCGCCCCGTGCGGAGTTGCCCGTCGGTCTGCACGCGGATGCGGTCGCGCAGGCCGTTGAGCACCAGCACCTGCTGGGTCTCGGCCAGGCCCAGTTCCCAGGGGCAGCCGGCGTGCTTGATGCTGGACCAGGGGCTGGCGCCGGTGCCGCCGTCGTGGCCGGAGATGAGCACTTCGTCGGCGTTGCCCTTGGCGACGCCGGCGGCGACGGTCCCGACGCCGACCTCGCTGACCAGCTTGACGGAGACTTCCACGCCGGGGTTGGCGGCCTTGAGGTCGTAGATGAGCTGGGCGAGGTCCTCGATGGAGTAGATGTCGTGGTGGGGCGGCGGGCTGATGAGCGTCACGCCCGGCGTGGAGTGCCGCAGGCGCGCGATCTCGTCGGTGACCTTGTGGCCGGGGAGTTGCCCGCCCTCGCCGGGCTTGGCGCCCTGTGCCATCTTGACCTGGAGGACGCGGGCCCGCGAGAGATACTCGATGGTGACGCCGAACCTCCCGCTGGCGACCTGCTTTATGGCGCAGTTGAGGCTGACGCCGCCGTTGCTCCTGTAGCGGTCGGGATCCTCGCCGCCCTCGCCGGTGTTGCTCATGGCGCCCAGGCGGTTCATGCCGGCGGCCAGGGCCTCGTGCGCCTCGCGGCTGATCGAGCCATGCGACATGGCGCCGGTGACGAACCGTTTGACGATGGAGGCGGCGGGCTCGACTTCCTCCAGCGGGACGCACTCGCCGGGGCGCAGCTCGAACAGCCCGCGGAGCGTGCGAAGCTTGGCCGACTGGTCGTTGATGGCGTCGGCGTAGTCCTGGTAGGCCCGCGGGTCGGCGTTCTGGACGGCGTGCTGAAGGCGGCTGACGGACCGGGGCGTCCAGAGGTGCTCCTCGCCGTCGGCGCGGTAGGCGTACTCGCCGCCGTACTCGAGGTCGAGACTGGCCCCGACGCCGGCCTCGCCGGCATCGCGGGTGAAGGCGGACCTGTGCCGCCGCAACGTTTCCTCGGCGATCTCGGCCAGGCCCACGCCCTCGATCCGCGACGTGGCGCCGGGCATGTACGCGTCGATGAACTTGCGGCCCAGG
>CAYWTX010000462.1:0-7045 GCA_964461295.1 uncultured Planctomycetaceae bacterium | reverse complement strand
GCACGCCGTGTCGATACCCTCCGTCCCTTCCAGGTGCGCACGCCGTGTCGATACCCTCGGTCCCTTCCAGGTGCGCACGCCGTGTCGATACCCTCCGTCCCTTCCAGGCGCGCACGCCGTGTCGATACCCTCCGTCCCTTCCAGATGCCGACCCGTTTCGCCCATTGGACACCCGACCCTCGACACGCATCGCTCCTCTCGGTACTATTACCCCTGCCAATGCCACAGCAAGCCATGACAGTGCAGACCGTCGCCGAATGGGTCGGCGGCTCCGTCGAGGGCGACGCCACGCTCGCCCTCCGGGGCCTGGCCGCCCTGGACCAGGCCGGGCCGGCCGACCTCACTTTCGCCGACGCCAGACACGCCGCCGGCCTGGGGGCGTCCAAGGCCGCGGCCGCCATCGTCGCCGCCGACGCGCCCGCCTGTGACGGCAAGACCCTCATCCGCGTCGCCAGCATGGACGACGCCCTGTACGCCCTTCTGGGCCGCCTGGCGGCCGAACCGGACCTGCCTCCGCCGGGGGTGCATCCCTCGGCCGTCGTCGCCCCGGACGCCAAGTTGGGCGCCGGCGCAGCCCTCGGCCCGGGCGTGGTGATCGCCGCCGGCGTGATCGTCGGCGAGCGGACCGTGCTGTGCGCGAACGTCTCGCTCGGCCGCGGGGTCCAGATCGGCCCCGACAGCATCCTGCACGAGGGCGTGGTGGTGAAGCACGGGTGCCGCATCGGGCGGCGGTGCCGCGTCGGCCCCAACAGCGTGATCGGCTACGACGGCTTCGGCTTCCGCACGGTTCGCGGGGTGCACAGGCGCTGGCCGCACACGGGCATCGTGGTGCTCGAGGACGACGTGGAACTGGACGCCTGCACGTGCGTGGACCGCGCGAAGATCGGCGAGACGCGAATCGGCGCCGGCGCCAGGGTGGACAACCTCGTGCAGATCGCCCACAATTGCCGCATCGGGCCCGGCGCCATCCTGGCCGGGCAGGTGGGCATCGCCGGCAGCGCGAAATTGGGCAAGTACGTGGTGCTGGGCGGACATGCGGGCGTCGGCGATCACGTGAATCTGGCCGACGGCGTGCAACTCGGCGCCAGGGCCGTCGCGCTCCATGACATCGACGTCGCCGGACCGTATACCGGCATGTATGCCTTGCCGGTCACGGAAAGCATTCGGATTCATCTTTCGATGCGGAAGCTGCCCGACCTGCTGAAGCGGGTTGCACAACTGGAAAAGAGGCTCGCGGCCCTTGAGTCGCCAGAGAACCATTGAGAAGCCCGTCGAGGTGTCCGGGCGCGGGCTGTTCAGCGGCGAGCCGTCGAAGCTGCGCCTGACGCCGGCCCCGCCGGGCAGCGGGCTTGCCTTCGTGCGGACCGACCTGCCCAGCCCGGTGCGGATCCCCGTCGCCATCGCCAACGTCGTCAAGCGGGCGCGCCGCACCGCCCTGGCCAGCGGCGCCGCCTCGGTCGAGACCGTCGAGCACGTGCTGGCCGCCGTCACGGGCATGGGAGTCGATAACCTCACCATGGAGGTCTCGGCCCCGGAAGTCCCCACCACCGATGGCTCGCCCATGGTGTTCGTCGAGGCCCTCCGCCAGGCCGGCGTCCGCGAGCAGGAGGCCGAGCGTCAGCCGTTCGTTGTCAACGAGCCCGTGACGTACGCCGACGGCGACGCTTCGGTGACGGCCCTGCCCGGCTCGGGCGACACGCTGGACGTTCTGTACGACCTGGACTACCCCACCGTGCCGGCACTGGGCAGGCAGGTGGCGTTCTTCTGCCTGGGGCGCGACGATTTTGCCGAGCAGCTTGCCCCGGCGCGGACATTCGCCCTGGAGGCCGAGGCCCGCGAGATGCAGGCCAAGGGCATCGGCACGCACCTGACCGCCAGCGACGTGGTCATCATCGGCGACGCCGGGCCGCTGGACGGCCCGCCGCGGCTGCCCAACGAACCCGCACGCCACAAGCTCGTCGACCTGCTGGGCGACCTGGCCCTTCTCGGCCGGCCGCTGCGGGGGCGCGTCATCGCCCGCAAGACCGGCCACGAGCACAACCACGCCCTGGTGCGCAAACTGGCGAAGATGGTTGTCGCCCGCGGGCACGGCTCGGCCGTCGTGGGCGAGCCGATCATGGACATCCGCAAGGTGATGCGGCTGCTGCCGCACCGCTACCCGTTCCTGATGGTGGACCGGGTGATCGAGTTGGACGGCGAGAAGCGAGCGGTCGGCATCAAGAACGTGACGATCAACGAGCCGTTCTTCCAGGGCCACTACCCCGGGCAGCCCATCATGCCCGGCGTCATGATCCTGGAGGCGATGGCGCAGATCTCGGGCATCCTGCTCAGCCGCCGGCTGGAGCACACCGGCAAGGTGGCGGTCCTGCTCAGCATGGACCGCGTGAAGATGCGCCGCCCCGTGCGGCCGGGCGACCAGCTCATCCTCCAGGCCGAGACGCTCCACGTCCGATCGCGCACCGGCCACTGCATGTGCCAGGCCCTGGTGGGCGGCGAGCTGGCGGCCGAGGCCGAGATCAAGTTCATGCTGGTGGACGCCGAACCGGTGTAGAAGAGAGCGGTATGCCCAACATCTCGCCACACGCGATCATCGACCCTCACGCCGACCTGGCCGGCGACGTGACCGACGGCCCGTTCACCTGCATCGGTCCGCACGTGCGTATCGAGGCCGGGTGCCGCATCGCCGGAAACGTCACGATCGTGGGGCGGACCACCCTCGGCGCCGGCGCCCGCGTATACCCCATGTCGGTGATCGGCTCGCCGGCCCCCCTTTGCGGCGACGACAGCGGCGAATGCATCCTCGGCGAGGCCAACGCCATTCGCGAACACGTCACGATCTCCGCCGGGCGCCCGGGGCAGCCCACCCGCATCGGCAACCACAACCTGATCATGATAGCCTGCTCGATCGGCCCGGGCGCCCAGCTGGGCAACCAGGGCATCTTCGACAACCTCAGCGCCATCAACGACGGCGCGATCATCGAGGACTACGTCCGCATGAGCGGCTGCGCCACCGTCGCCCCAGGCGTCCGCGTGGGAGCGTACAGTTTCGTGGCCGGCTACACGCTGGTGGAGGACGACGCCCCGCCGTACGCGATGCTGCAAGGCACGCCGGTGCGCGTGCGCGGCATCAACTCGCGGAACCTCAAGGCCTGCGGGTTCGGCGAGGGCGACATCCACGCCCTCAAGTCCGCCTTCCGCGA
This sequence comes from uncultured Planctomycetaceae bacterium, assembly GCA_964461295.1. Taxonomy (GTDB): domain Bacteria; phylum Planctomycetota; class Phycisphaerae; order SM23-33; family SM23-33; genus CAYWTX01. The sequence continues at coordinate 3,845 of CAYWTX010000462.1, read as the reverse complement.
CCTGTTCGACGGCGGCGGCAGCCGGTACGACGCCAAGGCCCTCGCCCAACTTGAGCAAGCCGGCGAACTCAACGCCTGCGTCCGCCGCCTCGCCGAGAGCCTCCGCGCAGCGCAACGCCGCGCCGACCAGCGCCGCGCCGGCGAGGACCAGGCATGAACGCCGCCGACCTCACGGTGCTGCGCGAGATCGACCCGGCCGCGAAGATCGCCCCCGACGCCGAGATCGGCCCGTTCTGCGTGATCGGCCCGCAGGTGACGATCGGCCCCGGCACGGTGCTGTCGCGCCGCGTGACGGTCCTGGGACGCACGGTGATCGGCTCGAGCAACCGCATCGGCGAGGGCTGCGTGCTGGGCGCCGACCCGCAGGACCTCAAGTACGACGGCGGGCCCACCATGCTCATCATCGGCCACCGCAACCTGCTGGGACGCGAGGTGACGGCCCACATCGGCACCGAGCCCGGCGGCTATCTCACCCATATCGGCAACGACAACATTCTCAGCGACGGCTGCCACGTCGCGCACGACTGCTACGTTGACGACCGCGTCCAACTCGGGCGCATGGTCCTCCTGGCCGGGCACATCCGCGTGCAGACCGGCGCGGTCATCGAGGAGATGTGCGGCCTGCACCATTTCGTCACCATCGGGCACTTCGCCCGCGTCGGCCGACGCACCCCCGTGCGGCGCGACGTGCCCCCTTTCACCGTCTTCAGCGGCAACGACGACGACGACGGCGCCGCCTCCCCCGCCGTCGTCGGCTTCCACGAGCAAGGCATCCGCGCCGCGAACCTGCGGAAGGAAGAGGAAACCGAGTTGCGGCACGCGCTGGCCGAACTGTTCCGCGATGAGTCCGCCCTGCAGACGAAGATCGAATCCCTCGAAAACATGGGCGTGGAAGGCCAGGCCGCGCGGCTGTGCGAGTTCTGCCGCCGCAGCCTGCAGGGCGTCTACGGGCGCTACCGCGAACTGTTCCGCGGCAAGACCCCGCCCGAGGCCAAACGCTTCCTGCCGCCCGACACCCTCGTCGACGCCCGGAGGGCGAAGTCATGAGTTTCCGGGTCGCCGTCGTCGGCTGCGGACGCATGGGAAAGCTCCACGCCCGCGTCCTGTCCGAGATGCCCGATACCCAACTCGTCTGCGTCGTCGACGCCAACCCCGCCGCCGCCGACGCCGTCGCCAGGCAACGCAACTGCCTCCCGCTCACCGAGGCCGCCCAGGCCGTGCCGCTCGTCGACGCCGCCATCATCGCCGTGCCCACAAGGTTCCACGCCGCCGCCGCACGCCCCTTCATCCAGGCCGGCAAGGCCGTCCTCATCGAGAAGCCCTTCACCGATTCCGTCGCCGCCGGCGAGGAACTGCTCGACCTGGCCAAACGAACCGGCAGCAGCATGCAGGTCGGGCACACCGAACGCTTCAATCCCGCCGTTGTGGCGCTGCGAAAGTACGCCATCTGCCCGAAGTTCATCGACGCGCATCGGATCAGCCCCTTCACCTTCCGCTCCGCCGACGTCGGCGTCGTCCACGACATGATGATCCACGACCTGGACCTCATCCTCATGCTGGCCGGCGGCAAGGTGGAGGAAGTGCGGGCCGTGGGCGTCAACGTGATCGGCCGGCACGAGGACATCTGCAACGCCCGCATCCAGTTCGACAACGGCTGCGTCGCCAACGTCACCGCCAGCCGCCTGGCCATCAAGACCGAACGAAAGATGCGAATCTTCTCCGAGGAGGCCTACGTCTCGGTCGATTACGCCAGGAAGGTCGGCCTGGTGGTCAAGAAGAGCGAGAACCTCGACCTCATCCAGATGGCCCGCGAACTGGACGTGGATGACATCGCCGAACTCGCCGGCAGCGTGGATTACACCCAGCTGCTGAAGGTGGAGGAGATCCACCCCGACGACTCGACCGAACCGCTGCGCAAGCAGGCCGAGGCGTTCCGCGAAACGGTGGTCGACGGCACGGCGCCGCTGGTCTCCGCCTTCGACGGCCTGGCCGCCGTGCGCCTGGCCGACCGCATCGTGGAAGCGATCAAGCAGCACCGCTGGGACGGCCCCGCCTCCGCCCGCGAGGGCCTGGACATCATCCAGCGCCCGTGACCGCCTGGCGGCGCCGGAACGCGCACCGCTTCCTGGGCGGGCCCGGGCAAGGGGGCGGCTGATTCGTCGATCCGGCGCACGGTTTAACCGAACTGGGTATCCAACCCCCGCAATCCAACCCCCGCGCGAAACCGCGGAGCCTCGGCCTCGCTCCAGGCCGCGGCGCGGGGCCCCGCCGCGCCAGGCCCGCAAAGGGGTGCGACTCACCGCGGCAGTTCGTAGAACCCATGGCCGATGTACTTCAGCCGCCCCTGGCGGGCGAGTTCCTGCCACACGCCGGCGGGCCATTCGTCGGGCGGGATAATCGCCGGCGTGTCGGCGCCGGCCCCCTTGCTGAGCGGGCTGTGCCCCAGCTTCGACTCCTCGTCCAGCACGGTCAGCGACATCCGCTTGCGGAACGCCAGCAGCGCCTTGCGGAGGACCTCCGGGTCGTGCGCCGGCCCTTCGGGCACGGCCCCCGCCGGCGCCTGGAGTTGCTCGACCATCGCGGCCAGGCCCGACACGTCACGCATGCCCACCACGCCGGTGGCGCGGGGCGCCGGCACGCCGGCTTGGCCCAGAAGCTTGAACACCTGCTTCCACTCCGCCGCGGCGCGACGCGGGTCGGGATGGGCCTTGATGGCCCCCAGAAGGTCGCTCAACTTCGCCACGATTGTCGGGTCGTCGCCCATTGGGTAGTGCCCTCTTCCCGCAAGGACTACATCATACACGGATACCGTGGGACCGGATACCGGAGACCTCGCCCGCGGCGCGCCGTTGGCGGTCCAAACGGCCGGTCAACGCGGCTGGAAGTCGTGTCCGCTGACTTCCCCTACTTCCAGCGGCGGACGGCCAGACCCGTTGCGCCCAGACACATCAGGAGCAACGCGCCGGGCTCCGGCGCCGACTGGGGGCTCATCTGCTGATACTGCCCTGCCCCCAACTGGGAGACCTGGCCGTAGTTGGTCCACATGGCGGCGTAGTCCAACCGGTCCACCACGCCGTCGAAGTTGCAGTCGCCCCCCAACCATCCCACGCCCTGGCCGCCGAAGTTCGTCCGCAACCGGTAGTAGTCCAGGTAGTCGACGTCTCCGTCCATGTCGCTGTCGCCCTCCCAGGCCACCAGTCCGAAGGCCTCCAGTTCGGTCAGCGACGTGGAGGGATACTGGCCCCCAGCCAGCCCGGCAACGCGAACCGCCGTGCCGGCGATGCGGCCAAACGAAACCAGGATGGATTGGAAGTAGGCATTCGCGTCCAGCGGTTCGCTCAGCGCCGGGCAGGACACAGCCACCCACGTGCTTCCCTGGAGCACCTGCACGGCCAGGTCCTTGAAGAAGCATCCCAGCGGGGGAGTACTCGGGCTTCGAGGGTCGCAGTTCATCGGTTCAAGGATCCCGCCTTCGTGGACGAAGACCTGGTCCAGCAGCACCGGCCGGTCGAAGTGCAGTTCGTACATGTCGGTGGATGGTGCGGTAGCACAGTCGTATGTGCAGAAGGGCATGGCGCCGCTGTTGGACACGTCGATGATGCCGTCGGTCAGGCTGCTGTAGTCCTTCACGTCGAGGGAAGGGTTGTTCGGGTACAGCGCGCCGTTGTGAACGACGCGGACGGTGACGGTCCCGCCCATGGAACGGACCGCGCCAACCAGTCCCCTGGGCCCGGAAGGGTAGACGATGGGAGCGGGGGACAGGCTGTCCGCGCCCGTGCCGGGGTCGGGCAGGTGGTACTGCCTGTCGGCGCCGACCCCCGTGATGGCCGATGCGCCGAGCGTCG
>CAYWTX010000461.1:0-17227 GCA_964461295.1 uncultured Planctomycetaceae bacterium | reverse complement strand
CTTCGGGCGCCGGCGGGGGAGCGGCGGGTTCGGGCGCTGAGGCGCCGGCGGCCGCATCCTTCGGCTTGGCGTCCTTGGCGCCGCCGCGGAGTTCCTCCACCTTCGGCAGGTCCTCCAGGCAGTTGAGCCCGAACACCTCCAGGAACCGCTTCGTCGTGCCGTACAGCATGGGGCGCCCGAGGACCTCCGCGCGCCCGACGATTTTCACAAGCTGACGTTCCATGAGACCGCGGAGAACCTCGCCGCAGGACACGCCGCGGATGGCTTCCATGTCGGCCCGAAGCATCGGCTGGCGGTAGGCGACGATGGCGAGCGACTCCATGGCAGCCTGGCTGAGCTTGGCGTCGCCGCGCACCTTCAACAGGCGGCTGACCACGTCGTGATACTCCGGAAGCGTGAGCATCTGGAAGCCGCCGGCGATCGCCTCGATGCGGAACGTGCAGCCGGCCCGCTCGTAGCGGCGGTTCAGCGCCTCGATGGCGATGCGCACCGACTTGCGGGGCAGTTCGGCCACCTGGGCGATCTTGTCCGGCGTCAGCGGCGAATCGGTCGAAAACAGGATGGCCTCGACCACGGCGGCCACTTCGCGCTCGTCGGGCTCGGGCTTCCTGTCTTCGCGATCTCCCTCGGCCGGGGCGGTGGCGGCCGCAACGGCGGGGTCGCCGGCGGCGTCCGCGCACGAAACGTTGGCCGGGACTTCCGCGGCGGCCCGCGGAACCTGTATGTCAGCGTCTGCGTTGGTCATAGAGACAGAAGGATAACCAACGCCAGCCGCATTCTCAATGCGCGAGCAGTCGCGAAACAACCGAGGACGACCGCGAGGCCCCAGTGCCGACCGCGGCCGCCGGCGATGCCGAAGCCCGGTTCGCCTCGGCCGCCATGCGGAGGATCGCCGTCTCCGCGGCGACACGTCGTTGGTTTGAGGGTCCTTCCTTCTTGTGGTGTTTGTCGGCGGCGATAAGATACCCGCTTTCCCCTCTCCTCCGGAGCGGAGCAGCGCCATGGACATCACATTCAGCATCTTTCCGAAGTTCTGCCGGCATCTCTCGGCCGAGCAACTTGCTGAGTTCGTCAAGGAAGTCGGGCTGGACACCACCAACATGGCCATCCGCGACGGCTATTGGGTGAGCATGGCCAGGCTGGCCTGCGAGGCGCCCGCGTTCGTCAAGACGATGGCCGAGGCCGGGCTGAAAGTCAGGTTCGCCACGGCTGGGTTCACCCCCGAGCAGGTGGCGGCCGCGACGCCGTGGGACGCCAACCCGGTGAAGATCCTGGCCGACGCCGGGATCACCGAGTTCCGCATGAACTACTTCCGGATCGAGAACGGCGACGTTCGCTGGAGCCTGGCCGACGCTCGGCGGAGGATGGAGAGCATGGTGGACGTCTGCCTGAAGACGGGCGTGCGGGCGATCTACCAGGTGCACCACGGCACGCTGCTGCCCAGCGCGTACGCCGGCTACGCACTGGTGGACGGACTGGACCCCAAGGCGATCGGCATCGAGCTTGACCCGGGCAACCAGGCGTTCGAGGGGTACGAGCGCCCGGAACTGGCCATCGGCCTGACGGGCGAGTACCTGCGTGCGTTCGGGGTGAAGGACGTGTACTGGGTTCGCGAGGCCGGCAAGGAGGGCCAGCCGGGCAAAGGGTGGAAACGGGACTGGACGACGCTGGATGAAGGGATCATCAACTGGTACGAGATTGTCCGGCAACTCAGGAAGATCCAATGGTGCGGCACGTTCGTGTGGATGCCGTTCTACGAGACGAGCGACTTCGAGGCCCACAAGGCGAAGCTGAAACGTGAAGTGGCCTACATGCGCAAGGTGGTCGCCGACGTGGAGGCCGAGGCGGCCGGACCGGCCGGGATGAACGCGTAGCCGCCGTCCCACGCCTCGCCGCATGCGCACCGGTTGCGGCAACGCAAGCTCCCGGACTTCGCTCAACCCACCACGGCCGGCGGCAGGTCGCGGCGGACTTCGTCCACGCGGTAACCGAAGCCCGGACCGCGGATCGTCGAGAGATCCACGCATCCGGCTCGCCGCGTGTACAACCCCGGATGGACGGCCGCCTCCGGCGCCGACGCGGCCGGGTAGAACTGCATCGCGTTGGTCTCCACGCCCATGATCGTGCCGGCGTGGGCGGCCAGCAGGCAGTGGGGGACCTGGGCCAGCATCGGGTTGGTCAGGTCCTGCACCATCAGCGTCATGCCGTGCGCCTTCGCCCAGCACAGGCTCAGCATCGCCCCTGTCTGCGTCTTGCACGTCTTGAGCGCCACGCCCGTCCAGCCGAGCGCGCGCCCAAGCTTGACCAGCTTCCAGTCGTGGGCGCTCTCGTCCATGAACAACGGCTTGCGGGCCGAGACGCTGTGCACGTCGATGCGGTGCTGCTCCAGATCGTACGGGAACGGCTGCTCGACGTAGAGGATCATGCCGTGGACGCGCGGTTGCTCGACGACCAGGCGGTCGAGGATCTCGTTGACGTAGCCGGGGTCGGTCACGGTGCAGTTGAAGTCGCTGGTCAACCACAAACAGCCTTCCTCAACGGCGATGCGCCCGACGCGCGTCAGCCGGTCGTAGTCCCACTTCGCGTCGTCGCCGCGCAGCTTCACCTTCAGGCACGTCAGGCCGTCGCGGCGGATCCAGTCCCGCAGCAGCACCGGGTAGCCGTCGGTCGGCTCGCCGCCCGTCAATTCCGATTCGTCGATCAGGTCCTTGCCGCCCACGAGGTGCCATGCCGGCAGCCGCCGCGGGCGAGGGAAGACGAGGTAGTCGGCCGGGTAGCGGCCGACGAAGCTCACGTCGCTTCCGTCGGCGGCGGCAAGGTAGCTGCCCAGGTCGCGGGTCATGAACTCGCGCGTGTATGTTTCGTAGACGCAGCGGCCGGCGAGCTTGCCGAACGCGTCGTGCAGGGCGATGTCGAACAAAGAGGCGCAGACCAGCGCGGCGAGGTAGGGCATCGGCTCGCGCCCCGGGCGGGAGGCGTTGAACGCGGCGGTCAGCTCGCCCAACCGCTCGGCGAGGAACGCGGCGCCGACCTCCATCGCGTGCCCGCGGCGGTCGAACCGCGCGTACGCCTCGGCCAGCTTGACGCAGAACGCTTTCAACGCCTCGTGGCGATCCTCGTAGCTGAGGCTGCTCGGCCAGACCCACTGCACGCTGAGCGGCGTCTCGCCCCATCCCTCGGCCCGTCCGGCAGCGCCCTCGACCGTCAGCCGCACGCGGGCGCAGGTGACGCACGTGAGCGTCTCGGGCCCGAACTTCAGCGGCACCCGCGTCTGGACGGGGAGGAAGAAGAGCTGCGCGTCAACAGGGCGGATATCGGTTGGTTTTCCCATGGGTAGTTCTTCTCTCTACGGAGCCGGAGACCACGAATTGCACGAACAGATGCGAATTACACGATAAGAAGAGTGTCACGAAGAAGCCGAGCGGTCTCTTCTTCGTGCAATTCGCTCTTCGTTCGTGTCATCCGTGGGATCTTCTACTCCCTTGCGCCAGGACCTTCCGCAGCGCCGCGTTGGCCTTCCTGCGCTGGTCGCCGCCGCGGCCGGTCGAACGCTGCCTCTGCAGCCGGTTCAGCAGCCGCTCGACGCGGGCCGCGTCCACCGGGACGTCCACCGGCCGGTGCTCGAACGCCGAGAGGTAGACGGCGTTGCTGATCTCCAGTTCGTTGATGGCCTCCTCGCCGGAGGCGACCATCGGTTCGCCACGCAGCACGTGGCGGGCGAATGCCCGGACCACGTCCAGATGGCCGCCGCCTCGCCGCTTGGGCAGTTTCTGGTCGATCCACTCGGCCGGGAGCTTGCCCGCCGGGTCGTCCGCACCGGCGAACCTGCAATTCCTGATGTGCCTGGCCATCGCCATGGGCAGATTGGCGAGTTTCAGCCTGCCGTCCTCGATGCAGATGCTGCCCTTGTCGCCGATGATGATGAACCGCTCGGTGCCGGGGGCCTGGGCCGTGGTGAAGTAGAAGTGCCCCATCTGCTGGTCGGGGTACTCGAGAATCGCCTCGACGGTGTTCTCGACCTCGATGTCGTGCAGGCGCGTCTGGGCCACGGCGTGCACGCGGCTGGGCATTCCGCCCAGCCACTGGAACAGGTCCAGCGGGTGGGGGGCCTGGTTGACCATGACGCCGCCGCCCTCGCCGTCCCAGGTGCCGCGCCACGCGCCCTGGTCGTAGTACGCCTGTGTGCGATACATCGTGCAGACCATGCTGATCCGCCAGATGCGGCCGATGCGGCCGGAGTCGATCAGCCGCTTGGCCAGCAGCATGTCCGCGCGCGTGCGATGCTGAAAGATGACGCCGAGGGCGACCTTGTTGCGGCGGCACTGCTCGATCATCGCGCGGGCGGGACCGACCGACACCCCCAGCGGCTTCTCGCACAGCACGTGCAGCCCGGCCCGGGCGGCCTGCACCACCAGCGGCGGGTGCCAGCAGTGGGGCACGGCCACGATCACGGCGTCGCACAGCCCGGAGGCAAACAGGTCCTCGGCGCTGGTGAAGACGGGGACGTCGAACTTCTCGGCCGCGCGGCGCGCGAGGCCGTCGCTGATGTCGGCGAGGGCGGCGAGCGTGAACTCGCCGCTGTTGGCAGCCTCGATTTCCCGGGCGTGCCTGGCGCCGATGTACCCCAGCCCCAGCACGCCGAACCGGACCTTGTCCATGCACGTCTCCTCGCCCCTTGGGGGGCAGGCGAAGGTACGGCAGGCCGCGGGCGAAAGCAAGTGGAGGGAGAGATCGCCGCGAAACAAGCTGGGGCGGGCGCGTGTGCGCCCAAAACAAGGGCCTCCGTCCCCGACGGAGACGGAGGCCCGCGAACACTCTATGCGCACAGCGTAACGGCTAGTACGGCACGCGGGGGTGGAAGTACGTAAGGTTCGAGGCGCGTTCCTGCAACCAGAAGAAATCCCAGTCGTCGACCAGCTCGCGGCAGTTGATGTTGTGGATGAGCTGGAGGCGGTTGTGGCGTTCCACGCCACTGTCGACCAGGTTGGGGCAGTACGAACTGCACCCGCCAGCAAAGGCACTGAGGCCCAATACGGCAGCAACCAGCAGCTTCTTCATCGATCCGTCTCCCTTACGACGTTGCGGTGTCACATCCGCGTGGACGAGATGCTACTTGTCCACATCGGACCTGTCAATGCAACAAAAAAGTTCGGCTCTGATCGCGCCACACGATCAGAGCCCGTGCGAAACGGCTTGTGAGGCATTGCTCTGGAAGTTCCGCCACCTCCATGGCTGCTTCCGCCGCGGTCCCGCCCGCCGGGGTCACTGCCCCTCGGCCGTCGCCGGCTGAAGCGTCAGCCGCACTTCGACGCCTTCGCGGGTCCATTGAGCGGAGACGCGGTCCACCGACACCAGCGTGAAGCCATCGAGCGTCTGGCCGACCATGAGGCCGCGGCCATCGACGATGGCCCGCCCGTCCTCGGCGCCCACGAAAGTGGCCGTGAGCTTGTGTTGCGCGGCGAACTCGCGCGCTCTTGCCTCGTCGGAAGTCGTCGTGGCGGCGGGCGACTTGGGCGCCCCGATCCACGACGTGCCGGCACAGAAAGCGTCTCGCACCGGCTGGTTGTCCGACGCGTGCGCCGCCTGGCGGTCCAGGCGGTCGGCGATCATCGTGCGAACCGCTTTGCCCGCATCCTGCCCGAGCGGCGACTCGCCCTGGCTCGAGGGCTGTGCCGCCTTGGCCATCGACTCGACGACGCCGGCGGCTTCGGCCTCGGCCGCTCCGGGGGTCACGCCCGTCAGGAGCCGATCGGCCAGGAAGACGCCCACCGCCGCAACGCAGATGCCCACCAGGATCTTCTTTCGCATGGCTAGTCCTCTCGTAACAGAGGAAGTAGACGATGTGGAATCGCCGATTGCCAATCGCCGATATTGGGGGAGTTCGCCGCGGGCCGACCGGGTCTCCCGCTTGCCAACCAGGGAGAAGGATTGCGGCGATCGGGGACCATGGGGATGGGAGCAGAGCGACCAATCGACGCCAACGGAGGGTTCCGCAATCGACAACGGGCAATCCTACTCGGTTCGCGGTTTTACCGCCGCGTACCACAGCAGGTTGACCTGGATCGTCGCGGGAGACTGGGGCTTGGCGGGGTCGCCCGAAACCTGGAACGACTCGATCGACGTGTCCGGGAAGCGATTGAGCAGCCCGTGAAGGAACTGCGTGCAGACGGGGTACGACCCGCTGCCGATCAGTCGGATGGGCACGGTCTCAAACCGCGGGTGGTTCACGGGGGCCTGCGGCTGCACCTGGTCGATGGACATCCCCGCCTGCGAGGCGGCCTCGGTCAGTTGGGCGAGCCGCTGGTTGAGATGGTAGTTCGTCTGGATCTGGAAGGGGTGGTCGGCCAGTTGCTTGCGGATGCCGGCCAGGCGGTTCTTCATGATGGCTACGTCGCGGGTCGCCTCCTGCGACTGTTGGCGTCGGCGGTCCAGTTGCGCCTGCGTGCGGGCGAACGCGTCGCTGCGATCCACCAGCGGCATGACGCACAGGATCGCGAAGATCGCCCCGGCCGCCAGGCACGCTCCCATGCCGGCCAGGTCGATCTGGCGCAGAGTCACCTTCTTCACCCAGTCCCGCATCACGAGCCCTTCCCGCCTCTGCCTTCCAACGTGCACTCCAGCCGGAAGGTCACCGCGCTGCCCGTCAGGAACGGTTGCCGCTGTGTACCCAGCAGCCGAACTTTGTCGAACACGCCTGTCTTCTCCAAGCGAAGGATGAAGGCTGAAACAGCCGGCTGCGACTGCGCCATGCCGGCCACCTCGACAAGGATGATTTCGGCGTCGCCGCGCGGCTTGACCTTGCCCCCCGGCGCGGGCTCGCCGCCGGCCTTCACTGGGGTCAGGGCCATGTTGCTCAGGACAACGTCCTCGCCGAGCTGCCTCGCCACGACCGTCAGCAGGACGCTCCAGTCGGGGTGTCGGCCGATGAACCGCGCCGTCTCAAGCTGCCATTGGGCCGAAGCGATGCTCCTGCCCAGCACGTCCTTGAGACGGCCGGCGCCGCTGATCTCGTCGTCGATCTTCGTTTCGCTGGCGGCCAGGGCCACGCTCTTGTCGCCCACGACCTGGTGGGCGACGATATACGTGGCCGCAAGGGCGCCGACGTACAGCAACAGCCCGGCCGACCAATGGCGGCATCGGCATGCCCTGGCCAATGCCTGCTTCCGCGACGTCGGTATGAGGTTCACCAGCAGCACGGGGGTTCCTTCATCAGGGCTGCGCCAGGCCGACGGCAAAGGTCGCGCCCGGGCCGGAGCGGGTCAACTCCGCCGAAGCACAGTCGGCCACGTCGGCCGGGGCCGCCACCTGTACGGGCAGGCGCAGCGCGGCGCCCAGCCTCTCGGCCAGGCCGGGGATTGCGGCCCCGCCTCCGATCAACACCAGCTTCTGGACGGGTGAATCGGGGTACTGACTGCCCAGATACGAAAGGGGAATCTGCATCTCGTCCACCAGCGACTGGAGCCATTTCTTGCCTGCCGTCGCCCGTTCGCCCTCGGCGGGTTCGGCGGCCAGGCCTTGCGAAAACAGCGCCTGCTCGGCCTGGGCGGCCTCGGCGCCGGTCGCCTTCGCCGTCGCGGCCACCAGCGCGCCCAGCCCGCTGTGGGCGAGGTCGCGTTCGTAGACCACCACGTCCTGGTGGCACAGCACGAGTCTGCCCACCGTCCATGCCAGGTCCAGGATTCCCACGATCCCCGTGACCGACATTGTCGTCGCCCGGCAGGCCCTGGCCGCCGCGGAGGCATGCACGTCCAGGCGGCGCACGCGGAGCCCGCCGGCCTCGAAGGCGTCCAGCAGCCGGTTGGCGTCGTCGTTGGCGCACGCCACGCCCATGACCAAGGTGACGTTGGCGGCCCGGGCCGGGCGGGGGAGGTCCCAGCACGCCAGCTCGATGGAGGCGGGCTCGCAACGGTGCAGGCGGGCCATCTCCCGCCGGGCGATCTACTCGATCGGCACGCCGCTTTCACGCGGCGGCAGTTCCATGATCCCCGTCATCACCTGCCCGGCCGGCACCGCAAGCACCGCCTCGTTGCCGGCGAAACCCGACGCGGTGAGATGCTCGCGAATTCCGGCCGCTTCTTCCGCCGTCACGGCGTCGGCCGCCTCGGCGCGCGGAAAGTCCGCCACGGCGCCCAACCTCCAGACGCCGCCGCAACGGTGGAACTGAGCGGCCTTGATCCTCCGCCTGCCCACGTCCAGGCCGATGGGGCCTCGGTTTCTCGTCAGCCAACTCACGAACCGCCTCCGCTGGTCATCGCCGTCAGGTCGAACAACGGAACGAACATGCTCACGGCCACCAAGCCCACCACCAATCCCATGAATACCAGGATCACCGGCTCGATCACGCTGGTGAGCACCTTCAGCAGCACCTCGTTCTCATCGTCCAGAAAGTCCGCCATGTTCAGCAGCAGTTCGCCGACCTGCCCGCTCTTCTCGCCGCTACGGGCCGCCTCGCACACCGACGGGCTGAACAGCGGGCTGTCCTCGAACGTCGCGCTGAGGGCCTGTCCCTGCGACACCCGCTCCTCCGCGCGCACCATATGCTCCGTGTACAGCGAGTTCGTCGTGGCGTATCGCGTCAGCCGCATCGCCGTCAGCACCGGCACGTGGCTGTTCAGCAGCACCCCCAGCAGTCGCACGATGCTCGCCGTGGCGAAGTTGCGCGTCACGCCGCCGATCCTCGGCATCCGCACCAGCAGCGTGTCCACCACCCTCCGCCCCGATGGCGAGTGGAGATACCGCCGCAGGGCGAACACCACGCCGGCGCCGGCGGCGAGCGCTGCCCACCAGTACGACCGCAGGCTTTCGCTGATGGCGATCATCGCCTGGGTCGTCGGCGGCAGCGGCACGTCCATCGATTTGAACAGCTCCTGGAACTTCGGCACCACCACCGCCAGCAGCACCACCAGGACGCCCGTCGCCACCGCTATCAGCAGGCAGGGATAGACCATCGCCCCTCGCACGGCCGTCCGCACGTGCAGGCGGCTCCGCGTCAGCCCGGCCAGACGCTCCAGCATCTCCGCCAGCTTCCCGCTGGACTCGCCCGCCATCACCATGCCGCGGTAGATCGAATCGAAGTACCTGGCGTGGACCTCCATCGCGTCGTGCAGCGTGCAGCCCGCCTCCAGGCGATTGCGCAGGTCGCGGATCACCGCCTGCCACGCCTCGCCCTTCACCTGCTTTTGGATCGCCGTCAGCGACTGCGCCAGCGGTGTGCCGCTCTTGACCAGCACATAGAGCTGGCGCGTGAACATCGCCAGGGTCTTGAGGTGACGCCCGCTTACGGTGACAGGCGCCGCCGCCCCCGCCGCGCCGCCGACATGCCCGGAGGCGATCTCCGCCACGAAGATGCCCTGGCGGCGAAGCTGGGTGGTGCCGTCGGCCGCTGTGGCGGCCTCCACCGACCCCGTCACCTCCTTGCCGGTCTTGTCATACCCTTGATAGGAGAACTTCATTCTTCGGGTCCGTCGACCGGATACCGGACACCGTGGGACCGGCGCCCGCCGTCCAGTCGTTCGTGTCTTAACGGGTCATTCCGCCGCCTTCGTCCTGCGCCATCCGGCCCCCGGTTCCCGGTCACCCCGCCGCCAGGGCCAGCACCTCCGCCGGTTCGCCCCGCATCGCGACCGCCGCCGGCTCGTCGTCCGCCGCCGGACGGGGGGCCAGCGAAGGCAGGGCTTCGCCTTCGTTGTGCGTGGCCACGAGCACCTCCTCCAGGCTGGTGCGTCCTTCCTGGGCCATCAGCAGGCCTTCCTGGCGCAGGGGCAGCCCGCCCATCTCCACCCACTTGTCGCGAAGCTCGTACGACGAAACGCCGCGGTGCACCATTCGGCGCAGATCCTTCACCATCTCCAGCATCTCGTAGACGCCCGCCCGTCCCGAGTACCCCGAGTTGTGGCACTGCTGGCAGCCGGCCCCGCGGACGAACGCCCGCTTGGCCTGCCCCAGCAGCCCCGCGTCGCGCAGCACGTTGGGCTCGGGGTAGTACGTCTCGCGGCAGGCCGAACACACCAGCCGCACCAGCCGCTGCGCCACCACGCCGTTGAGCGCGCTGGACAGCAGGTAGGGTTCCACCTTCATGTCGATCAGCCGCGCCACCGCGCCCGGCGCGTCGTTGGTGTGCAGCGTCGCCAGCACCATGTGCCCCGTCAGGGCGGCCTGCACGGCCACGCGGGCCGTCTCCTCGTCGCGGATCTCGCCCACCATGATGATGTCCGGGTCCTGGCGCAGGATGCTTCGCAGCGCCCGGGCGAACGTCATCCCGATGTTCTCCTGGACCTGGATCTGGTTGATCAGCTCGAGCTGGTACTCCACCGGGTCCTCGATCGTCACGATGTTCGTGTCCGGGTTGCGCAGCAGGCTCAGCGCCGAGTACAACGTCGTCGTCTTGCCGCTGCCGGTCGGACCCGTCACCAGCACCAGCCCGTGAGGCTGGTGGATCATCCGCAGAAACGACTCCATCGCCTCCGTACGGAAACCCAGGTCCTCCAGCCGCACGCGCAGGTTCGCCCTGTCCAGGATGCGGATCACGATCTTCTCGCCCAGCACCGTCGGCATCGAACTGACGCGCAGGTCGATCTGGCGTCCCTCGGCCGCGATGCACACGCGCCCTTCCTGCGGCAGGCGTTTCTCGGCGATGTCCATGCGACCGGTGACCTTCACGCGCGACACGATGGCGGCGTGCATGCCCGTGGGGGGGCGCAGCAGGTCGCGCAGCGACCCGTCGATGCGGTAGCGGATTCGGCAGCACTTCCTGTCCGGCTCGATGTGGATGTCGCTGGCCTTGTCCTTGATCGCCCGCAGCAGCACCATGTTCACCAGGTTCACCACCGGCGAGCCGTCGACCGCCCGGCTGAGGTCGGTGACCGGCCCTTCCTCCAACGTCTCGCTCTCCAGCACCTCCACGTCGCTCTTGACCAGGGCGGCCATCAGGCTGTCCATCTCGGTCGATGGGCCGGAGTGCTTCTTGATCTGCTCCAGGATGTTGTCTTCCAACGCCAGCACCGGACGGATCGTGCACCCCGTGAGCTGGCGCAGACGGTCGATGCTCGGCAGCGACTGCGGCTCGGCCATCGCCACCGTCAGGGCGCCGTGCACCCGAAACAAGGGAATGGCCTTCAGTCGCGTCGCCTCCTCCTCGCCCAGCAGGTTCATCAGCGACGGGTCCAGAAGTCCGCTGCGAAGGTGGCAGCCCTTGACCCCCAGGTGACGCGCCAACGCCTTGACGACCTCCTCGGCCGTCGCGAGGTTCTGCTCCACAAGCACTTCGCCCAGGAACTGGCCGGTGCGCTTCTGTTCGGCCAGGGCGCGCTCCAACTCCTCGGGGCTGATCAACCCCTCCTCCACGAGGATCTCGCCGAGCCTTATCTTGCGGGCTTGCGCCATCTGGTTGTCGTTCCTGTACGGGGCGTCTTCGCCCGGCGTCAATGTCCGGCGAGTTCTTCCACCGTGGCGTGCTGCTCGAACATCGCCGACAACTCGTTGAGATCCAGCACCTCTTCCAGCGTCTTGGTCACGCACGCCAACCTCAGCACGTGCCCGTTGCGCAGGAGCAGATTGGTCGCGTCCACCAGGACCTCCAGGCCGCGGCTGTCCACCAAGGCGATCTGCGAGGCGTCCAGCGCGACCTCCAGGCCGTTCGAATCGACGACTTTGTGAAAATGCAGGCCGAACTCGTCGGCATCGGTGCCGATGAGCGGGCCGTGCGGCTGCAGGACGAGCACGTTGCCATGTTGCGTCTGGCTGATCTTCACGCGCGAACTCCCGTGCCGGTACGTCGACGCGGCGCCATGGGCGCGCCTTGCGCCCCCACGCCGCAGTCCCAGTTGTGTCATCGGCACGCGGGGGTGTGACTTGAGCAACAAGCCGGGAGGGCGGGTGAAGTGAAACGCATTGCCGCCCGGATCGTCCCCGATGCGCGCGATCGGGACGATGGCGGAGGTACGGGGCCGGCGCGTACTTCCCTTACGGCTTGCCTCCCGGCGAGGTCCTCCTCACTTCCGCGCGCCTGCCCCTCGGGCCTTCGCGAATCCCACCGCCCATTCGACGGCCCCTCCCTCGCCGCCGATCGTCACGCTCCCCGCCGCGCCGCGCACAGTCGCGGCTCCCCTCGCCGCTCGCCAACCATCGGGCACGTTGAACCACACCTTGTAGGCCGCACCCTTCACGCCGCGGCAGCGCCCGCGCAGTACCCGCCGCCGCGCGTCCCACGCCACGGCATCGAGTTCCTCCACGCCCTGCGCCACGTGTCGCCCCGTGCCGATCACCTGCGGCCGGTCCACAGCTTCGCGAACGCACACCACGCGGCAACTCATCGGCCCCAGCCGCAGGCGCAGCGATTGCCCCGCCGGGGACAGCAGCTTCTGCCTCCACACGTCGAACCACACGAATCCCCCGCGCGCCGGCAGCATGCCCAGCATCCCGGCCGTCAACTCCCCGCTGCTCGTCCACGAGCGGCTCCAGTTGAACGCCGCCGCCACGCTCCATTCGCCCACGCCGGGCTTGTTCACCTTTAGGACGATCACCCTCGGCCGCCCCGGCACCGGGTACAGTTCCATCGGCCGGATCGCGCACGCCGGCAGCACGCGGCGAAGCAGTTCCACGCGGTCCTCGCCCAAGCGGGGCATGTCGTCGCTGGTCATCAGCATCTGGCCGGTCAAGCCCACCAGCGTCGCCCACGTTCGCGCCTGCTCCAGGCTCAGCGGCGGACGCACGCACAGCACGTCCGGGTCCGTCCACGCGGCCAGGCCGTTGATGAACAGCCACCGCATCGTCACGTCGACGGCGGCCTCGATCCCCGACACGTCCGCCCGCACGTCGCCGCCGGTGCGGATGCCGTCGCACAGCCCCAGCCCGTCCCATCCCTCCGTGCAGTTCAGCAGGAATCGCCGCTCGCCCATGCCGCGCCGCACCGCCTCCAGCCCGCGCCGATATGCCTCCGCCGGCTCGACGCCGGCGTCGGCCAACCGCTGCCGCTGCGCCGTGTACGTGCCCACCATGTACCCCTGGGCATCGACCTTTACGTATTCGTACCCCCACTCGTCGCAGATGACGCGGAACAGATCCTCCATGTACCGCGTCGCCGCCGGGGCGGTCGGGTCCAGCAGGTATCGCCCGCTCCAGCGGAACCGGCGCTCTTCCGCCGGGATGTAGTCGTGCGCCAACGGCTTGTCCAACTCGTTGACGCTGCGCCCGGCCTCGTCGCGCACGAACAACTCCGGCCGCTGCGCGAACAGCTTCTCATCGCTCTGCGTGAACGGGATTACCCAGATCCCCGGCGTCATCCCCTCCGAGCGAATCCGCTCCGCCAGCCACTTCATGCCGTGCGGGAACTTGGCCAGGCACGTGGCGTACCAGTCGCGGTCGCCGCCGTGGCCCCACCCCTTGCCCTGCCAACCGTCGTCGACCTGCACCACCCGCAACCCATACGGCGCCAGGTGCTCGCTCAGCCAGCGGAGGTTCCTCACCACGGCCGCCTCGTCGACGCTCTTGGCGTAGATGTACCAACTGCACCAGCCGGCGGGCGGACGTTCCGATGCGCTCCACGAACTCAGCGGGCGGTACCACTTGATCCCCCGTCCGCGCCGCAGGAAGTCCCGCCGCACGGCCACGTCAAGCCGCCCCCGGCAACTCACGCGGTAGCAGCCGTCGCGGGCGTCCCATTCCAGCCGCAACTTGCCGCCCGAGAGTTTGATGCCGAGGTTCTCGCCCGGCGAATACAGGCTGTCTGCCAGCGTGCTCCTCACCCGCCCGACGCTCAACTGCACCACCTGCTCGCCGCCGGGGCAGTCCAGCCGGCAGAGAAACGCGTCGCCAGGGGCGGTCACCTCGGCCGCTACTCGCCCGCGGGCCAGCAGCCGCCACCAACCCTCGCCGCTCTCGCACCGCTGGAACCTCGCCGCCTGCACGTTTCGCAACGGCAGGCCGTCGCGCATCGCCTTCAGGATCTGCCGGTTCATCCCACCATCCTGCCGCATGGCCCGCCCGGCCACAAGCCCAAACGCCAAGCCTGCCTCGCAAGCACCGCGCGCCGGATAGCCCACGGCACTTTCGCGGCCTGCTGCTTGCCCCCGAGTGCCGCGGTCCCGCCGGGACCGCGCCGGTCGATGCGGAACACCGTCTACCGCGCCAGTTGTTGCTCGCGGCGGTGGATGCTGTTCGCCGACGCGCGGAGCACCACGCCGGTGGGCGGCAGGATCAGCGGCTGTTCCGGCGGCGTCATCCCGGCCATCAGGTTCCGAAGGAGCTCGGCCGACTTGTACCCCACCATCTGTCCGGGCAGGGCGATCGAGGCCAGCGGCGGGTAGGCCATGTTGCAGATCAGGTCGTCGTCGTCCACGCCCAGCAGCGAGATGTCCTCCGGCACGCGCAGCCCGGCCAGCAGGCGGCTCTCGCCGACCCGCAGCGCCACGTGGTCGTTGGCGGCCAGGAGGGCCAGCGGCCGCGGCAGCGACGCCAGCCATCGCCCGATCTCGTCGTAGTCCGGGCCGGCGTAGGCCGGCCCGTGCGGAGGCGAGGTCTGCCGCCGCTGGAACACCGCACAGTCGCTGCCGGCCTCGCGCAGGGCCTGCTGGTAGCCGGCCTGGCGGTCGCGCGAGTAGGCGTTCCACGCCTCGCCGATGAAGGCGAAGTTCTCGAATTTGCGCTGGACGAAGAACTCAGCCGCCACACGCCCCACGGCCGCGTCGTCCACCCCGACTCGCGGGATGCGCAGGTCGTTGAGCACGTGCGAAGTGTTGACCACCGGCACGCCCAACTCGAGGATCGCCTCGGCCAGGTCCGGGCAGGACAGGTGCGCAACGACCCCGGAGGGTTTCCACGCCTTCAGGGCCGGCACGGCATGGGCGGCGTGCGGACCCTCGCAGAAGATCCACTCCAAGGCGGGGCGGGCATAGGCGTGAATTCCCCGGATGATGCTGCGCAAGTAACCGTAATCGGCCGGAATGGCGATCGCGATGCGTTCGGTATTGGCCATGGCGTCCTCTGTGCTCCTTCCCGCAGCATTATAGGCGGGCGAGAGCCGGCGCTTGCCGAACGCCTCGTTGGGGGCGATCCGGCAGTCGCCTGCCGCATGCGGCTCGCCCGGCCGCCTGGCGCATCGAGCGGCCGGGGCCGGCCCGACGGCCTTCCACGCGAGCGTCCTTCAGCACGGTGCTTGTCCCTCTCCGCTGCGGCGCGGACACGGTCGCGCCGTTCCCCGCGGATGTGCGACGCGGATGGGACGAATGGGACGAATCCCCGTTGGCGCACCCATCGCGCGGGGCTATGCTGCTGTGTGTGGAGGCCACACATGGAGCCAAGGGCGATGGCGACGAACCCGCGCATTGACGAAGAGCTGGCGGACGTGTCCGGGTTCCTGTCGAGAGAGGCCAAGTGACGGCCTTCCTTCACGGCACGACGTACTACCACTTCGCCAACCCGCCAGAGGAGTGGGCGGCGAGTTTCGCCGCCATGCGCGGCATGGGGCTCAATTGCGTCCGCGTCGCCGAGATCTGGCCGGGGTGGGAAGTGCTCGAGCCCAGGCCGGGCCAGTTCGACTTCGCCGAACTGGACGAGTTCGTCGAGCAAGCCTCGGCCTCGGGCCTGGGCGTCATCATGGGCGTGGGGATCAACAACCCGCCGTTCTGGCTGTTCGCCGACGTGCCGGACCTGCGCTGCCGCGACGTGAGCGGCCGCACGGCCGTGCGGCGCGTGCAGGCCGCCAACCACGACAACCCCGACTGCCGCCGCCTCATGGAGCGGTTCATCGATGCGCAGGCGAAGCACTACGCGGGCCGCAGGGGAATCGTCGCGTGGCAGTTCGGCAACGAGGTCCGCTACGGCGTGGACCTGCCCGACAACGAGGCCACGCGCGTACGCTTCGGCGACTGGTTGCGCGGGCGGTTCGGCGGCGACCTGGACGAGCTCAACCGGCGATGGGGCGTGTTCTATCGCGATTGGAGCGAGGTCTTCCCATACCGCTCGCCGGAGGGGGCGCCGACGGAGGGGCTTTCACCGCTGGCCATCGCGATGCGGCAGTACAAGGCGTGGTCGCTGGCCGAGCTGATCGCCTGGGGCTGCGGCATCCTGCGGCGGCACGTCGGCGGCGTGCCCATCTTCCACAACAGCCACGGCACCAGCGGCGAGACCTACAGCCACTGGGACATCGCCGAGCCTTGCGACGTCGTCTGCCAGGACATCTACGCCTCCACGGCCGGCGATCCGCAGACGGGCAACGCCGTCATGATCGACGTGGCCGCGTCGGTCGCCCGCTCGGCGGGCAAGGATCTGTGGATCGGCGAGACGGGGGTGGGGCAGTACGGCACGTTCCACCGCACGCGCCCGCCGCAACGGCTCATCGAGTGCCTGGAAGTCGAGATGATCGCCGCCGGCGCCAGGACGCTGCTGCACTTCCAGCACAAGTGCCCCAAATACGAGCAGCCGCACAAGTTCACCGGCTCGCAGGGCACGCTGCGGCGTGACGGCAGCGAGCTGCCGTACGCCAACGCCCCGCGCCGAGTCGCCGAACTGATGGGCCGCATCGGCGAGCGGCTCCTCGCCGCCCAGCCCGTACGCCCGCGGGTGGCGGTCTACTGGCCGGAGGAATCCCTGCGGTTCAGCCAGGACGCCGACTACAAGGAAATTCAGCACACGTCGGTGTGCGGCGCGGCGGGTTTGTTCGCCCGCGCCGGCCTGCCGATCCACTTCCTCGACACCCGGCGCCTGATCGAGGCCGACCTGTCGCCGTACCGTCTGGTCTACCTGCCGGTGAGCTACTTGCTCCCCGCGGCCGTGGGCGAGGCGCTGGGCAAGTACGTTCGCGGCGGCGGCATGCTGGCGGCCGAGTGCCGCCCCGGGTACGTCAACGAGGACGGATGGCTCTACGAGCACCAGCCCGGCGCGGGGCTGCATGAGGTGTTCGGCGCGGCCGAGGATTTGTTCTGGAACGCCCCGGCCATGCGGGCAAGCATCCAGGTGGGCGGCAGGACGATCGCGGCGACGTTCCCGAAGCTGTTCCAGACGTTCCGGCTCTTCGGGGCCGAGTGCATCGCGACCAACGACGACGGCGAGTGCGTGGCCACGGCGGGGACGTTCGGGCGCGGCAGGGCGGTGGCGATGGGCTTCGCCCTGAGCATGCTCTTCCCGCCCGGCGGCGGCAAGTACGAGGGCGGGGCGCAGAAAACGCCCGCAGCCGAGGCCGACCAGCGGGCAGCCATCGAGCTGATCGCTGCCCTGGCCGCGGAGGCGGGCG
>CAYWTX010000460.1:0-5083 GCA_964461295.1 uncultured Planctomycetaceae bacterium | reverse complement strand
GGGCCGAAAGCCAGTCGCAGGAAGGCTTGAGGCCGTCCAAAACCCAGGAATCCGAGGACAATCACCCCCGAAAAGCCAGGCAGGACACTACGCCGCGATTATCTTGGACAGCAGTGGCGGTGGTCATAGGGTTACTCGCGGCGGTGAGGCGACCCCTCTTATAGGGAAACTGTATTGTGTCGAGTTGGCCACGGGCAAACTGACCGGCACGCTCGACATGCCCGGGTTCACCAACTGGGCAAGTCCGGTCGCGACCGCGGACGGATATATCTACTTTGCCACCGGCACGAAGAGCTATGTCATCAAGGCCGGGCCGAAGCCTGAGATCGCGGGTATCAGCGATCTGGGCGACTACAACCCCGCCCCGTCACCCGGCGTCGCGGATGGGAAACTGATCATTCGGGGTTCAGGCAAACTGTGGTGCATCGGAAAGCCGTAGTTGCCACAGTTCACAGAGAAAGCTTACCAGAAGTAGCCGGATTCTAATGAGCACAAACGCTAGAAGGAGAGTCATCATGCGAGCGGTTGCCGCTATGCTCGTGATTGGAGTTCTTGTTGGACTTTCGTCTGCCGCCGAACCGGACGCCGCCACCATCGTCACCGCAACCGGAATCCGTTCGGGACTGGCGGTGACGGTGCCCGCGGCCGATGGGCGGTTAGAGTCGGAACTGGCCGCTGGGGCCCGAATGCTGGTCCATTCCTTGGCGTTGGATGCCGCCGCGGTGGACCGCGCGCGCAGTGCGATCGCCGGGGCGAAACTCACCGGGGTGGCCACCGTTGAACAGACCACGACGTTGCCGTCGCTTCCCTATATTGACCGGGGGGTGAACCTGCTGGTCGTTCATCTTGACGCCCTCGGCGCCAAGGCGCCCGGCGCCGACGAACTGCTGCGGGTTCTGGCTCCGACCCCCAACGGGGCGGCCTACGTCAAGACGGGTGGCAAGTGGGAAGTTCGAAGGAAACCCTTGCCCAAGACCGCGCGCGGGTGGACCACGTCCGGCGCGGAATCGGCGTCAGGCAGTTACGTCAACGACGATTACCTCTCCGGTCTGCCCAACACGTTACAGTGGGCGAACCCGCCCGTGGGCGGTGCCAAGTCATCTTCCTTCATGATCATCGCCGAGGGATATGCGTTCTGGTGCGAAGGAGCGACTCGGAGCTATAGGGCGGGGAAGGGCCCCGGGGAACTGCGTGTCTGGTGTGCGGATGCGTTCAGCGGTGTAGTGCGCTGGAAGTTGGATGTCAACGAGGAAGTCATCGCGGTCGCCGATGGCCTCCTGATTACGGACGAACTGGAAAGCGGACTCTCACGCACACGGAATGCGGCTACCGGCGAGCTCATAGTCGAACACACGAATGGGCTGCGCTCGCCGAGAAACAACAGAGGACTGACGAAAGACAAGAACCATACTGCTATGAGTCTCGGTGCTTTAACGGAGGGGTGGATGAAGATCTCTGACGGCGTGGTCGTCCAGAACTACAATCGCGACTTAGTGGCGCTCGATGCGCGCACGGGGAAGGTGTTGTGGAAGAAGACGGTTGCGGACGGACGGTTCGACAAGACCGCCATTGATCAAGGGGTTGTCATCGCCCTGGTCACCCAGGACAAGAAGTCGAACGGGATGAAGTACATGTGGGGTTTGCGGACTGTCGCCTATGAGTTGAGGACCGGCAAGGAGTTGTGGAGCAATTCCGCCGTCGCCGATCGGCCCATAGATAGTTTTATGGCTCGGCACGGAATCGTGTTTGCCTCTTCCGATATAAGTCCGCCAGATAAGGGGTTCTTCGATCAACCAATCACCTATTTCAATCACATGACGGTCATCAATACCGCGGACGGCCGCACGGCCTGGCAACGGAAGGAAGGACCGCTGGATGCGGCGGCCAAGGCACTGGCGGATCCGGCATCAGGGCGCTCCGTCGCGAAAGGCTGGGATAACACGTTCGGAAGAAACGGCATTGGCCACGGCGTGGTGATGGAAATGGGAAGAAATGGCGCCGTTGCGTTCTCCGCCAAGGATGGCTCGCCGCAGTGGCTTTCCGCAGCGAATGGGAGCACTGCCACCTGTCAAGTTCCCACGGCCTGCGCTACGCATTTTATCGGCCATTACATGAACATCTCGGCCCTGCCAGGCGCGACCGGCAGCAGTTGGTTTCCCATCTCTCGCGCCGGATGTTTTTCCACCTACCGGCCAGCCTTTGGGATGCTCTTCTCCACGCCGCCCAACCCCGACTTCAGCAGTAACTGGTCGCTTGGTGGTTATGCGGCGTTCTCGTATCAACCATTACCGGCATTGCGGACCTCGGAACAACGGTTCGAGAAGGGGTCTGATTCGCCAGCCGCGCCCGCCGCGACTGCCGGCTGGAGCAATTTGATGGGCGATTCCATGCGCTCATCCAGCACCCCGGATCCCGGACCGGAAACGCTGAAAGTTGCCTGGACGGCCAAGTTGGCCACGGCCATCCGCGAAGCCCCGGTGGGACCGGTCACCATCATGTGGACGGCGGCCGATCGTTCCCCGCGCGGTTTGACCCCGCCGGTGGCCGACAACAATGTGGTTGTGGTGGCCGACAGCGGAGGTCACCGGGTTGTGGCCCTCCAACCGGCCGGCGGAAAGCTACTGTGGGAATACCGGGCGGCCGGGCGCATTGCGCCATCGCCGGCGTTGGCCGGTGCGCTATGCCTGGTGCCCAGCGCGGATGGTTGGGTGACCGCACTCAATGCCGCAAACGGTAAGATGGTCTGGCGATTCAATGTGAACGTGTACGGCCGCAAGGGTGTTTTCCAAGGCCAGGTCGAGGCCGCCCTGCCGCCCACGGGCGGAGTCCTGGTTCATAATGGAACCGTTTATATCACCGGTGGCCGGCACACTGGACTGGAAGGCGGTTGCACGCTCTATGGCCTGCAGCTGGCCACCGGCAAAGTGGTGTTCGAGCAGAAACTGGATGCGGAGCACGTGGTAGTGGGATATGGAAACCTGCAAGGGGTTTCCACCGCGGCCGTGGCCTTGGATCTGTTGCAGACCGACATGAGTGGCCGGTACCTGATCGGCGAAGGATTCGCGGTAGATACTACAAAGAATGAGGTCGCCAAGTTGCCGACCTACGGGATCAAGAAGACACCTGGTCCTCTGCGAACTGGGATGTTCAGGTCCGGTCCCAAACCACTGCTATTCTGGGAAGCGCTGATTCCGTGCGGAGGATCCCGCAATGGTTCGTACGGGAAACTGGTTTTTCCCCGTTTTGACACCAGAGACGAATCCCGGGACTTCACTTACCCGGGAGGTGGAGGAAGAGAGAAGCCTCTGGGGTCTTTCATTGTCATTCACCAGAATAGACTCTTCGTCCTCAAGGGAGGGGGCAAACGAGGCGGGGCTTGTCAGATCGACTGCTGGCCGCTGAACGCTAGTTACGAGGTTCCCGAAAAGCCCGCGTGGTCGGTGCCTTACATTAAGACCTTTGCCGGCGCTGCCATATCAGGCAAGGATAGTTCTCCTCGACTCGCCGCATTTATTGCTGCCGGCAATCGGTTGTACCTGGCCGGTTACGACGTGGATGGCCGGCCATTCCTGGATCAGATCAATGCCGGCACTGGCGACGGAATAGGCGGCATTTCCCTGGCGCCCGACCGGGCTGTTACCCGGCATGGACTGGCCGTCGTGCAGAATCGCCTCTACGCCTCCTGCGTTGGAGGACATCTGCTGTGCATCGAGTGAGCGAGTATGCCGAAGCCCGAACCACAAGGACTGTTGGTGGGTACTCGACACCCAGATACGGAACACTTGATCGACTCCTCGCGCCTCGCGATCGGTTTCCGGGTGGTCATGGAAGTACCTGAAGCCGCATAAGTGACTCGTTAACCCGAAGGGGAAACGCATGAAACACGTTATCACAGGTAGCCTGCTCGCCCTGGTGTGGGCCGGTTCCAGCGCGAGCGCCCCGGCCGCCGATCCCGTAAGGAACGACTGGCCGCGATTCCGCGGTCCCACCGGGGACGGCCTATCTCCGGCGAAGGGAATCCCCACGACCTGGAGCAAGGACAGGAACGTGCTCTGGCGGACCGATCTTCCCAAGCCCCTCAAGCATGAAAATGTCCCGCGAAAGCAACTGGAGGACCTGCCCAACGCCTACAACCCCTGGTCGTCCCCGATC
This sequence comes from uncultured Planctomycetaceae bacterium, assembly GCA_964461295.1. Taxonomy (GTDB): domain Bacteria; phylum Planctomycetota; class Phycisphaerae; order SM23-33; family SM23-33; genus CAYWTX01. The sequence goes on along the minus strand of CAYWTX010000460.1, from coordinate 931 downwards.
GTCTCGGGCGGCAAGGTCTTTCTCACCAGCGCAGGAGTCAAGCGCGAGGAGCACAAACTCCTCTGCTTCGATCTGGCCGATGGCAAACCGCTCTGGGAGAGGCAGATCCCGCCCGGGCCCATAGCGAATGTGCAAATGAACAACCTGTTGGAGAATGCCGATTGGGTAAAGGCAAGAGATGGGCCACCGCGCAAGGCCACCCACACCGCGACCGGATATGGCATCTGCACCCCTTGCACCGATGGCGAACGGATCTTCGTGACCTTCGGTAGCTATGTCCTGGCCGCAGCCGATTTCCAGGGAAACATACTTTGGCGGAAACCCCTGGCGAAGACCACCGACAAGCCGCCCAGCGGCGGGCACTATGCCAATGAGACCGGTGTCACCCGCGGCCTTTGCATGAGCACCAGCCCCATCATCTATAAGGACTTGGTCATTCAGATCTGCGAATCGGAAATTATGGCCTTCGACCGCAAGACCGGCGACCTCAAGTACAGAAACGAGCAGCGTTTCGGCGAAACCTGGGCCACCCGGTTCTGGCGACCCTGAAAGACCGGACGCTCCTGATCCATCACCGGAGCAGCGCCCTGCAAGGCATCGATCCTGAAACCGGCAAGGTCATCTGGACCACCAGTGTAGGCAGCTTTGGATCATCGGCAATCAACTATGGATCATCGCCGGTCTATAGCGATGGGCGGGTGTTCGGGTACATGGGTCCCTCCTCCCCTGTCAGTTTCGCCATCGCAGTGGACGCCACCAGCGACAGTCAGCCGGTGGATCCGCTGTGGACCGCGGCAAGAGCGGGGTGCACGCACAGTTCACCGCTGATCATTGGCTCCACGCTGTACCGATATGGCTCGAGCTTTGGGCTTCAGCACATGATCAACGGCGTGCCCGACAAGAGAAAGAACGTGCCGGTGGACGACACCAG
>CAYWTX010000459.1:0-2597 GCA_964461295.1 uncultured Planctomycetaceae bacterium | reverse complement strand
CTACATCGACCGCTTCGGCTGCACCGCCCACCACCCGTTGATCACCACGCTGGACGGGCGGGACTCGCGGGCGGTGCATGGCAACTTCAGCCCGCGCAGAGAGCGTGCGGACATGGAACTGGACCTGCGCGCCATCCCCGGCTCGCGGAAGTTCGTCGCCACGGCTGCTCCGCACCACGGGCAGGCGTTCGGCTCGCTGGTGCTGGTGGACGCCGACGTGGAGGACGACGACCGCATGTCGCCCGTGCGGCGAATCACGCCCGAGATCGCCTTCCCCGAATCGCAGGGCGGCTCGCAGACGTACGGCACGGCCTGGCCGCTTAGCGAAGATTACTTCCTGGCGGTGTACGACCCGTTGAGCGGCGCGCCCGGTCAAACACGCGGAGCAAGCTCCGCCGCTAACCCGCATGACTACAAGGGGTTCAACTACGGCATCTACCTGGTGGACAGCTTCGGCAACAGGGAACTGCTCTACCGCGACGCGGAAATTTCGTGCCTCTCGCCGATTCCGCTTCGCCCGCGCCCCATGCCTCGCGTGGAACCGGCGACGTCAAGCCCGCCGGTGATCGTGAGAGAATCCCGAAGCCCAGGGACCGGAGTCCCTGGGACTCCCTCTTCGATCGCCACCGTCGCCCTTATGGACGTATACGACAGCCTGGCCGAATGGCCCGCCGGCACGCGGATCGCCGCGCTGCGAATCGTGCAGGTGCTGCCGATGACCGTGCCCTCCGGCGGGCCGCCGCACGAGACCGGCCCGCGCGAGCCCACCGCCGGCGATTCCGTCGTCCCGGCCCGGCAGGTGCTCGGCACCGTCCCCGTCGAACCCGACGGCAGCGCGCACTTCCGCGTTCCTGCCGGCAAGGAAGTGTTCTTTCAGGCGCTGGACGCCAACGGCCTGGCCGTGCAGTCGATGCGGTCGGTGACGTACGCGCAGGCGGGCGAGCGGCTGGTGTGCCAGGGTTGCCACGAGAACCGCTGGCGGTCGCCGCAGCCGCCGAAGGCGGCCCCGCTGGCGCTGCGGCGCGACCCCTCGCCAATCACGCCCGACGTGGAAGGGTCCAAGCCCTACAGCTACCCGCGGCTGGTCCAGCCCGTGCTGGACCGCAATTGCGTCCCCTGCCATACCAGGAACGCCGACAAGGCGCCCAACCTGGCCGGCGCGCCCAAACCGGGCGACGCGACGCCGGCCGGGAGCTTGCCCGCCTCCGCCGCGCGCGGCAAGGGTGGGCGGGCAAGCAAGTACTACCCCTCCTACGACAGTCTCGTCCGCAAGTACGGGTTCTGGAGCTATGGCAACGGCCTGCGGACCACGCCGGGCAAGTTCGGCGCCAAGGCCGCCCCGCTGTACCAGATGCTCGCCAAGGGCCACCACGACCTGAAGCTCTCGGCTGAGGACATGCACCGCATCACGCTGTGGCTGGATTGCTGCTCGCTGTTCTACGGCGTGTACGAGAAGGACGGCGGCGAGGCGCAATTCCGCGGCGAAGTTGCCCAGCCGACGCTGGAATGATCGGCCGCCGGCGGCGAACGAGGGTCCGGGTTCTCCTCAACGCGAATTGAGCAGGTGCGTGCGCACTTGTTCGATCGTGCGGGCGCCGGAGGCGAGCAGGGCGTCGAGCTTCACCCGCGCCGCGGCCTGGGCCGAGGGGGCGGCCAGGGCCGACGAGGCCAGGCCGTCGGCCGCGCCGTCGCCGGCGTCCGGCCACAGCAGCCGGTGCGGCGACCGGCCGTCGCTTTCCCACACGCTCACGATGCGGCGGCGCGTGACTCCGGGGCCGCGAGCGACCGACAGGAAGAACATCAGGTTCATTCGCCGCAGGGCGTCCTCGGGCACGGCGTTGTCGTCCACGATCTGCGCGCGGGCCTGCTCGTACGTGTCGGCGTGGAGGTTGGTGGCGAGCATGTGCCCGCCCGCGGCCCAGGCGAAGTACGCCCGCAACGGCTCGCCCCACAGGTAGGCGTAGTAGCCGCCGGGGCCGATCTCGTGGCAGATGTAGCAACGGCGGGGCGATAAGACGGGTCCAGAAACCGCACGGGTGTGTTCTTCGTTTGTAGTCCCGCCGTCAGGCGGAATCCCGGCACGCGATCCACCGGGAACAGCCCGCCTTACGGCGGTACTACGAACGAACTCGCCGTCGGCGGCGCGAAGGGTCACGCCGGCGGGCACGAAGTTGAGCAGGGCGCCCATGACGGTGGTCTTGCCGGCCCCGCCGGGCTTCGCCCCGACCAGGAACGACGCGCCGGCGCCGATGGCGGCCAGGGAGAACGCGGCCAGGCCGACGTCGATGGTGCCGGCATCGATCAAGTCGACGACGGAGAGCATCCGCCCGCCGCGCTGGTTGCAGCGGTCGATTTCGGCGCAGTGCCGGGGGATGTCATCCCGCATAGTCAGCCTCCAACTACCAGCTACCAGCTACCAGCTACCAGCTGCCAGCCTCCAGCCACCCGTGCTCCGCTTGCCGGGTCAAGCCGGAGGCCATCGGCGGGCGCATGACCGTAGTTGCTGAGACCGGGTTTGGGATCTGCACCGGATTCTTCAGCCTGAAGGGCTGAGATATGACAGCCCAGGGCAACGCCCTGGGAACCCTACGCCAAAG
>CAYWTX010000458.1:0-20521 GCA_964461295.1 uncultured Planctomycetaceae bacterium | reverse complement strand
GCGGCTGCTTCAGCCTAAAGGCATTCGCAGCCCACGGCACCCCGCGCTCTTCATGGGCGGTACGCGGCACTCCATAGGGCCGCTTCGCTACCGCTACGCCGATCCGGGACTTGTGTAGTACAACAAGGGCAACGCCCTGGGGGGTGGGCCGTATTGGCGGCAAGCCCTGAAGGGGCGGGACAAACGCCGCGTGAGGCTCTTATATCGCCCTTACAGGGCTTGTCATCTGCATCGCCACATCCCCAGGGCGTTGCCCTGGGCTGTCATACATCAGCCCTTCAGGCTGAAGAGGCGAGGCAACTGCGGTCATGGACCCGCGAAACGTACGGGACAACTAGGGACGGGACAACTAGGACAACTAGCGACGCGCCCTAGTTTCTGGACAACTAGGGACGCGCCCGGACAACTAGGGACGCGCCCTAGTTTCTGAGAGTAAAGGACGGAAAGGGGTAGCGACCCCAGATGTCGATGTGTGTCGGAGTGACGGAGAAAGGACACACCGTGACCGCGCTCTCGGTGGGCCAACGGCAGACGGCCGCGGCCCCGCCGAACGGCCGGGGCGGAACATACGCATTTGGCAGACCCGCCGCCGCCGCGGACAATGCACACCATGCACGGCGAAGGTGGCGGCACGGAAGCTGCGCCCTTGGGAGAGCGGCAAGCTGCATCGTATGAAACGACAATTGACCAACACGGTCAACAGTCTGCACGCCCGCATCATGTTGCCTTCGCGCGGCGGGCGGGAGAACTCGGAGTTTGTGAAAGAACTGGATCTCGCAGGTTTGCCCGCGCTGGACGCTGTCTGTCGCCCCTTCGGGGCTCTGCGCTTAATTCTTTGTCCACCTGGGGCTTACGCCCCCGGCTCAATCCTGATCGCCCCTTCCGGGCGAAGAGGGACAAGGCCGCTTCTGCGACTCTTTCACAGACTCTCGGCCATCGCCGAAGGCGGCGGCTGCTCGGCCGCGTGCGGCCGCACGATCATTCACCGGTTCAGCGACGGCGGGATCGAGGCGATCACCTGGTATCCGTACTACGGCGCCCGTGTCGGCCCGTGTAAGTTCATGGCCGACGTGGCCGAGCAGATTGCCGAGGTGGCGTATTCTTCGCCGGAGTTTCCGCGGCCCTTCGCGGCCGGCGCCCCAACACCATCCGCGGGTCGGGCGATTTTCGCGGATTCGGGGACAACCGCGGCGTGGGGACGGTTGGGCTCTTCGGGTGGTTTCGCCGGTCCGCAAGCGGGGCGCGCTATGGGATGCGGTGCGTCGGCGTGGGGCGCGAGGGGCGGAACGCCGCCACGTGGAGCACGCGCGCCGCGATGTCGCCCCCGGCCGCCGCGGCGATCCCGCCGCGAACCGCCGCCTCCAGCTCCCGCGGATCCACGTGCACGCGGGCGTTCACCGTCAGCGACGCCTTCTCCACGGCCGCGTCGAGCGAGCCGCGGGCCACCGGCTCCGACGAGCCGCCCGTGACGTTCGCCACGATCCCCCGCCCGTCCCCGCCCAGGAACAACTTGAGGTGGGCCACCTCGGCAGACCGCTCGGCCACCCGCCGGGCGACCTCTTCCATCACCCGCAAGGCGAACGCCCGCCAGTCCGCCCCGCCGGGGCGGGTCACCTCGGCCGTCGCGTTCAGCCAGCCCAGTTCCGCCTCGCCCTCGGCGTAGGTGTCGTAATCCACCTGCACGTGCCGCCCGTCGCCGGCGCCCGCGGGCTCCACACGCGACAGCCACGCCTCCACGCCCTCGCCCCGCATGGCCGACATCGTCACGATCTCCCGCCCGGACAGCTTGTCCGCCACGGCCGCCTTCAGCTCTTCCGCCTCCGCGGCCGAGAGCAGGTCCATCTTGTTCAGGACGATGACGTCGGCCTCCTCGACCTGCTTGCGGAAGACGTACAGCACGCTCTCGGGGAAGCTGCGTCGCGGGAGCAGGCCGATCGCCTCGCGCATCCGCCGCGGGTCGGCCAGCACGCTGAACCGCCCCAGGCGGAACAGGTCGGCATGGTAGGCTCCCATCGGGCGCACCACCGTCGAGACGATATCCGCGCACGAGCCGACCGGCTCGCCGAGCAGCACGTCCGGCTGCATCTTCTCGATCAGCTTGCGGGCCGATCGCACCAGGTCGTCGAACCGGCAGCAGAAGCATCCGCCGCACACCTCCTGCACCTCCAGCCCCCCGCCGCGCAGCAGGGCGGTGTCCACCAGGTCGCCCGCCTGGTCGTTGGTGATGATGCCCACCCGCTTGCCGCGGCGGATGAGCGTCTCGGCCGCCTTGGCCAGCAGCGTCGTCTTGCCCGCGCCGAGGAACCCGCCCACGAGGATCAACTCAACCTGCGACATCGCACGTCACTCCTATGCGAGGGAAACATCGACCGCAGAGGCACTGGGGGCGCAGAGAGGAAAGGGCAACAAGGATAAACACGGACGAACGCGGATAGGAACAAAGTCGTCTTACCATCATGTTCATCTGTGTTCATCTGTGTTCTGCTCCCGCCCCTTTTGTCTCCGTGACCTCTGTGCCTCTGTGGTGGTATCTCCCGGTCTTGCCACCAGCCGCCACGCGGCCGCGCCCACCAGCGCGCCCAGAATCGGGGCCAGGATGTACACCGTGAAGAATCCGTCGCGCGGGCCGGGGATCGCCACGCCGCCCCACCCGGCCAGGGCGGCGAACAACCGCGGACCGAAGTCCCGCGCCGGGTTCAACCCCGCCTGGCTCAGCGGGGCCACCACCGATATCACCATCGCCACGCCCACACCGATCAGCACGGGCGCCCCCCTCATCGGCCGCCCGGCGCGGCGCCGATCCGTCACCGCCAGCACGAAGAAAGCCAGAAAGGCCGTGCCGATCCCCTCCGCCAGCATCGCCTGCGTTTGCGTCACGACATCCGGCGGCCAGCCGTGCGCCTTGGCCGCCATCGGGTTGGGAAAATACTCGCCGTACACCATACCCGACAGTTCGCTGCCCGCCTGCCCGCGAACGATGCCGTTGGTTCTCTCAAAGTGCTCCAGCGGACCGGCGAACAGCACGTTCAGCACGGCCGCCGCCGCAAACGCCCCCGCCACCTGCACCACGATGTATAGCGCTGCCCGGTGCGGATAGCGGCACCGCTCCAGCACGGCCAGCATGATCGTGATCGCCGGGTTCAAGTGCGCGCCGGAAATGGTCCCCACCGCGTAGATCGCCAACGACACGGCCGCGCCCCACACCACGGCCACCTGCCAGATTCCCGCCTGGGCGCCGCACAGCACGGCCGCGTGAACCACGCCAACGCCGAAGAACGCCAGGATGAACGTGCCGACGAACTCGCCAGCCAGACGGCGGCCGAGGGACGGCCCGGGCAGGGCAGCGCATGGGGCTTCCAGCATAGCGGCGGGAGGCGCCGGCCGGGGCGTCTCAAGCGCCGGTGACATTGGCGGCATCCTCCGAGGCCGGCGCGGGAGCATCGACATGCACGGCGTGCGTTCCGGGCACGGCCCCGGCCTCCAGCTTCGCCAGCGTCTCGCTGAAGCAGTTGCACTTGGCGCCCGTCGCCACGGCCTCCAACGCGGCCCTCGCCTGGCCGACGAACAGCACCAACGCCTCCGCGTAGTCGCGAAGCGTTCGCACCCAGCGGCCAAGACAATCCAGCCCGCTGTCGGTGATCACGTAGACGCGTTTGGGCGGGCCGGCCTCGGCCATGTCCCAGTCGCTGGCAATCAGGCCGCGTTCTTCCATGCGCTTCAGGAGGCGGTACACGCCGGCGAGGTCGGGCTTGCGCCCCCGCATCATGGGCAACGCGCCAAGCTGGCGGTCCAACTCGTAGCCGTGCAGGCCGTCGGAGGGCGCCAGGGCGGTCAGAATGGCCGGCTGAAGCAGCCGGTCGAGGTTGCCGCCTTCACAAGGGCCTAGACAGCAGTCCGACATAGGAGATTCTCCAATACAGGACCATATCACCTATAGGATGGTGATTCTACCCGGCAACGCACAGGATGCAAGAAGAAGATGAGTTCATCCGGCTCTTGAGTGACCGGGGGGCCGGTGAGCGAGCAGGTCGTCCCTTTTCAACATCCCTTGACCGGCGAAACGCCCGGTAATCGGCGCGCCAAATCGACGATCGGCACCTCGGTGGTGTCCTGGACTCTCCCAGCCATCCGAATCGATTCTGGCGCGCGTTAACCAGCCATTTCGCCGGTCAACGCGTTTCGTGCGAAAATGGGTAATCTGGGCAAGATGCGCCCTACCCCTTCCCGCCCCGCTTCAGCTCGCCCTCGATCTTCAGGCGGTACGCCTCAATCGCCTTGGTCGCCTTGAACGCCCCCGTCTGCGTCGGGTGGTCGATATTCCCGAAGTCCTCGTCGACCAGGCCGTTGTTGCCCCCGTTGTTGAAGTCGTAGCAGAAGAACAGGCCCGGATACTTTTTCTCCATCGCCTTCAGGCGAGCCACCTGGTCCGTGTAGCCCGCCGCGTCCACCCCGCTCTTGTCCTTTATGTTCTGGTCGCCCGTGGCGGGGTGAATCGGCTGTGTCACCACCAGCAACTTCACCTTCCGCCCGGCCAGGGCCTTCGCCATCGACTCCAGCAGATCCCACCGGTCGGATGAAAACTTGTACGCCCCCGCCTTCTTCTGCACCTCCAACGCCTGGGCCTTGGCGCTGCGGCCGAACTTCACGCCGCGAATCTCGTTGTACGGCCCCTTCTGCCACTGCGCGCCGATCGTCGGATCGGCCAGCACCTGCTCCGTCGTCAGTGGGACCGCGCCAGCCGGCGCGGGCTTGAAGACGTCGGCCGCCCTCTGCTTGTCGAACTGGCAGCCGGGGCTGCGCAGGAACGCCTGCGCCTTCGCGCCGTATGGCCAGGTGGCGTTCACGTATCGCGGGTTCCACATGAGCACGACCCACTCCAACTTGGGCAGGCGAACGAGGTACTCTTCGGTGAACGGCTTCCACAACTCCAGCCCCTCGCGCTCCTGCCAGACGCCCAGGGCCACGGGGGTCTTCTTGTTCTCCTCGCCGTAGTACTGCACCGTGTTGTTGGCGAACCACGCCTGGCAATCGCCCAGCACCACCAACTTGAGTTGGTTGCGAAGCACGATCAGCGTCTTGATCCGCCGACCGACCTCCACGGCGTAGTTCCATCGCCCGCGTTCATCCACGGGCAGCACGACCTCCTGCCCGACGTCGTGAAACATCGGCATCGGCGAAACGGCAAGCGTGTCGCTGCGGCAGACCTTCCCGAGGTTCTCCTCCACGTCGCCGTAGGGCGTCAGCCGCAGCGTGACCTGCTGGCCGATCTTCGCGGCCGGCAGCGGCTGGACCATCTTCCGCCGCACACCCCAGTGCGTCACGCGGATGTTCGCCTTGGGCACGTTGCCCTGCGTGACGCTGAGGACCTTGTACTCGAAGACGACCAGGCCGTCGGCGTAGTCGAGCTTGAAGTCCTTCGGCTCGGGCACCTTCGACTTGGCGACCAGTTCGCACTTGGCGGTTATCTTGGGAACCAGCACGACGCCGAAGTCGTCCTTGGGCGCCGGCAGCGTCCGCTGCGCGACGGCGGGGACGCACAGGCTGCAAACCATCGAGCACGCCAGGACACACTGCAATCCGCGGGACAACAATGACAACATGGTTCTCCTGCTCCTCTTCAGCGATTGAATGCGCGGATGAGGCGCCGGTTCCGCCTGGGGGGACGGGAAACCGCCTCGGTCTGCACGCACCGTCTGCCGCTTGCGGTTGGCAGAACGCCGGCCGCGCGGGCAGGTTCTGCCAACCGCAAGCGCCAGACGAAGCCGGTCTTTTCGTCCTCGTCCTCCTCCTCGTCGTACTGGGCTGTTTCCCTCTTTCCCGTCCTTGAATCCCGCCGCCGGACCGTGTTCAATGGTGCGCTGGCGGAGGCACGATGGCCGAGTACCTCGTACTAGCCCGAAAGTATCGCTCCAACACGTTCGACGAGGTCGTCGGGCAGGAGCCCATCGCGCGCACGCTCGTCAGCGCCATCGAGAAGGGCCGCATCCACCACGCCTACCTGTTCACCGGCACGCGCGGGGTGGGCAAGACGACGATGGCCCGCATCCTGGCCAAGGCGCTCAACTGCCTGGCCAGCGACGCGGCCACGCCCACGCCCTGCGGCAAGTGCGACGCCTGCCTGGCCATCGCGCGCGGCGACGACATGGACGTCGTCGAGATCGACGGCGCCAGCAACCGCGGCATCGACGAGATCCGCGAGCTGCGGGCCAACGCGATCTTCCGCCCCGCCCGCAGCCGCTACAAGATCTACTACATCGACGAAGTCCACCAGATCACGCGCGACGCGTTCAACGCCCTGCTCAAGACGTTGGAGGAACCCCCGCCGCACGTGAAATTCATTTTCGCCACCACCGAGGGCGAAAAGGTCCCCGCCACCATCCTCTCCCGCTGCCAGCGGTTCGACTTCCGCAACCTCCCCACGCGCCAGATCGCCGGGCACCTGAAGACAATCTGCAAGGCGGAATCGGTCAAGGCCCAGGACGACGCACTCTTCCGCATCGCCCGCGCCGCCGACGGCTCCATGCGCGACGCCCTCAGCCTGCTGGACCAGCTTCTGGCCGCCGGCGAGCAGGTCACCGACGACGACGTCGTCCGCGTGCTGGGCACGCCGCCCGATGAACGCACGCTCGCCCTGGCGACCGCGATCGCCAACGGCGCAGCCGCCGAGGCCCTCAAGGAACTCGACGCCATGCTCGCCTCCGGCGTGTCGCTGGCGACCTCCGCGACGGCCCTGGGCGAACTGTTCCGCAGCACGATGCTGGCGGCCGTGTGCGGCGAAGAGAGCGAACTGGTGGAACTGCCCGAAGCCCACCGCAAGGCGGTGGGCGAACTGGCCAGGCGGTTCAGCACGCCCGTCCTGGTCCAGACGGTGGCGATCTGCCAGGCTGCCGCCCGAGCCATGCGAGGCACCACGCTGGCACGGGCGCTGCTCGAGGCGACCGTGGTTCGCCTGGCCGAGGCGGAGAAGTTCATCGACCCCGCCAGCCTGCTGGAGCGACTGGAGAGCCTCGCCGCCGCGGGCCCGCCGCGGCGACCGACGGCCGGGACGCCCCCGGACGGACAAGCCCCAGCCCGCCAACCGCACGCTCCTCCGGGGAGCGAAAAAAAAAAGGCCAATCCCGGTAGCGCCTAGCGCCGCGCCGCCGGAGAGCTACGCCGGTCCGGTTCCAGGTCGCGATTCATCGCTTCCTTCGCCAACGCCCCCGTCCTCAGCGCCTCCTTCCCAAACGCCCCCGCCCGGCGGGGCGGGGGGTTTCTCTTCTCCCTCGTCCTCTGCCGCTCCGGCTCCCGTCTCGCTGCGCGCCTTGAGCACCTCGGAGCGGAACACCCTCGCCAAGGATGCCACGGTGCGTTCGGTGATCGCGATGTTCGGGGGCGACATCACCGACATGCGGATCGACCCGGCGACTACCGACGCCGCGCCGGCGGCCGACGAAACCGGCGAGGGATAGCCCCCAGGCGCCGCCGGGAGGGCCGCCGCCAGACAAGGCTCCCCCGTCGAGCGTTGCGCAGCTCGGCACACTTCCTTCTTCCGGGCATGGCTCAGGAAGTGCCGCCTCCCGGCAGCACAACTCTCGACAGTTGTGAACTCCGGCGGCCGCAACTCGGAAAGTTGCGCCACCCGGACCTCAACCGCGCCTTTTTCTTGCCAAACGCCCCGGATTGGTTTGCCAAACGCCCCGGATTGGGTAGAATGTGGGCATTCAAGAGGTCGTGCATGGGTCGACAGGGAAATCTTCGCAAGAGTTTGTTCTACGCGGGGCTGGGGGCTGTGGCGATCACGGCCTGTTCCTACTTCGTCTTCGGCAGGCTCAGCGCCCGGATCACGGGCGGGAGCCGCGAGGATCGCCTGGCCTCCATCCACCGCATCGCCACCGAGCAGCCTGCCGGGGCGGGCAAGTCGCTGGCGGACGCCGCCCTCACCGAAGGCGACTGGCAGGCGCGCGAGGCGGCGCTGGCGGGACTGGCGCACGTGGCCCAGGCGGCCCAGGCGCAGCATCGCGCGGCCATCGAGCAGGCGACCCGGGATCCGGTTCCGCAGGTGCGTGCCGCCGCGGCGGCGGCCCTGGGCAGTTTCCACGATGAGGGCGCAGCCGACAAGCTCGGCGAGATGGCCGTGGGCGATCCCAACGCGTCGGCGCGGATCGGAGCGGTGATCGGCCTGGGGCGAAGCCGCTGCCTTCGGGCCACCATGCTGCTGCTGGAGGCGATGGAGCGTTCCACCCCGGAAGTGCAGTACCGAGCCGTTCGCGAGTTGTATCGGAAGCTGGACATGCGGTACATCGGCCCGCCCCCCGACCAGGAGAAGAACTGGCCCGCCCAGATCGCCTTTCTGTGCGAATACGTGAAGCGATACCCCAAGGTGCAGGAAGCCTACCAGGCCGCGGGCAAGCCGCTCGTGCGCCGGCCGGAACTTGAAATCCGTCACCCGACGCCGGAGGCGACCGCGCCGCCCGGAACGGAACAAGGTGCTGTCGGCGGGGGCGCGGGCCCCGCGAACTCCGGAGGGAGGAGCTGAACATGAAACGGCGAGGTTTCACGTTGACGGAGTTGATGGTCGTCATCGGCGTGATCGCGCTGCTGATTGCCGTCCTGGTTCCCACGGTCAGCAGGGCCTTCGCCGTGGCTCGGAGCACGATCTGCCAGAACAACCTGAGCCAGATCGGCTCGACCCTCACCATCGAGCGTGCTGACCGCCTGGCCAAGGGCGAGGCGGACGGATGGCGTTTCCAGCCGGCGGACACCTGGCCGGGAGTGCTGTTCACCGTGGTGAGCGACACCAGGCTGATCGTCTGCCCGGAGGACTCCAGCGACGTGGTCCAGACGCATATGTTCGGCAGTCCGCTGTCCATGATGCAGTACCGCAACCTGACGCCGACGGGGTCTCTGACGGGCAACCAGACCCGCGGGGTGTCGGTCAATCTCGATGACGCCGGCCACCAGGGCGAAGGCGCCATGAACGTCGGGACGCGGAAGGGCAGCGACCAGTTCGGCGAGTACCTCGAGATCAAGTGCGACGACAACTCAAGGGTCTACTTCGACGGCGACACCCACGACGGGCTGCTGCGCCTCTACACGAACAAGAACGGGAAGACCGTCATCAAGCTGATGAACCATACCTGCGGCGAGTACAACGCCATCCTGTATTGCGGCAAGCCGCTGTTCACCAATGCATCCGACCCGCCCGGCGTGAACGATCCGGCCAGTCCGATGTTCGGCTGGATGGGGCCAACCAGCAGCGGAAAGATCGGCATGGAGGTCGTGCTGGGCGCGACGTACAAGTGCAGTTACGGCATGGCCGTCGGGTCGCAGAACCTGAAGTTCCCCTCGCACAAGGCGCTGGTGATGGACTACGTCACGGGGCAGGTGGACCCGCTCAACGCGGACACGCCCGAGAACCTCCGCAAGTCCGCCAGGCACATGAATCGCCTCAATGTCCTCTACGCCGACGGCGCCGTCGGCGCCGCAGCGCCTTGGCAGTTCGACCCGACCATCACTGCCAACGCGAACCTGTGGCAGCCGTGAGAGACCGCAGCGCGGGATCGCGGCGCCGCTTCCGTCCGGCATGCTGAAAGCTGGTATTCCAACGCCTCCGTTGGCGTATAATCCCGGCGTGGATCCGTGCCCGTCGGTGTTCCCCACCTGGAGAAACCATGTTTGGCGATTTCGGCAAGATGATGAAAGTCGCGATGCAGGTCAAGCAGCGGCTGCCCGAAGTGCAGGCGAAACTCGAATGCACCACGTTCGAGGCGACGGCCGGCGGCGGGGCCGTTGCCGCCGGCGTCAACGGCAAGATGAAGCTGGTGGACCTGAGGATCAGCCCCGAGCTGCTCACCGGCGCGCCCGACGCGGCCATGATCGAGGACCTCGTGAAAGCGGCCGTGTCGGCCGCGCAAGCCAAGGCGGCCGACGCCGCCCGCGAAGCGATGGCCGAGCTTACCGGCGGAATGTCCCTGCCGGGGATGGAAGCGATGATGTGACAGCGGGCGCCGGTTCGCGATCGGGGCGAAGAGACCACGAACTGCACGAATGAAGAACGAATCGCCCGAAAAGAAACGGGAAGATGCGTCCACAGATTCCCCAGCGCGGCCGGCGGCCGCAACCAAAGGGACATGTGCCTTCATCGCGGAGAGCGCGGAGGTCGCAGAGAAAAGTTCGCTACAACCTCTGTTCTCTGCGTTCTCTGCGTACTTTGCGCCGAAAACTTTGTTCGCCCGTGAAGGAAAGCATCATCCGCAGTACAGATTCCACAGATGGAAGAAGAATGGTCTTTGTCAGTCTCCCATCTGTGAAACCTGTGGACTGACTTCCCTCTGTTCGCAACGAGTGCCCCTTCTCCCGTTCGTGTAGTCCGCGGTTTCCCTCGCCCGCCTGGCGGAAAGAACCCGCGAAAACGGAATAGCATCCATGCCAGGATACAGCCAGACCATCGAGAAACTGATCGCCGAACTCAGCAAGCTGCCCGGCATCGGCGCGCGTTCCGCCGAGAGGATCGCATTCCACATCCTCAAGGCCAGGCACGACGATGCCCTCGGCCTGGCGGACGCCATCCGCGCGGTGAAGTTGAACGTCCGCCCGTGCAAGGTGTGCTACAACCTGGCCGAGGGCGACCTGTGCCCGGTCTGCGCCGACCCGCGACGCGACCACGCGACGATCTGCATCGTGGAGCAACCCAAGGACCTGCTGGCCCTGGAGGCGACGGGCGCCTACACCGGCGTCTACCACGTGCTGATGGGCCACATCGCCCCGCTGGAGGACATCGACGCCGACGACCTGACGCTGGACGCCCTGGCCGACCGCGTCCGGCAGGGCGGCGTGAAGGAAGCGATCCTCGCCACCAACCCCGACGTGTCCGGCGACGGCACGGCCCTGCACATCACCAGCCTCCTGGCGCCGCTGGGAGTGAAGGTGACCCGCCTGGCCCGCGGCCTGCCCACAGGCGGGCAGATCGAATACGCCAGCAAGTCCGTGCTCTCGGATGCGATCACGGAACGAAGATCGGTCTAGAACCGGCGGCAGGGAGCAGTCCCGGGCGCCGGTTCCTATCGGAAAACGAGCAGAGGCGCCGTTCCCTTCCCTCTTCCCTGCCGCCTGGCGCCGTCACTCTTCCCCGTTCAGGATGGCCTGCTCGCCATAGGCCGGCGCCGAAACGCGCCAGCCGGTCCTGTCGTGCAGGAAGCGGCCGAACGCCTCGGCTGCTTCCGCCTCGCCGTGCACCACGAACACTCGCCGGGGCGGCCTGGCCATGCCGCTCACCCAGGCGGCCAGTTCATTGCGGTCCGCGTGGGCGCTCAAGCCGTGGATCCGCTCGATCTTCGCGCGCACCTGGCGCTGCACGCCGTGAATCCTGACCTCGCCGGCGCCGTCGGCGATCACCCGCCCCAGCGTCCCGCGCGACTGGTAGCCCACGAACAGGATCGTGCTCTCCGGGCGCTCGATGTTGTTGGCCAGGTGGTGCTTGATGCGCCCGCCGGTGCACATGCCCGAGCCGGCCAGAATGATGCACGGTTCCGCGAAGCGGTTGATCCGCTTGGACTCCTCGACCGTCTGCACCATGCGCAGCCCGGGCATGCGGAAGGGCGACTGGTGGCGCTCCACCCACCCGCTCATCTCCGCGTCGTACAGCTCGGGGTGCTTCTCGAAGACCTTGGTGATGCTGACGGCCATGGGGCTGTCCAGGAAGACGGGCGTCTGTTCGGTCTTTCCGGCCGCCAGCAGCTCGTTGAGCAGGTACAGCAGCACCTGGGCTCGCTCCAGCGCGAAGCACGGGATGACGAGGTTGCCCCCGGCGGCCCTGGCGCGGTTCACCACGTCGGCGAGACGGTCGCCGACGTTCTGCGCCGGCTCGTGGTCGCGGTCGCCGTAGGTGCTCTCGATGAGCAGGTAGTCGGCCTGGTCGGGCACGGAGGGGTCTTCGATGATCGGCATGTCGTTCCGCCCGACATCGCCGGAAAACAGGATGCTGCGCGTGTCGCCGTCGCGCTTCACGTCGAGGTGAATCGTCGCCGAGCCGAGCACGTGCCCGCTGTCGCGGAACGTGGCCGTGATGTTCCTGGCGACCTCGATGGGCTCCCCGTACGGGCAGGAGCGGAAGATCGAGCGGCATCGTTCGGCGTCGGCCACGGTGTACAGCGGCACGATCGGCCGCGGGCTCAGCCGCCGCTCCTTGCGGTGGCGCTTCTGCTTGTAGGCCGCGTCTTCCTCCTGCAACTCGGCGGAATCCAGCAGGATGATGCGGGCCAGTTCGGCCGTCGCGGAGGTGCAGTAGACCTTGCCGCGGAAGCCTTCCTTGACGAGCTTGGGCAGCAGGCCGCAGTGGTCGAGGTGGGCGTGGGTGAGCACGACGGCGTCGATCTGGCGCGGGGCGACGGGGAACGGATCCCAGTTGCGGTCAAGGAACTGGCGCTCCTGGTACAGCCCGCAATCGACGAGGACACGCGAGTGGTCGACCTCGACGAGGTAGCGCGAACCGGTTACGTTCTGCGCCGCGCCCAGAAAACTCATGCGAATCTGCATCATGCTCACGTGCCGCCATTGTCCTTTATCGGCCGGGGGCGTGTCGGAGGTGCAGAAGAAGAATCAGCAGGGATGAAGGGGATGAAAGGGATGGACAGGAGTTGCGGGAATACACGTTTCTCCCAACGCACTGATTCTCTATCCCCTGCATTCCCTGTATCCCTGCTCACTGTCCGGCCCCGGCGACGGAGAACTCCGGCTCGAAGCCGATGAGCTTGCGCGCCGCTTCGATGCTCACCAGCGTTCCGCTGCCGGAGAGGCCCTGGCGGCGCCCGGGCACCTCGGGGTAGAGGAACCGCACGAGCGTTTCGCTGTCGTAGAGCAACTGGTTGTGCGAATCGTTGACGAACAGCGTGTGGGCGCCGTCGTAGTTCGCCGTCAGGCTCTTCTCGATGGCCTGGGCGCTGTCGCGCTCATCGATGAACGTGAAGAAGTTGTGCCGGTCATTCCAGCACATCGCCGTCAGCAGGTCGTCGAACTTCGGCCGCTCGACGCCGCGCCGCGGCGCGTCGAACTCCAGCGGGCGCTTGAGGCGATGCTCGACCGCCTGCCGCCGCGCCTCGGCGAGCCGCGCCACCCGCGCCGCCTCCGGCATGGCCCGCAACTCATCCAGCAGCGCCCGCTCCCGCGCCATGCGGTCGCGGTGGTCCCGGCCGTACTGGTGCCCGGCCGGGTGAACCCACGGCAGCCGCAGGGCCGTGCCGGAAACCCCGTCGCGCCGCCAGTAGTATTCGCCGATCCGCTCGACGAGTTCCTTGGAGAACGCGTAGGGGTCGGTCGTGCCGGTGGGGTGCTCCTCGTCGATAGGGAAGTACCGCAGGTGGTCGAGGTCGCGCACGGCATACGTGAGGCCGAAGGCATTGATCGAACTGGCCTGCACCACGCGCCGCACGCCCTCGCGGGCGGCGGCCTCGTAAACGTGGAACGTGCCCTGCACGTTCACGCGCATGACCTCCGGGCCGCTTTGCTGCGTGGGCGACGGCACGGCCGCCAGATGCACGACGGCATCGCGCCCGGCCATGTGGCGGCGGACGTCGTCGTAGTGGGTGACGTCGCAGGAGGCGTAGCGGGCGCCGGGCGTTTCCACGTCGGCCTTGCGCCCCACGACGAGCACGTCATGCCCGCCGCGGACGAGCCGCTCGACGACCGCCTTGCCGACGCGACCGCTGCCGCCGGTAATCAACACTTTCATAGGCTCAGTTCTCTTCCTCTTCTCGCGGATTCGAGGTCGTCATTCTCCATGGGTGACCTCCTGTTGTGTCCCGCTCACCTGGCCCCACTTGCTGAGCCTGGCGGGACGCCGTTGGCGGACATGCGGGGCCTTCCTCACGCCGAACGTAAGGCGGCCTCAATCTCGTCTTCCGTCCACCCTCGGGCGGCAAGCCCTTTGAGGAGAGCATCATCGCGTGGATACAGCTCTGGAGAGCCTGGAAATCGGATCCTCGGGGGCAGAACTCGCGACAACTCATCCAGACCTGCCGCCAAGCGGTGCTGTTTGAGGCCGAACACGGCATGCGGATTGAGGGCGATTCTGCCGGCAGGCAGGATCCCCAGTAGCCCGTTGTCGTAGGCGCGGTGAACATGGACAGCCATCGCCATGCCGTTCCAGACCTCGTCCGAACTCGTGGGATCGCTTGCGGGTATGATGTGAGCGGCGTCCACCAGGCGCAGCGCCGTGCCTGTGACACAGCATCTGTATCCGTAAGCCCGCAGGACGATCGGCCGGAACCTCGCGTCACGGAAGTTCTCGACGATGGTAATGACCTTATGCCGACGTGACCGCTCCCGGTCATCGTGTCCCGAGTCCACGAAATGGCGTTTCTCCTCGACGCTGGTGTCGATCAACTCGGGGGCCGCCTGAATGTCCGCACTGCATTCGTACAGACGTTCCCATTCCTCCAGATACCAAGTCAGATAGTCCGCTTGAACGGCTATGGCGATTTCCTCACCCTCTCGCACCCGGCGGACCTCCGTCCCGAACCCTTGATGGTAGCCCATCTCAAGAGCTGCCTTCCCAATCTGGAGGCTCGGCGAACCCGCGGAGAAGCCCTGATGCCTTCGCGCGTCCCAGAAGGCATAGACGCCGACTTCCTCGCTCCACCCACCCAAGAGTACTCGCACTGAGGCCCGAAGCGGGATCGTGGTTACTCCGGTCATCTGGATCCGGCGTTCGTCGGGACGACCCCGCCCCTTCCCTCCCGGAGTGATCGTCCAGAGGTACACCTCCAACGGAGCCGAGAGCGGACCGAGAGTGACGCGGCAACGCAACGGCCTGGTTCGCAGGTCGCCGAAAATCAACACGTTGGCTCCCGCCTTCTCCAGGTCGCCCACGAAGCGCCCGGCCAACTCGGCAAATGCCTGCCCCGACATGGGCTCTTTCCTTACACGTGTTCCCTGGTTCGCCTGCCAATGATCGCGTCGATGGCGGGCCTGTTGAACAGCGGCCCATCGAGGAACCTCAGCATCGACCCCCGTAGATACTCGGTTTCCCTCTCAAATGCGATCCACTTGACTCCTCGACTCTCGGCCACCGACCCCGTGACGTTGCTTCCGGCAAATGGATCGAGAACCAGCGCGTCCCGTGACGTGGGATCCAGGAGCAGGTCGAAGAAGAATTCCACAAGTTTGGCGGGGAACCGAGCGGGATGGGCTCTGATTCCATGTTCCCGACACAAGCGAAGGTAAAGGCTATTCGACTCGGTGTTCGCAATCTCAAGGAGGTTGGGGGGTATGGCCCCGCCATTGTCCCTGTCAAACTTGTCTGAGATGTCGTGCCCGCTTGGCCGTCTCTTGGCCTGATAGCCGTTGCGAAGGAGTTCCCTCATGCTTTCGCTGTACGGGCGAAGAACTCGGCGATTGTCCGCCTCGGGAAACTCGTTCTTCCCGAACCACCATACCGTGTTGACTGCATCCTTGACACGGATTCGGCGTACCGTAACCCACTCTGCCGGCGTGGGAAGTTTGGAGGGGTTGTACCAATAGAAGTCCTGGGCGAGGTGGAACATCTTGGACAGGGCCACCGCGACCTCAAAGTGATAGACGCTTCGGACCGGCGCGCCGGGAATCCAGGCTCCCCCGATGTCGAGTACGAAGCTGCCCGCGGGTTTCAGAACTCGCTTGATCTCGTGACAGAACGGCAGGAACCACTCCAGGTAGCGTTCTATCGGTTCGTTGCCGTATTCCTTCTTTCGGGTCAACGCGAACGGCGGGCTCGTCAAGACGAGGTCCACGCTTTCGGGCGGCATCCCCCGGAGCACCGGAAGCGAATCGACGAGGTAGGCGGCCCCGTTGTCCGTCGTGTAGAACGGCGAACGGGGCAAGTTCAGTCCATGAACCCATTCGGTCCTGCCGCTTGGGCAACCGAGTGCCAACATGCAGAGGCTCCAGTCCGTTGATTTCGCTTAGAGGATAGCTCGGGCAGACAGTTCGTCCATTCCCTCTGTCGATCCACCTAGTCCAGCCCGCCCTTGAGGGGCTTCTTGCGCTTCTTGGCGGGTTTGTCGGCGGCGGGGGCTTCCTCGGCGCCGACGGCGGCGCCGGTGTACTCGGCCACGCTGGCGAGCTGCTTGATCGACAAGCTGATCCGCTTGCGCTCCTCGTCCACGCCGAGCACCTTGGCCTGCACGGTCTGGCCTTCCTTGACGGCGTCGGCGACGGTGCGGACGCGGCCCTCGCCCAGTTCGCTGATGTGGACGAGACCTTCCACGCCGCCGGTCAGTTCGACGAACGCCCCGAACGCCTCGATGTGCTTCACCACGCCGGTCACCACCGACCCGACCGGCCAGCGGACCGACGCGCCGGTCCACGGGTCCTCGCCGACGCGCTTGATCGACAGGCTGATCCGCTTCTTGTCCGGATCCACGCTCAGCACGCGGACGTTGATGACGTCGCCTTCCTTCACGACCTCGCCGGCGGTCTTCACCCGCCGCTCGAAACACATCTCGCCCATCGGCACCAGGCCTTCGACGCCCTCGGACAACTCGACGAACGCGCCGAAGTCGGCCAGGCGAGTCACGCGCCCGGTGACGACGCTGTCGGCCGGCCAGCGGACGGCGGCGCCTTCCCACGGGTCGGGCAGGACCTGCTTGAGCCCCAGGCTGATCCGCCGGGACTCCTTGTCCATCTTGAGGATCTTGACTTCGACTTCCTGGCCTTCCTTGACGATCTCGTGCGGGTCGGCCACACGCCGCCAGGCCATGTCGCCCACGTGCAGCAGGCCGTCGATGCCGCCGATGTCGACGAACGCGCCATAGGGCATGATGCTGCGCACCACGCCCTTGACGACCTTGCCCTCGGCCATGGAGGCCAGCATCTGCTCGCGGATTTCCTCGGCCTGTTTTTCCAGCACGGCGCGGCGCGAGACGACGACGTTGCCGCCGCGGGAGTGGTCGATCTCGACGATCTCGCAGGTGAGCGTGCGGTTGACGTACGGGCTGAGGTCCTCGATGCGGTGCATCTCGATCATGCTGATGGGCATGAACCCGCGCCCGCCGCCGATCTTCACCTCCAGCCCGCCGGTGTTCGAGCCCGTCACGCGGGCCTCGACGACCTGTCCTTTCTCCAGCGAGTCCCAGTCGGCCGCCAGGACCGATCCCTTGCGCGACAGCAGGAGCAGGCCCTCGGCCTGGTCGAACCCGGCGACCCTGACCTCGATGGCCTGGCCGATCTCGGGCAATCCCTCCTCCTCGCTGAACTGTTTGACGGGCAGGACGCCCTGCTCGCGCCCGCCGCCGAAGTCGACAAAGATGTCGTCGCGCTGGATGGCGATCACGCGGCCCAGGCGCGTCTCCATGTCGTCGCGCGCCCGCCCGGGACGACGCGGGCCCGGAGTCACGGTGACAGGCGGGCGCTCGACGGCCTCTTCCTTCTCCAGGAGTTGATCGATGCTCATCTCGCCGAGGGCGTCGTCGATTTCGGCCTGGAGGCCGGGGTCCAGCCCGCCGGCGCGATGGATGTTCTCTCTGTCGGTTTTTCGGATGCTCATCGTTTTCTCAACCTATGGGGGCGGCCCAACGCTGGGCAGAGAAGACAGCATCATACCCGCCCGAAGCCCGGGAGCCAAGGGGATCGTGGGTGGGTGTCGTGGGTGGTGGGCGGTTGTCGGGTTACCTGGTTGCTCGGCTGCCTGGTTACCGGGTGCGCCCGCATCGCCGCTTGCGGCCAGGCCGGAAGCGATGCGGGAAGAGGCGCCGCTCGCCAACGGCCTGCCTTCTGGCGGTGATCGTCAGACGCGGAGAACCCTCTCGGCCAGTTCCTGCTCGCCCTGCGTGACGGCGACCTGCACGGCAAGCTGCCAGAGGGGCATCGGGCACGAGGCCAGCCACGACAGCTTGACGTGGTCCTTCTGCGTGGTAAGCAACACCTCGGCGCCGGCGCGAGCGGCTTCGGCCGCGAACTCGGCCAGCAGCGCAGGCGTGTACGCGGCGTGGTCGTCCAAGGTGCGGAAGCCGCGGACGTTCAGCCCCAGGCGATCCAGCGTTGCGCGGAAGTGCTCCGGCGCGCCCAGCCCGCAGAAGGCGTACACGCCCCTGCCGGCCAGGGCATCCAGCCCCCGGCGGGCGCCGGCGTCGTCGATGAGGGCCGCGGGAACATGCGCCGCCGCGGCGAAGATGGCCCGCGGCGCGAGCCGCCGGAGGCGGTCGCGCAACAATTGCAGATCGCCGGCCGGCACTTCATCGGCGTGCGTGATGACGATGACGTCGGCGTCGCGCAGGGCGGAGGTCGGCTCGCGCAGCAGGCCGCGGGGCAGGCAGTGCCCGTAGCCCAGCGGCTGCACCGCGTCGATCAGCACGATGTCGAGGTCGCGCCGCAGGCGGCGGTGCTGGAAGCCGTCGTCCATCACGAGGACATTCGCCCCGGCCCGGGCGGCGGATGCGGCGCCGCGGATGCGGTCGGGATTGGCGAGGACCGGCACGCCGGTAAGCGAGCGGAGCAATTCCGCTTCGTCGGAGACGGGAGTCCCGGGGACTCCCGTCCCTGGGCTTGGGGTCGCTCGATAGCCGCGAATCAGGATTGCGGGAGACTTGCCCGCCTCCTGGAGGCGGGCGACGATCCACGCGACCATGGGGGTCTTGCCCGTGCCGCCCACGGTGAGGTTGCCCACGCTGATGATCGGCACGGCGGCGGATTGCGAGCCGAGAACGCCGCGGCGGTACGCCCATCGCCGCAGGCGCATCGCGCCCGCGTACGGCCAGCTTGCCCCCCGCAAAGCGGCCCGCAGCGCCGCGGCGCCCACGCCCCCCCGCCGCCCGCTCAAGATGTCCCTGGCCGTCTGCTGGTCCATGCCCGCAAGAGTGTACCCCGGCGCCAGGAGTCGTTCCACCGCGCCGATGCACCGCGCCGATGCGCCGGGCGGGAATGCGGCATGGTTCAGGTCCGGGTGGCGCAACTCTGGCGAGTTGTGCCACCCGGCAGCGGCACTTCGTGAATCACGCCAGGAATGGACACTGTAGCACGGTTACCGGCATCTTCAGCCTGAAGGGCTGACAGACGACAGCCCAGGGCAACGCCCTGGGAACCCGCATCCGAAGATGGCGAAGCCCTGAAAGGGCGAAAGAAACCGTTGGCGGCGGGGAGTTCTTGCGCCCTTTCAGGGCTTGCCGCTTGGGGGCATCCATTCCCAGGGCGTTGCCCTGGGCTGTCGTCTCTCAGCCTTTCAGGCTGAAGAGCAGACACCACCGCGCCGGGCAAGTGGGCAAAGCAATGCCCTTCTTTGTTTGCCGCGTTTCGGCCGACAACCGAACCCCCAGAACCCCGGTAACGGTGCTACAGTGTCCAGGAATGCCCGCGTTACTCGATCAGCACCGCCCGCACGGGCGACGCCTCCACGGGTCCCATCGCCAGCGGCGGGCAGTGCAGCGTGTAGCGCCCAGGCTTCACGCCCGCCAGGTTGACGCCCTCGAGGAGGATGATCTCCGCGCCGAGCAGGATCGTGTGCGCCGGATGGCCGACGGCGCCGCGCCGCTCCACCGTCGGGTAATCGATGCCCACCAGGCTCGCCTGGAGCTCGACGAGCCGCTTCGCGGCCGAGGCGCTCACGGCCACGTAGTCCTCGCGGAACACCCCGGCCGAGGCCCAGCCGCGGCGCGAGTTCTCGGTGCGGAGCAACACCGCGTCGCCGGGGGCGATGGCTGCGCCGTCCAGGTGCTCGGCCTGCACGGCGGCGGCGGGCGGCACGTCGACGACGACGGCGGGCACGATGAAGCGGCTGAGGGGGAAGGCGTCCATGGCCTTGCCGCCGTGGACGAAATGCAGCGGCGCGTCCAGGTGCGTGCCGCGGTGCAGCGACGTCGCCAGCGTGGACAGGTTGCACCCGCCCCCGCCGGCGATGGTGCGGACGAACCTGCACTCAAACGGCGGATCGCCCGGATACGGCGGCGCCTGGTCGGTCATCCGTACGCTGATGTCGTGAATCATGCGGGTTCTCCGTCGCGGCGCACCGCTCCGCGCTCGGGCAATAGCGTACCCGCTCCGCACGCAGGAGCAACGAGAATGGGGAAACAAGAGCCCCGCAGCGCAGGCACCTGCGCTGCGGGGCCAAGATCGGTTCTCAGATCCGCACCAGGAAGCGGAAGAACCGCGCTCGCTTCGGAAAAACGAGCTGCCTTGTGCGGTGATGCCTGAAGAACCTACAATACACCCACCTGAAGCCCGGTGGCGGCTCTTGGAGGAATTCCATTAGGTATCCCGGTTCAAGACTTTTCCCTTGCGTTCCCGCAATCGCGGCGCACAATGTTCCCGTCACCGCATCTGGGAACGGTCACGGAAGGCCACCGCAATGTTCTCCTACCTGAGCAGTCTCCTCTCGCGCCTGCACTCCAAGCCCATCGCCACCGCCGCACTGGCCGCGCTGGTGATGCTCGTCGCGGCCGTCATCCTCGGCAGCCTGGTCCGCTGGCTGCGCCGGCGGCGCCAGGACCGCCCGGAAAGCTGGGTCGGTCTGGTCACCAGTTCCTGGGGCGCCGTGTTGACCATCCTCATCGGCCTGGTCGTCCTCGGCGCGCTG
>CAYWTX010000457.1:0-3584 GCA_964461295.1 uncultured Planctomycetaceae bacterium | reverse complement strand
GGCGACGGCGACGGCGACGGCGACACGGACATGACCGATCTCGCCGTCTTCCGGAGCAGTCTGAACATCGCAGCCAACTACCGGGCCTGGTTCGACTACGACGGCGATGGGAACGTCGATCCGGACGACTACACGCAGTTTAGGTTGAGGCTGGGCAAGAAAATATGAGCATTTGGAGGATTGACAATTCGGGTGTTTGGTAGTAATATGCAGCCTGTCCGGTCTGTCCTGTGAGTTGCCGGACCAAGATCGGTTGCATGTCGCGAGAAACGGAGGTCGCCGTACGGCTGCGGTCGTTTCCGGCCCTAGTCTGCGGCGGCACAGATGGAGAAGGAAGGGAACATGAGGAACGCTACTTTTCCCCTCATCGGGGCACTGGCGGTGCTCTGCCTGTGCCAGGGGCTGCAAGGGGCTGTGGGATACTCCGTTGGGACTGGCTCGGCCTCCTATCAACTGTCGCCTGGGGCTTCCACGGATGTCTCGTTGTGGCTGACCTTCTCGGCACCAGATACGTCGCAGCTCTTGCAGGAGGTCGGTTTGCTCAGCGCTGGACTGCTGGTGCACCGGACGAATGCGGCGCCAAGCAATCCAGTTGCAGTTTTGATCACCGACCTGACCGGCAATGAAGCCGAGTTTGACGACCCCGGTCGTCCCACGATCTCGGTGGCCAGTGACGAGGCGACGTTGTTTGAGATGCGGGACTTCGTCGCCCATGCGGGCGGGGTCTTGGGCACCGAGACGTTCCCCGGGTCGGGCATCCGCCGGGTGTACCTGGGCGAATTGACTGTGACGGCCGGGACCACGATCGGCACGGTGACCTTCCAGGTGACCGACAACACTTTGGACGATACTGTGTTCTGGACCAGTCTTGAGGTCCTGGACGATGACATCAACTCAACCTCCTTTGACGTCACGGTGGTCCCCGAACCGGCTACGATGAGCTTGATTGGGCTGGCCTTCGCGGGCATCATCGTGCGTCGCCGCCACAAGGGCTAGACGGACGAGGAACCGGCATCTTAACAGGCGGCTTTCCTCGCTGCATGGCATCCCGGCTGGCAGACTTGGCTGCCTGCCGCCGGCGCGGGATCGGGCCCCGGCGGCGACGTGTGGCAGCATCGGTCGCCGCCGGCGCGGGAGGCCGCCGTCGCCTTCGAGTGAAGCGAGGCGAGCATGCCGCGACGGGCGGATGCGAGGCCGAACGCTTCTCCCTTCCTTCGCGGCGCCTCCGAACGCCTTTGGCGCAATCCGCCAGAGGGAGGTCCGTATGATGTCTCGTCGCGGAGCGTGCGTCGCGCTCGCGTTGGGCGCTGTATCGGCTTGCGCCGCTTCGGCCGGGGGGGTCACTGTCCAACTCGACTACCGCTACGACAACGGCTTCTTCACCAACCCCGCGCAGTATCCCCAGGCAATCGCGGCCAAGGCCGCGTTGGAGAACGCCGCCGCCTGCTACAGCATGTACCTCGATCACCTTTCGGCCATTCAGCCCGGCGGCGACAACACATGGTCGGCCAGGTTCTACAGCCCCAGCGACGGCATCTGGACCGCTTTGAGCGGGCTGGTGGTCCCGGCCGACACGATCGTCCTGTTCGTGGGAGCGAGGAACCTGGGCCCGGGCGGCCTGGGCACCGGCGGGCCTGGCGTGCTGTCCGTCAGCGGGACCAGTGCGTGGCGCGACACCGTGTGGTATCGCGGCCAGGCCGGCGCGTCCGCGTCGCAGCCCACCGACTTCGGCCCGTGGGGCGGCTCGATCACGTTCGGGCAGTCGATATCGTGGCACTTTGACTACCGCACGCAGCCGGCGAGCGGCACGGCCGATTTCTGGTCCGTGGCCGTCCACGAACTGGGGCACGTGTTCGGCGTCGGCACGGCTGGGGCGTGGAACTCGCGCGTCCAGCAGCAGGCCGGGACATTCAACGGCCCGGCTTCCGTGGCCGAGTACGGCACATCCGTGCCGTTGGACAGTTACCTGAGCCACTGGTACCGCGACGTCGAGAGCACGGTGGCCGACGAGGTGCAGGAGGCGGCCATGACGCCTTACCTCACCAGCGGCACGCGGAAGCGCCTGACCGACCTGGACCGCGCGGCCCTCGACGACATCGGCTGGGAGATGCCCACGCGTGGCGACGCCAACCACGACGGCATCGTCGACGGGGCCGACTACGGGGCCGTCTGGGACAACTACGGCAAGGCGACGGGGGCCACATGGGGCCAGGGCGACTTCGACGGCGACGGCGACGTGGACTGGCGCGACTTCTACGCCTTGCGGGAGAACTTCGGGCGAACGGTCGCACTCGCCCCCCTTGCCGTGCCCACCGCGCCCGAACCCGTCTCGGCCGCCTTCGCGGCCCTGTCCCTGCTTGCACTTCTCGGCCGGCGCGGACGAAGCCCCTGTGCTGGTCCAGTGTGATGGATCGCTGGTCGCGGCGTGACGCCGTCGCTCCTCGCCCCAGGGGCGGCCGAGATTCAGCCGGGCTTCGGCCGTGATCTCCCTTCGGCTCCAGTTCAGGGCCGAGAACAGCCCAACAGGGCGGAAGCCACAGGCAGACAAGCAATCGAGCAAAGCCCCGGAGGGACGCCAAAGGCGAGCCTACCGGCCCAGCTTCTTCTTGGCCTGGGCGATGCCGGCCTTGGCTTCGTCGGTCTTCTTCAGCTCGTAGGCTTTGGCGTAGGCGTCCAAGGCCTTCTTCCAGTCGTCGGCGTCGGCGGCCGCCTTGGCGTCGGCCATGGCCCTGTCGTAGGGCTTGGCCTTGTCCCGGTCAGCCGCGGCGTCGGCGAGTTTCTTCTTCGCGTTGGCGATGCCGGCCTGGGCTTGCGGGGTGCTGTCGATCGCGGCTGCCCTGGTGTATGCGTCCAGGGCCTTCTGCCACTCGCCCGCCCCGGCGGCTGCGCCGCCTTCGGCCATGAACCTGGCGTACTCCCGCTTCGCTCCGGCCGAGGCGGTTCCCGCGGCCGCGGCGTCGGCGAGTTTCTTCTTTGCGTTGGCGATGCCGGTTTGGGCTTGCGGGGTGCTGTCGATCGCGGCCGCCCTGGTGTATGCGTCCAGGGCCTTCTGCCAGTCGCCGGCAGCGGCGGCTGTCTTGGCCTCGGCCAAGGCGGCGTCATAGACGGCCGTCTCGGCCTGCATGTCCGCGAGCTTTCTGCGGGCGGCGGCGATACCCGCGGCGGCCTCGCGGGTGTTTTCGATGGCGGCAGCGCGGGTGAAGGCAGCCAGGGCCTGGGCCCAATTGCCGGTCTGAATGGCCGTCCTGGCCCGGCCCATCTCCTCGACGTACGCCTTGCGGCGCGTCTGCTGCTGCTCGGCGATCTTGCGGCGGGCCTGGTCCGGCCCCGGCCTTGGCCTGGTCGCTGGGCAGGAACTCGCCGGCGTGCAGGTATGCCTCCAGGGCTCGCGGCCAGTCGCCGGCGCGGGCGAAGGCGTCAGCCTCGCCCAGGGCCCTGTCGTGCAGCCGCTTGCGGTCCTGTGCGACCTCCATGAGCTTCTTGCGGGCGTTGTCGAGGCCCTCCTTCGCCTGCGGGGTGGGCCAGATGTCGTGGGCCCTGCGGAAGAAGCCCATGGCCTTGTCCCAGTCGCCGGCCCGCGCGGC
>CAYWTX010000456.1:0-6768 GCA_964461295.1 uncultured Planctomycetaceae bacterium | reverse complement strand
ACCCGCAAAGGCGACGCCTTCCCCATTGCGGTCCGGTTCCGCCCGCCGACGCGACGGAACCGGTCACCGGTCCGGAGGCAACCGTGCCGACACGGCACGGCTCTGCTGGGAACCCGCAAAGGCGACGTCTTTTCCGTTGCGGTCCCCGGCCGCCCGCGGACGCGATGGAGGCGGTCACCGGTCCGGAGGCAACCGTGCCGACACGGCACGGCTCCGTTGGGAACCCGCAAAGGCGACGCCTTCCCCATTGCGGTCCCCCCCGCCCGCCGACGCGACGGAACCGGTCACCGGTCCGGAGGCAACCGTGCCGACACGGCACGGCTCCGTTGGGAACCCGCAAAGGCGACGCCTTCCCCGTTGCGGTCCCCCGGCCGCCCGCCGACGCGATGGAGGCCGCATCCCGCCTGGTCGAAGGCATATCCTGCTCCGACGGGTCGGTCAGGGCGCCGGGGGCGCGGCGATCCGGCCGCGAGTCACTTGGCCGACGGCGCGCGCAGGTCGTAGCAGTACAGGCAGTCCTTGCCGCGAAGGAAGAGCCGGCCGTCCGTGATGACGGCCGTGGTGCATTCGGCCTGCGACGGGGGGCGCCAGTACTCGCCAAGCTGGCGGAAGTCCTTGGGGTCGGCCTTGAACCAGTAAACCTGCTGGTAGAGGTGCTCGCGGAAGACTCGGCCGTCGGAGGCGATCATGGACGAGCAGCTCCGCACGCCGGGGAACTGCGAGGAGCCGGCGATTTTGCCTGTTTCCAGTTCGATGCACAGCGTGGCTTCCTCGGAGATCGCGTACACGTGTCCATCGTAGATCAGCGGACTGGTCACGTGGTTGTTGTACTCCAGGCTCCAGGCGGTCTTGGCGCCCTGGGGGGTGATCCGATGGCAGTTGAGGCCCATCGACCTTGTGATCCGCGGGTTGTTGCGGGACCCCCCGCCGCCGCAGACGATGTAGTCGGGGCTGACGGCCGGCGTGCCCTCGCTGGCCACCTCCGGATGCTTCCACATCGTCCTGCCGGTCCTGGGCTCGACGCACACGGCCGTGTGCGATGCGGCCAGGATGTAGCTCTTTGCCCCGTGCTTCCACTCGACGGGGGAGGAGGTCTTCGAGATACAGTCGGCAATCGGCCCCCAGAGCCGTTTGCCCGTGGCGGCATCCAGGGCGATGAGGCCCTGGTCGTTGTCGTTGCAGACGACCACGCCGTCGACGAGGGCCGGCGAGGAGCAGAACTCCATGCCCATCCGGGGCCTATCGCCGCCCTCCTTCTTGGCTTCCTGGCGGATTTTCTCCGCCCGCTCCGCCTGAGGGCCGAGGTCCGATTCCCAGATCAGGCCGCCGCCGGCCGCATCCAGGCAGTACACCCGTCCGGCCGAACCGATGCCGTAAACCTTTCCCTCGGCCACGCGCGGCGTCATGAACGCCGAGGCCATGCCGACGTTCAGGCCCTTGTCCTTGAGGACGCTCTTCCAGAGCGTGCGGCCGGTGGCGGCGTCGACGCAGAGCATCACGTCGTCGGCGTCCACCTTCCAGGGCTGCTTCTGCGCATTCTTCTTCTTGTCAACGGTCAGGAGATCGAGGAGCTCGCCGCTGGGCTGGAAGTAGAAGAAGTAGACTCGCCCGCCGGCCACCACGGGACTGGAGTAGCCGCCGACAGGGCCCTTCTGGCCGCCCCAGTTCCAGGAGTCGGGCGTCTTGTCCTCGCTCTTCCAGACCACTCGGGCGTCCTGGAGCGAATCCACCAGCGTGTGGCCCGTCGCCACGCTGGACCCATTGGCCTGCGGTCCGCGCCAGCCGGGGTAGTCTGTCCCGCCGGCCAGGGCATTGGCCCGCCGCACCTCCTGCCAGGGGCGGATCCGCCCCGCGGCGCCGCCGGCGACCCGCATCGGCACGGCTCGGCCGGTGAACGTGCCCTCGATGGCGTTGCCCTTGACGGCCGCATCGATGGCGTAGACATAGGCCACCGGACGACGGTCGCCGCTGTTCCAGCCCTGCGGGTTGACGGCCAGCTTGATTTCGCCCTTCAACCGCCCGGCCTCGAGCTTCAGACCGGCGGCGTCCACCTCGTGGGGGGAGTACGCGCTCTTGATCGCGACGGCCGGCCCGAACGTACCGCCCTTTCGCTCCATGTAGACCTTGAGTGCCTCAGCGCCCTCGATGGCGTTGTCCAGTTCCAGCGTGTACGCCGCGTCTTCCGGGCTGACCTTGCCCGCCGGGGCGGCCGTTACGGCGCCGCAGAACCGATGCTTGGCCGACCTCCAATCCTCGTTCGTGGCCACGGCCGTGCCCAGCAGGGCAGTGCCGATGACCTTCCCCTCCAGATTGAAGGTATAGCGGCCCGGCCGGGTGGGGCACTTCGTGCTGATCTGGGCCGACAGCGTGCCCGTCACCGCGTCCTTGGCGAAGTCGACGTGAAGATAGTCAACCGTCCCGCCCCAGCCCTTCTCGCCGGCCCCGGAGACGATGTTGGCGTCGCAGAACTCGCCGTTCCTGCGGAAGAAGCTTATGGAAGTCTCCCTCTGGATGTTGTTGCCGCCCCGCATGATCTTGCCCAGGTCGATCTCGATCGCCAGATTGCCCCCGGCCGCTGCGCGGGCCGACACCTGGCCGGTGAGCCGGTCGCCGACCTCGGCCCTGTCCGTGGCCCCGAACGAGCCGGTGAAGGAGCCGGCAAGGTCCTTGCCCTTGGCGGCCACGTCGACCGCGTACACGTGCGTCACCGAGTTGATCGGCACCTTCACCTCCCCGGCGAGCCTGGCCTCAGCTTTGTCGGTCGGGGCGCCGACCAGCGTCAGGGCGGACGTGTCCGCCGGGTGCGCGATGTTGTCGCCGGCCACGGTCGCCCAGCACTGGACGATCCGGGCGCCGCAGACTCCCAGGTGGAGCGTGAGGGCCTTGCCCCCGGCGACAGCCTTGTCCAGCGCCAGTTCCCACATTCCCCCCTCATCGGCTGAGACGGCCTGGCCCTTGCCGGCGACCTGTCCGGCGGCCCCGGCCGCAGGAACCGTCCCGGCCGCCGTCAGGCCCACGGCAATCAAGGCCGCCCAACAACCGTTCATTGTCACCCGCTTCATGGCTGCTCCCTTCCCAGACCAACCGGGCTTTCCAGCCTGATTCAACGTGTCACCCACGTTTGGGCAAGGCCCTATTCCGGCCTCACCGGCGCGGGCATGAAGGCGCCGTTGTACCGCCCGGCGTCGCGCGGGTCCACCTGTCCGGTGGGCGTGTTGTCCAGCCACTTCTTCACCAGGGGCGCAAGTTCCGCCTCCGTGCAATAGGTGAAACCCATCGGCTTGTCGCCCGGCTGGTAAACATGTCCGCCCTGCGCCTTGGAGCCGGCGTGGTAGAACGTGGCCGAGCCAAGCTCGTAGCCGTCGGGGCGCGTGAAGACCGCCGTCACGCCCCCGGCCGGCCAGGCAGCGCGCCTGTCGCGGGCGACAAGGTTGTGGGCCTTGCCGTCGGCGTCGATGACGATGGTGGTGCCGGGCATGCGCTCGGCCGCCAGGGCGGCGTCTCGGCCGGGAATGGTCCGCTCGAGGCTGTTGTGTCCGCTGGTGGTGGACCAGTCGAAGGCGGCGGTTTCGCCGGGCTTGGCGGTACGGTCCAGGACGAGCATCCAGTCCTCGGTGAACCACTGGGCCAGGCCGCTCTGGGTGCCGTGGGCGTGCTTGCCGCCCTCGTAGAGTTGCCGCGGCTCGCCGGGACCGGCGTCGATCAGGATGGGAATGAAGTAGGCGAACTTCGGCACCTTGACCGGTTGGGCGCCCTTCCGGTCGCCCTCGGCGACCTGGCGGACAAACCGGGGATAGCTGGTCCCCGAACTGTCCGACCGGCGGTAGCCCTGCCCGTCCAGCAGTTCGGCGGCCGCCCCGCTGTCCATGTACCAGTACCGGGCGACGTAGCGCGGCGCGTAGATCGTCTGGCAGAAGTCGGAGGCGAGTTGGACCCGCTCGGCGGCCACGCCGTTGGCGACCTTCAGGGCGGCTGACTGGACCGCCGGGCCGTCGGGGCAGCATCGCCGCACCCGGACCTCCAGCAGTTCGTTGGGCGGCGCCTTGGATGCGTCGACGGTCACAGGGACATCCAGTTCGGCCCCGGGGGCCAGGCCGTCCTTCAGGAAGTCGCCTGCCCGCACGTGGGAAGGCGTGACGATCAGGTTCCCGCTGCCGGCGATGGACACCGCGTCCTTGGGTCCGGCCAGGGCTCTCCTGGTGTTGTTGCGGAGCTTGAGGGTCGTCTTGCCCTTTCCGCCGGCGGGCAGACACAGCCCGGTCGGCTGCTGCCAGCGTGCGGCGATGGCGCCCCCTTCGCCGGTGTCGCCCGGGCGATCCCCGGCGAGGGCGGACGCCTTGGCGACCTGCCCCATCGTCAGCCAGCCGTCGGCGATCCGGCACGGCGTTTCCTTGCCGCGCACGTGGAGCGTGGGATGGCCGTTGCCGACCGGGATCCTCATGCCCCGCAGGTCGCCCTCGACGTCCACGCGCGCCGCCGTTGCCCGCACGAAGGCGTAGTTGGCGAAGAGGAAGGCCTCCTCCGCGGAGGCCTCCCAGGTACGGTCGCCGGCTGCGTCGCCGAGACGGAGCATCAGGTAGTCGGTGAAGCCTTCGCCGTCGACGGCGAGGGCCAGGCCCGCGTCGTCCTGCGCGATCCGACGCACCGACCGGATGTGATGCGTCGTTCTGAACGGCTCGTGCACCGCGGCGAAGGTCGTCGTGGCAGCCCTGCGGGTAGCCACGACAGCGGCGCCGGCTGGCTCATCCTGGCCGTAGGCAAACCGGCTTCGCCCGCGCCACTGTCCGCCGGCGTCGCTGACGACCGGCGCCCAGGCGGTGTAGGCCCGCGTGCCCGCCGCGCCCAGCATCGTCGTGCGAACGCCGATGCGGTCCTTGAACCACTGGGATCCCAGCCGGCTGAAACGCTCGTCCGCCCCGCCGCTGGTCTGCACCGTGGTCACCGCCCACGTCCCGTCGGTGGCCAGGCATTTCTCGTTGCCCAGGTCCGGCAGCGACGCCGGCAGGTCGGCCGAATCGGCCCACTGGTCGGCCCGGTCGGGGCAGGAGTGCCCGATCGCGTGGATCTGCCACAGGTAATCGCGCGGGCGGTCGCTCACCAGGTGCGAAACATCCAGCAGGTACTCGCGAGTAAGCATAAGTGCCCGTGTCTGGTCCACGCCCGGGAAGATGCCCCTGCCCCGGGCCGCCACGAACTTCACCGGGGCGGTGAACTCGTGCCGGACGTCCACCGGCTCCAGGAGCGTGCGCGGCTCGGCGCGATCCACCATGACGATCGAATGGCTGCGGGCGCTGTTGGAGTAGCCCGGGTCCACCCCGGTGTAGTTGGTCGCGTGGGCGTGATTGACCAGCAGCGGGCGGTTGAAGGCGTAGAAGCCCGTCAGGCAGAAGCTGTCGCTGACGAAGTGCCCGTAGGCGGTGGCCAGGCGCATCCCGACGGCCGGTGCGGGCGATTCCCAATACGCCGGCGTCTCTTCGGCCCGCAGGACGACCAATCCGCGGCCGGGATACACCCCCGACGGCGCCGGGGGCGGCTTGACGGCGGCGGGGTCGATCGGCGGGACGCCCAGCCGCAGCGGCATGGGGTAGGCCTTGTCGCCGGCGGGGCGGGCCTGGGCGAGGAAGTAGCCGTACCCGGCGGCGGGCCACTTCGCGTGAGCGTGCTCGAGCAGGTCGAGGTACCAGTCGTACCGTTGCGGGCCGTCGCCGAAGGGCGCCACGACGGGATGCTGGAACCCCAGTGCCGGCCGGCCGCCCCCCCGCGTGTCGCCGATCGTCAGCCGCGGGAAGAAGTACCGGTCCGTGCCCAGGTCCACCCGCGGCATGCCGATCCGAAGGATGCTGTCAACGTGCCCGCGTACCGTCGCCCCCTGCCGCCCGCGGTAGCCCCAGCCGATCTCGTCCAGACCCAGACGCTCCATCGCCCAGCACCACTGGACCAGCCCCTGGGGCGTGTTGAACATCTTGGAGAATTCCTCGTTGTAGAAGCCCAGGTCGCTGAGGTATTCGTCCAGATACCACTTGAAGCCGTTAGTCCCGGCCCAGACCTTGCGGATGAGTTGCTCGTCGCCGGTTGCCGCCGCCGCCACGTGCATCCGCGAGTACCAGGCGTAGCCCAGGTTGGGCAGCCAGTTCCAGCGGTTGAAGCCCTTCTGTTGGGCCATGCGGCCGATGGCAGCCTCGACGGCGTCGGTGAGGGCCTTCCGGACAACCGCGCGCTCCGCGTCACTCAGCAGGCCGTACAGAACGTCGTACTGATAGGCCGCCCCGGCCCCGACGCCCCCGCGCCCCTCGAGCGAGGCCAGCAGCGCCTTCTTCTCGGCCTCGCCGGCCGCCAGGTCGCCCATGATGCCGTACTTCACCAGGTTGGAGGTCTCCCTGGCGTAGGCGGCCTTGGCCCAGTCCTGCGTCTGGATCGTCTTGCGCAGGCCGGCGGCCTCCTCGGCCGTCCACATCATGAACGGGTGCTTGGGCTCGCCTGCCGTCGCGGCTGGGACGCCCCAGCCCGCCGCAAAGACGCAGCCAAGGACAACCAGAGCCGCAATCCATCGTTTGACGTCCGCCGGATGTGCCATCGCAGTGCCTCGGTTGCTGGGGACAGTGGCGATTCTGTTGTTGACCCCATTGGTCTAACCCCAATACGGTTCAGTTAACCCGAAGTTCCCTTCGATTTTGGGGCTGTTTTCGCGATAACCATCTCTGAATGCAGCGATTGCGGGTTGTTGCCGCCTGCAAAACGTAGTCATGTAATATGAGAAATAATGTGAAG
>CAYWTX010000455.1:0-3156 GCA_964461295.1 uncultured Planctomycetaceae bacterium | reverse complement strand
AGGGACCGGTTGCGTTCGCGGGCGCGATGGAACCGGTCACCGGTCCGGGGGCAACCGTGCCGACACGGCACGGCTCTGTTGGAATCGCGCAAACATCGGGATGGACCGTTCACGTTCCTGGACTATCCGGCCACGCCGTGGCAATCCCACCGGGGTCAAGCGGCCAGACCGATCACCGCGTCCATCGGTCAACCCCGTCGGCATGCGTCCTTGCGGTGCGTCAGACGTTGTGCCGGCCCGAGCCATTCCGCAGCAGAGCCGTGCCGTGCCGGCACGGTCGGGTGCGAATGAGGGACCGCTTGCGTTCGCGGGCGCGATGGAACCGGTCACCGGTCCGGGGGATCCCCGGGCGAGGAGACTGGCCGGGCGGCGCCCCGTATCATACGCTTCTCTTCGGAAGTGGTTGCGGGTCCAAGCGGAGGAGGCTGGCAATGGAGCGAGAGAACTGGCGTCCCAGGCCCAAGTGGCGGGTTGACAAGCAGAGCGAGGCGGAGCGAAGGATGGCGCTGCTGAAGCGCGTCGGGCTGTTCGGGGGAGAAATGCGCGGGGCGGAGATCGCTCGGGCGACCAAGGTCGAAGACCTGATCGCGGCGTACCGGTTGGTCCACGATGTCTTCGTGGAGCAGGGGTACATCCACGCGAACGAAGCCGGCATACGTCTCCGGCCGTTCGAGGCTTTGCCCGACACGGCGACATTCATCGCCCGGGCCGGCCGAGAGGTTGTCGGCGTCACCACGGTTGTCATGGACAGCCCCGAGTTCGGCTTGCCGACCGAGAAGGCCTTCGCCAACGAGATCCACGCCCTGCGGTCGATCGGTCGCGTGGCTTGCGAAGGCACCAACTGGCTGATTGCCGAATCGCACCGCGGCAGCGGCGTCATGACCGAACTCATGCGGTGTTCGTTTGCCCACGCGTTGGCGCTCGGTTGCACGGACTACCTGGGAGCCGTCAGCCCCGGGCACGCCAAGTTCTACGATCTCCTGGGCTTCGAGCGGTTGGGAGATGTCAGGAGCTACTCGAAGGACATCGACGACCCGGTCGTCCTGGTCCGCCTGGACATCGCGGGGCTCCATCAGCGGTTTGCGGGAGTCACGGCCGGCGACGGGAGCGTGGAGGCGTTCCTGAAGCACTACTACATCGACGTCAATCCGTACCACCGCATCGTCGCGTCGTGGCAGGTCATTGCCGGGAGGTTGTTCTCCGATCCGCTGATGCTGTGGCGGCTGTTCGTGGGCGAGAGCGGCTTCCTGCTGCATTGCGGGCAGGAGGACCAGCGGCGACTCAGCCAGCGATGGGGCGCCGAGGTCTTCGCACAGGTTCTGGCCGAGGCGTCTGCCCGGGAACCAGCCGTTGCCGCGGCCGGTGCCGGAACCTGACGGCGCCGGCCGCGCGTGGCAGGGCGGGCCTCGCGGCGGGCAGAGGGCTTCTACAGGTACCGGAACTTGCGCTGGTAGCACAGATCGAGGGCGTTTGGGAATTGGGCGAACGGCACCAGGTCCGCGTCAACGGGCATGCCGGTCCATTTCCGCGTGGCGTCCTTGAGGGCGTCGCGAAGCGAAGCGGAGGTGGTGCGACCCGCCCTGAGTTGAAGGGCGACGCGCAGGCGGCCTTCGACGGCCTCCATACGGAAGTTCGCCGTGGTCGCCGAGGCGACGGCGGCATCGCTGTAGATCGCCTCCTTGATCTGCTCCGGGAAGACTTCCCGCCCGGCCACGGTGAGGGACCTTCCGCGGCCCCAGAGGGCGAGGAAGGGCAGTTCAGTCCGTGGCGCCAGGTCCTGCCGCCCGCATGCCGCCAGGGCATCTCGCACCTCCGCGTGCGTGAGCAGCCTTGCCCAGTCGCCGGTGGCGTAGCGGATCAACGGCAGCCTCCTCGCCGGGTCGGTCGTGGTCACGACAAGGTGGGACCGGCCGACGTCGGAGACGGGGGTCTCGAGGTGGAAGCGGCGGGGGAGGTACTGCACAAGCGTCGGCACGAACGGCGCCTCGGGGAACAGGGCGGTCCGGATGGCGTCGTCATCGGCGGCCGCTGACCGGATTCCGGCGCAGTCGTCGGTCTCGTGCCCGATCGTAAGGCCCAATTCAGAAACCCCCACGCTGACGAAGACCCGTCCCCGGCTCGGATCGGCCCGGCCGTGTCCCAGGATCGCGCCGACGTAGCGCCGGAAGTTCTCCGGCATGACCTCGGCGCCCGTCACCAGCGAGACACGGTACGTGGGCCAGTCCATGCCCGCGTCGAGCCCGTCGTCGATGACCTTCTTGAGGAACGGGTGCTCCCCGACGATCACCACCTGCCCGCACGCGCCGGCGAGTTTCCGAACCACCGCGAGGATCGAGTCGGCCCGCACGCTGGCGTCGAACTTGACCGGCAGCGAAGCGTTCACCTGCACCCCCATCGGCAGCGCGTTGATCAGCAGCGTCGGGCACGACGTGACGTGCAAGTACATCTCCAGCAGCAGATCGAGGGCCCGGCGGCCGCCGCGCAGGTCCCGCTCCGTCTCCAGGCCGAAGGAGAAGGTGCCCGAGTAGCCCGAACTCGTGTAGACGCAGGCGACGTTCCCGACCCGGCCATCCAGGCAGAGCGACGACAGGTCGCTGTTGGCGAAGACGACCTCCTTGTTGGTGATGGGCACGAGGCGGCGGAAGGCCGGGGCGTCCGCGACCTCGCGGGCATCCACATCGGACTGCTCAAGCAGTCGGCGATACGCGGGAACGCGCTTGGCGGCACGGTGGAAGGCCCGCAGGGCGGCGGCTTCTCCCCCGGCCAGAAGGGCCTGCCCCGACAGCTTCCGCAGGCGGCGCCACGCCAGATGGGCCAGGCCTCGATAGTAGATGCGGCGCAGTCTCGTCGGGATCATCGGCCTGCCTCCTCGGCGCCACGCCAGGGGTTCGTAGTTCCTTCACTGACATTGCAGAAATGAACAGCCTCAAACATGGTTGCGTTTCCCGCAGCGGCCGCGAAGGGCGGACGCTGACAGGAAGAGCCGAGAGCTTGTGAGAGAACCGAAACTCGCGGCCTGGCCCACGCGGGAGGCTTTCTGTCGCCCCTTCGGGGCTTTGCGCCTAATCCATTTTCCAACTGGGGCTTACGCCACAGGATAGATCCTGGTCGCCCCTTCCGGGCGAAGAGGGAGGAAACGGCTTCCGCAATTCTTTC
>CAYWTX010000454.1:0-5807 GCA_964461295.1 uncultured Planctomycetaceae bacterium | reverse complement strand
GTTCGATGACCTGGCCGGTGGCGGCGTCGATCAGGGCCGTGACGTTGAAGTTGGCGTCGGTGGTGTAGTAGATGTGTCCGCTGGCCGGAATCCTGCCGGCCAGGATCG
This sequence comes from uncultured Planctomycetaceae bacterium, assembly GCA_964461295.1. Classification (GTDB taxonomy): domain Bacteria; phylum Planctomycetota; class Phycisphaerae; order SM23-33; family SM23-33; genus CAYWTX01. The sequence goes on along the minus strand of CAYWTX010000454.1, from coordinate 5,699 downwards.
CATCGGACGGGGCGGGGGTGCTAGGGTCGCCATCGGAGGAGATCGTGCGGCTGCGCCCCCTTGGCAGCGGTTCTAGACCGGTTCCCCCGGGGGAGCGGAAGACGCCGCGCGGCCTGGGGTCGGCGGGCGTCGCCGACGCCGCGGGCCGCCCCCAAACGGCACGCGCCGGCCGCAAGTGACTCCCCGGCCGCAACGGCACGCCCCGGCCGCACGCGGCCGCGATGTGCCGCCGCCGCTTCCGGGCACCCCGGGCGACGGCCAGGTTGACGCCGATCCCCATGGTGGGCATTGTCCGCGGCGGCGGCGGGTCTGTCAAATGCGCATGTTCCGCCCCGGCCGTTCGGCGGGGTCGCGGCCGTTTGCCGTTGGCCCACCGGCAGCGTCCATCACGGCGCGTCCCTAGTTCTCCGGAGAAGAAGAGAAGACGTCGAACGTTCAACGTCGAGACCAAGGGGAGGGACGCCCCTGCCGGTTGTGTGCTTCCCGGTCTTTCCTCTCCCCGGCCTTCCCTTGACGCCCGAAGTTCGGCGTTTGACGTTCGGCGTTCGCCCCCTCCCGGTCCATTCGCTTTGCGCTACGCGCCCGCGCCGTCGCGACGTACAATGAGTGCCGGCCATCGCAACGGGAGTCGTCCATGGACGTGGCAATGGAACTGTCGAAGATCTTGATCACCGAGTTCGGCGATCAGCAGGTGATTTTCCTCCGCGAGAAAGGCGGGCAGCGCAGCTTCCCCATCCTCATCGGCACCAACGAGGCCCTCGCCATCGACCGCCGCCTCAAGGGCCTCCACACGCCCCGCCCCATGACCCACGATCTGCTCGCCAACGTGATCGAGTCCCTCGGCGGCCGACTCGAACGCATCGTCGTCAGCGACATCCGCGACCACACATTCATCGCCACGCTCCACATCCGCCGCGGGGGCGAGGTCGTCGCCGTCGACAGCCGCCCCTCCGACGCCATCGCGCTGGGCATCGCGTTCGACACGCCCATCTTCGTGGCCGAGCACGTCCTGACCAGCGCGCTGAACGAGGGCGGCACGGCCGAGGAGCGGATCGAACTGCTCCGCCGGCGGCTGGACATGCTGCGTCAGGGCATCCAGGAGTTGAACCGGCGCCTGGACGACGAGAGCTTCGTCAACGGCGCCCCCGCCAACGTCCTGGCCGAGTACCGCCGCAAACTGCAGGAAATGAAGGACGAGTTCGGGGCGATCGACAACGTGCTCAGGAAACTGGGGTAGAGGCGTCGCCCGCTTGCGCCGACCGAAGCCCGGGGATCTGGGTCCCCGGGGCTCTTCCGAACGCGAGCAACCTTCCTCTTGGCATCCCCAGGCACTTCAGCCCCTGGGCTTGTCTCACCGGAACGGGAACTTCCCCAGCGAAATGCAGATCATTTCCGGGTTGTAGTAGTGCGCCGCGAAGAGCCCGTCACCCACGCTGGCGATCACCAGGCCCGCGTAGCCTTCCTTCCGCGCCTGCAGCAACTCGTCGGCCGACGGCCCCGCCCGGTTGGCGTTTTCGATCTTCTCGAAATGCCCGTGGAAGATGCAGACCGCCTGCCAGCGCGACTCCACCGCCTGGGGCGATGGCGTGTACGACAGGTCGTCGCGGCGGGTGGATTCGGCCATCGGGTACAGCTTGGCCTCCGCCTGCCCGTTGTCCACCGACACCAGCCCGCCCCACGCGCCGCCGGTGTCGTTGCGGTCGCGGTCGGCCATCTCGCGCAGGTTCATCTGCACCAGCGGGCGGTCCAGCATTTCGTTCAGCAGCGTCAGGCGCCACAGGTCCGCCATCGACAGGCTCTCGACGTGCTTGCTGAACTGGTCGCTGAAGTCGTACGGCCCGACCTTCAGGTCCACCTTCCGCGGCGTGTGCCGGCGGCGCATGAAGCTCTGCGCCAGGCCGATCACCAGGTGCGCCCTCGACACGTTCCGCCGCAGCGGATCGCGCGACAGCTTGGCCAGCAGGGGAAAGTCCCACGGCTCGAACTTGTAGCCGTACTGCTCGCGCCAACTCGTCGCCAGCGAAGCCACGTCGTCGATCGCCGCGCGCTGCGTGCGGTACGCCGCCGCACACGTGTCCATCCCCGACGCCGTTGTCGGCACGTACTCCAGCCGCCGCGCGAACGCCTGCATCGCGCCGGCCGCGTCCGTCCGAGGCGCCAGCGTCTCGATGCGCCGCCTCAGGTCGCGCCGATCCACGCGGGCGGCCAGCACCTGCATGGCCGCACCGGGCTGCTTGAACTGCCCGTCGTTGATCGCCTCGATCAGCGCCGTCTCCCACGGCGTGCCCGCCACCCGCTCCACAATCATCCGGTACCGCGGCTCGTTGGCGGACGTGACGGAGCGTTCGGCCGCCCAGAGCGACACGACCTCGCCCAGCACCGCGGGCGCCGGATGCTTGGCCAACCACGCCAACACCTGGTTCTTCAGTTCGCCCTCGGTCTCCAGCCGCGGGAGCGACGCAGCCACGTGGGCGGCCAGATCGGGCGACGCCGCTTCGTGACGCATCAGCAACTCCAAGCAGGCGCGGCGCAGCTTCTCGGGGGTCTGGCCGTCGGCCAGGACCACCTGGAGTTGCTGGCGGACGTCCGGCTCGGCGCCGCCCAGGCGCGTGACCAGCCGCAGCGACTCCACCCGGGCGTTGGGGTCCAGGTGCGGATCCGTCACCCGCTGCAGGTTGTGCAGCAACACCGTCCGCGGCGGGTACTGGCTCGCCTGCCGGCTCTTGTCGGGGTTGGCGTATTGCTCCACCGTCACCGGCGGCGGCGCAATCTCCTGCGCCGTGCAGCCGCCAAGGGCCAGCAACCCGCCGATCATCACGCTCAGGCCAATCATTCGCATACGCGTATTCACTCGGTGTATCCAGGCCCTTAAGGCTTCGACATCGCCCACGCGACCGCCACGATCATAGCCGCCGCGACCGATACCGCAAGGCCAGCCGTGTCCCGTTCGGAACCGGCTCCGCCCTGCCGCCCAATGGTAGGGACTCGCCGTCTTGAAGAAAAGCCAATTGCGCCGGCCGGGACCGCCGGTATCATTTGTCCATGCCGTCAAAGAACCCCGTCCGCGTGGCCCTTGTCTCGCTGGGCTGTCCGAAGAACCTCGTCGACAGCGAGAAGATCCTCGCGCACCTCGCCGAGGGCGGTTGTCTCGTCGCCGCCCCGCTCGACCAGGCCGATGTCATCGTCGTCAACACGTGCGGGTTCATCGCCCCGGCCATCGAGGAGTCCCTCGGCGTCATCCGCGAGGCCGCCGGGCGGAAGGCCCGCGGGTCCGCCCGGCGGCTGGTCGTCGCCGGCTGCCTGGTCAACCGCGAAGGCGTGGACCTCCTGGCCGAAGTGCCCGAGATCGACGCGCTGGTCAACCTCAACGACCGCGACCGGATCCTGAGCGCCGTGCTGGGCCGGAAGCCAAGTTCTCGCCGCGGAGGAACTCGCCCGGACGCGAGAGTCCGCCATCCGGAATCCGCAATCCGCAACTCACTCGCGCCGAGCATGCTTTCAGATGACGGCCGGTTCCGTCTGACCCCCCGCCACACGGCGTACCTGCGCGTGTCGGAGGGTTGCTCGCGGCGGTGCGCGTTCTGCACGATTCCCGCCATCCGCGGCCCGTTCCGCAGCAAGCCCCGGGAGATGGTCCTGCGGGAGGCCCGCGAGCTTGCCGCCGACGGCGCCGTCGAGGTCAACGTCATCGGCCAGGACACCACCCGCTACGGCGTCGATCTGCCGGGCCGGCCCGGCCTGGGATCGCTGCTGCGCGACCTGGCCTCCGTGAACGGCGTGGAATGGGTGCGGCTGATGTACGCCTACCCGCGCGGATTCGACGACGAGGCGATCCATGCCATGGCCGAATGCGAGAAGATCGTGCCCTACGTGGACCTGCCGCTTCAGCATATCAGCGATGCCGTGCTGCGCCGCATGCGACGCGCGACGACGGGCAAGCAGATCGAAACGCTGCTGGACAGGCTGCAACGGCGGATCGAGGGCCTCGTCCTGCGGACGACGTTCATCGTCGGCTTTCCCGGCGAGACCGACGCGGATTTCCGCGAACTGCTCTCGTTCGTCCGCCGCCGGCGATTCGACGCCGTCGGCGTCTTCCCGTTCTATCCCGAGGCCGGCACGCCGGCCGCCAAGATGCCCGCCCAGGTCGACGACGCCGTCAAGCGGCAGCGATTGGAGTCGTTGATGCTCGCGCAGCAGGAGATCGCCTTCGCCGCCAACCGCGCCCGCCTCGGGCAGACCCTTCGCGTGCTCGTGGACGCCCGGCGCGGCGGAGCGGCCGTCGGACGGTTCTACGGGCAGGCGCCCGAGGTCGACAGCATTTGCCGCTTGACGCGACGCCGCACGCCGGGGAGATTCATGGACGCTGTGGTCGTCGGTAGCGACGGATATGATCTTGTAGTGGAACCCGTCCAACGCTGAGTGAGGCCTGGCCGCTTCAGCGGCGCAGGTTCCTGTTGCCATGAATTGGAACGCCCCAAACCAGCTCACCATCGCCCGCATGGGCCTGGCCATCGCTTTCTTCGTGCTGCTGGGCCTGTACGAGCAGGGCGCCGCCGCGGAGCGCTGGCTTCTCAACTGCGCGTTCGGCATCTACGTCGTCGCGGGCATCACCGACGTGCTCGACGGCTGGATCGCACGCAAGTACGACCTCGTCAGCGCCTTCGGCCGCATCACCGACCCGTTCGTCGACAAGGTGCTCGTCGTCGGGGCGTTCGTGATGCTCACGGGATCCAACTTCGCCCTCCACCAGCCCCCGCCGCCCGCCTATGCCCAACTCCCCGACTGGTTCGGCTGGCTCGCCGGCGACATGCTCTCCGGCGTCCAGGCATGGATGGCCGTCGTCATCCTGGGCCGCGAGTTCGTCGTCTCCGCCATCCGGGGCTACAGCGAATCGCAGGGGATCAAGTTCCCCGCCGTGCAGGCGGGGAAGATAAAGATGTTCATCCAATCGCTGGCGATCTGTGCCGTTCTGATGCAGATCGCCAATCTGCCCGACGCGTCCTGGGCCGTCATCGCCAAGGTGTCGGTTGTCTGGCTGGCGGTGCTCGTCACGGTCCTCAGCGCCCTGGCCTACGTCAAGAAGACCCGCCGCCTGCTGCTCATGGGAGACCGCCCCCGCCGTGAACGCGCTGGCTAAGCTCATCGTCACCGGCCTGGGGACCGGCTACCTGCCCGTCGCCCCCGGCACGTGGGGCTCGCTCGCCGTGTGCCTCGTCTACCTCGCCGTCGCCGCCCGGACCGGCGGCAGGCAGCACTGCCTCACCGGAACCATGCTCCTCATCGCCGCCCTCGGCGCCATCGGATGCGTTGCGCTCGGGCGCTTCATGGTCGTCGCCTTCGGCCGCAAGGACCCCCGCCAATGCACGCTGGATGAATGGGCCGGCCAAGCGCTGGCCCTGGTGATGCTCCCGCTGGGCGCCTGGCCATGGGGCTGGCTGCTGCCCGTCGGCGCCGCCTTCGTGGCCTTCCGCGTCTTGGACGTCCTCAAGCCGCCCCCCTGCCGCCAACTGGAGCACCTGCCCTTCGGCTGGGGCGTCGTCGCCGACGATCTCATGGCCGGCGCATACGCCGCCGCGGTCGTCCAGGTCCTCTTCCGGCTCGCAGCGCCGCTGGCGTAGCGATCCTCCCTTCGCCCTCGGCAAGGGGCGAACCGACGGCCATGCGAGGGATCGGCAAGCCCCCCCAAGGAGATCGGGGGC
>CAYWTX010000453.1:0-33603 GCA_964461295.1 uncultured Planctomycetaceae bacterium | reverse complement strand
CGAGGCTGCCCTCGGCCAGGTAGCCGCCGTCGATGATGTCGGCGTAAGGCATGTTCTTGTCGAAGAACTCCGGCGTAGTCCACGACCCCATGGCGTTGAAGTCCCAGTCCCGCAGCAGGCCGACCCACCTGGCGGCTGTTTCGGCCGCCACGGGCGGCATGCGCATTCGGCGCCCGCCCATCCCGCCGGCGTTCAGGCCCGTGCAGCCCATGTGGTAGAACGGCTTGTCCGACGGGTCGATCAGCCACCACTTGCCGTTGACGCTGCGCCCGACGCGGAAGAAGCCCGCCTTGCCCGCGACCGTCGCGGGGTCGATCCTGATCCTCGCCATCAGCTCGTTGCCGTCGGCGCGGGCGGCGGCGACGGACTCCTCCCACAGCGACGTGCGCCAGCGGTGCACGTCATCGACCTCCTGCTCGGCGACCACGGTCAGCCGCGGCGCCAGCCAGGCGATGCTCCATGCGATCCACGTGCCGCGCTGGCCGTGGAACGCCTCGATCACCACGGGGTAGACGCCCTTGGCCAGGCGCACGAGCTGCCCGTGGGCGACCTCCTGCCCGGCGATCCACAAGCTCGCCGTCGTGTTCATCCCGGCCGCGCCGTGGCAGACGCGAACGAGGCGCGGGCCGTCCACCTGGATGGCCGCCGCCAGGCACGACCGCTGGCCGGGCTTCTCGCCGCCGAGCTTCCGCAGGTTGATCGCGTCGGTGAAGTCCGGCCAGCAGTCCTTGGCGATCATCTCCGGCGGCAGGGGCTTGAGTTGGGCCAGGAGTTTGCCGGCCTCGGCGTCGGCGGGGGGCTTGAGCAAGGCGGCGGCGAGTTGGGCGCCCATGCCCTTCGGCGCCGGGCAGACGTGCAGCCACCGCGTCGGCACGACGTTGTCAGCGAATGCGACGACGGGCAGGCCGGCGGGCGGCTGGAAGTCCGCCGGCGGGGCCAGGTCGGCAATCGCCGGCGCGGCCGGCTTCGGCTCGATCTCCACGACGGCCGGCTGACTCGTCGCAACCGCCTGGGCTGCGCCCGGCGCTGCCGGGCACCACCGAACCGGCGCGGTGACGGCCAAGATGACCGCCGCCATGCCTCGCGCCCACGCCGCCGACGTATGCTCGCATGCCACGTGTGTCTCCCTGACCGTCGCCGGGCCGGCAATGGGCGGGCGCTTCGGCGTACAAGCGTTGAACCCGCCGGGGCCGCGGTGGGGTTGCGGGCACGGGGCAAGCCGGGAGCAGAAGCCTCGATCCGCGCCGGCGACAGGTCGCGAGAATGGTTGTCCCCCGGTCCCCGGTCTACCCCTCTTCCAGCACGTCCATGACGATGATCGTGATGTCGTCGGCCCCCTGGTTGCGCTGGCGGCCGTCGTCGATCAGCCCCGTCAGGTACAGCAGCATCTCGCCGCGTGGGCGGCGCCATTGGGTCGCCAGGACCTCCATGAGCTTCTCGCGGCTGCGGCGGGCGCCGCCCAGCGATTCCTCCGCCCCGTCGGAGTAGAGGATCACGCGGTCGCCCGGCGACAACTTCGCCGTCGCCAGCGCGAACTGGGCATCGGGGAACACGCCCAGCAGCGGGCCGTCGGACGCCAGCGCGCTGGCGCTGCCGTCGGCGTGCACCACGATGGGTTCGGGGTGCCCCGCCCGCGCGTAGCTCAACGTGAGGCTGGGGACGTCCAGCACGCAGTAGGCCGCGGTGCAGAACTGGCAGCTTGTCAGGTTCTGCTCGCACAGGTCGGCGTTAAGCTGCGCCAACGCCGTGTGCGGCGGAATGATCTGGTAACTGTTCCCCTCGATCCGCTTGGTCTGCAGCCCGCGCTTGATGAACATCGTCAGCAGCGCCGCCGGAAGCCCGTGCCCGACCACGTCGGCCACGTAGAAGCCCACGTGACTCTCGTCCAGCCGGGCAACGTCGTAGATGTCGCCGCTGACCCACCCCAGCGGGCGATACAGGGCGGCGAACCGCACCGGCCCCACCTCCGGCAGCCGTCGCGGCAGGAAGTCGCGCTGCAACCGCGCCGCCAGACGCATCTCCTCGTCCATCTCGCCCATCGCGTCGCCCTGCCGCGTCCACATGCTCCGGGCCACCGCCAACTCCTCCTGGAGCTTGTGGAGGGCCGGCTGGAGCGACGCAGCCGCGTCCATGCGGGCCGCCAGTTCTTCCGGAGCGATGTCCCTCCGCACGCAGAGGAACTTCCCCTCGTGCCGCGACAGGACCCGCCAGGCCAACCGGGCGTCGGCCGGCAGGAGCACCACGGCCACCGCGTCGGCGCGGTCCACCGCGTCCACGAGGTCGGACAGTTCCTTGGGGTCGTTCGCCTGGCTGCCCAGGCTCACCAGCGCCAGGGCGGCATGGTGGAGTTGCGGCGCCAGCGGCTCGCGGCGGCGGCCGTGCCTCAGCCGCCAGCGGCCCTGCGCCGCCCGGCGCACGTTGGCGGGGGCAGCTTCGTCCGACAGCCACAAGATACTCGACGTTTCGGGCACCGATCACCCATGACGACCCGCTGGCCACCCGCGGCCGCACCCATCCCCTCCTCGTCATCGTCATCGTCCCGGTGCCCCTTTAACTTGCTTCAGGATGTCCGGCGAGAAAGTCGCCCTGTCCCCGGCCTTCGCCCCGGCCGCTCTCAACGACCCCGCGCTGACCTCCAGCGCGTACCGGGCAGGCGATTGCGAACTGTAGACGGCCCGTCCGACGCGGTCGGGCTCCACTTCCATGGTGGTCACGTACACCACGCGCAGGTCGGAATCGATGAAAGCGACGTCGATGGGGAATTCGCAGTCCCGCATGCAGAACTGCAGCACGTCGGCGCGGGGGAACATGAACAGCATCCCCGCGTCGGCGGCCAGGTCGCGCCGCCCGCCCAGGCCCCGGTAGCGGTCCTGCTCGCTGGCAGCCACCTCCACTCGCCACGCGCGGCCATTGATCGTCACGGTCGGCTGCGTCCTGCTGGGTTTGCTCCCGCAGCCGCCCAAGCACCAGGCCGCGCCGGCCAAGGCCAGCGATACCCACAGCCCGCTTGTTTCCTGCAGCGTTCGGAGCATCAGTCCAGTTCCGCCAGCAGCCGCCCGACGGTCTCCATCGGCAGGCCGACCACGTTGCTCCAACTGCCATCGACCTTCTGAACAAATCGGTCGGCCGTCTCCTGGATCGCGTACGCGCCGGCCTTGCCGATCCATTCGCCGGAGTCAAGGTAGTCGGCGATCTCCTGCTCCGACATCGGCCGCATGGTCACGTAGGTCACTTCAGAAGTGATTCGCCTCTGCCCGTCAGGTTCCAGCAATGCCACTCCGGTAATCACGCGGTGCCGCGTGCCGGATAGCGCGCGGAGCATCCGCTCCGCATCCGCCCGGTCGATGGGCTTGCCGAGAATCGCGCCGTTCACGACGACGATGGTGTCGGCCCCGAGCACCGCGGCCGAGGTCTCCCGGTCCGCCACGGCCCGGGCCTTGAAATAGGCGGCCGCTTCGGCTTGACGGGCAGGGCTGATGCCCGCCGGTCCGCTCAGGATTTCCGGAAGCGGCGGATCCACCACGTCAAAGGCATAGCCCTTCTCGGCCAGCAACTCCCGGCGACGGGGGCTGGAGGAGGCGAGAACCAATCGGGTTGTCTCTGCTGTGCCGCTCATAGCTCTATATTGACCATCCTGGCCGTTTGGTTGGGAACTTCCGGCAGTTTCGTTACCGCATGCACAAGGAACTACGGCCAGGCCATGGGGATTCGGCGAAAGTATCCGCGACTTCGCTGGCAGCCGGCAACGTTGCCGATCGGCAACACCGTTGCTTTCCGTAAACATTGGTGGCCGCCCTGGTGGCAAAGACAACCGGACACGCCGAAGTGCCCAACATCAGGGGTACTTGTGCGGTTCTCCTGTGGCCGCGGCGTTTCTTACGTTGCCCATCCTGTGCATCGCCTGCATACACTGTACAGTCTCTCTGTCTTACCATCTTAGCCATGCAGTTATAACTGTTTCTTTAACAGACTATTACAGTATGAGATTCGCGGAGCGGCCGGGATTCGCTTCCTGGCACGGCTGTTGTCTATCCTTCTTGAGACGCACGAGCGGCCAGTTCGTTTCTTGGGCCGAGGAAAACATTTTGGAGAGGAGCTGCCATGAATGAGGCGGCCATCAGTGCAAGACTGGGCGATCTGCTCACCATCATGACGGCTCTGCCGTTCGCCGGCTCAGTTGCCGGCCAGAATGCCAGCCAGGGAGTTTACGCCCCCGAAGGCCGCGGCGACGTGGAATCGATCGAGAGTGCCCTCGAACAACTGCGTCTCCAGATGAAATACCTCGTATTCGACCTGGAGGCTACTCGGCGGGAGAACCGGTACCTTCGCCAGATGCTGGAGGCAAGGCACAACAGCGACCCCGATGACCGAAAGGAGGACGAAGGCACCTTGCTGTGAAGCATGCCGGACAGGCTCTCGCCCCTGCCCGGCGCGGTATCTCATGATCCTTGGCCGACCCGCCCACCTCCCCCCCGGAAGCCACTGGGCGGATGGCCGCAGTCAGTCGCGACGTGGCGCGTTTGTGTGCGCCATGTCGCGACTTTCTTTGCCGGCCGCCGACGCGATCCATTTCTCGTAAAGGCTCGAGGTAGGGCAAGCCGATAGCTCACATGCCACTAATTGGGGTGCGCCCGCGAGTACACCCCACATGTGGATGTGCCAGCCCCGGCCGCCCCGGCTGGGAAAATCCGTTAGAGAATTGTTCATGTTTCGCTTGACGCAATGCCGACGTTAGGCTAGAATTCGGCGAACAGAAGCCAAAACGGCTTCGTCGCCGACACCAACGCTGGGATCTTCATCGGCCTCGCCGGTTCGCCGGACACACGATGGCCGACGGTTCGAAAGGTGTGGGTGACATGACAGACGTACCGATTTGCCAGTTCGGTCCCGGCGGCGATTACAGCTCCGCCTGGCCACGGGGCTCGACTCCACTGCCGCACGAGGCGGCAGCCGAGAGCCTCCAGGACAAGATCAACCGGCTGGGTCTGGAAGTGCCGGTGGTGAGTCTGGGCTGCGGCGGAATCGACCTTCGCCCGCCGGGATCGCCGCCAAGGCGGCGCGTGTCGTTCGTCACGGCCATCCGCGAGGTCGTGCAGGCGATTCGGCGCCGCCCCACGACGGCGGCGCCGCCGGCGCAGACCCAGGCGGCCGGGCTGGTGCGGGCCATGGCCGCCCGGAAGGCGGCGCTGGCGGGAACGTCGGCAGTTCGCGTCGTCCTGGATGCAGCCGTGGGCAAGCCGCGGCAGACGTCGCGGTCCATTACGCCGCCGCGGCCCAGGCAGCACGAGGTCCTGGCCGAAGCGAACGTCGAACTTGTGAGCATTGCGATCAACCTGCCCGGCGGCGCGCGCGTCGCTGCCGGACGAGGATTTACCCTTGCCGCCTCGCGCGGCCCAGAGGTGAACGATGAACACGATGAACATTACTCCCAGGCAGATGGAAATCCTCCGCTACATCAGGGACTACCGCTCCCACAACGGCTATTCCCCGACGATGCAGGAGATTGGCGACTCGCTCGGCCTGACCAAGGTCACGGTGTTCGAGCACGCCGGGGCACTCGAAAAAAAGGGCGCCCTGTTGCGTGGGGCCAAGCACAAGGCTCGCTCTTTGCAGGTCTCTCCGAAGGTTGAGTTCCCCGAAGACAAGCCCACGCGGCTGCCCCTGGTCGGCCGCATCGCCGCCGGCAGACCCATCGAGGCCATTGAGGACCCCGAGACGATCGACCTGGAAGAGGTGTTCCATCGCTCCAACGAGACCTTCGTCCTTCGCGTCACCGGCGACAGCATGATCGAGGAGCAGATCCGCGACGGCGACTTCGTCGTCTGCGAGCGACGCACCAGCCCCCGCAACGGCGAAACCGTCGTCGCCGTCGTCGACCAGACCGAGGCCACGCTGAAGAAGTTCTACCGGGAGTCCGGCCGCGTGCGCCTCCAGCCGGCCAACCCGAAGTACCAGCCGATCTACTCCAGCAACGTGGACGTCCGCGGCGTGGTGGTCGGCGTCCTCCGCGTGATGTAACCGCGGCGGCCAGGCCGCCACTTTGCGTCCGCCCTCCTTCCAAGCCCCGGCCTGGCATGGCCGGGGCTTCTTCGAATCCGGCATGCTTCAACCGTCCACGATGGGGAAGGACCAGCTACTCAGAGCTTGTGAAAGAATTGGATCTCGCAGGTTTGCCCCACGCTGGACGCCTTCTGTCGCCCCTTCGGGTCTCTGCGCCTAATTCTTTGTCCACCGTGGGCTTACGCCCCAGGCTAGATCCTGATCGCCGCTTCCGGGCGAAGAGAGACAAGGCCGCTTCTGCGATTCTTCCACAAGCTCTCAGCCTTTCAGGCTGAAGAGCGGACACCGGCTCACCGGGCAAGCGGGCAAGCGGGCAAAGACCTCGCTGGTTTCTTTGCGATCTCCGCGGCCGGCGTCCCCGGCCGGCGTTCTACGCGCCCTGCAACTGGCTGCACGCCACGCGGAGCTTCCACAGGGCGCTGTTCTGGATCTGGCAGACGCGTTCGTTGCTCAGGCCGACGACTTTGCCCACTTGGGCCAGCGTGCGTTTCTTGGTGTCCTCGCAGCAGATGGCGAACCGTTCGGTGACCACGCGACGTTCCAGGTCGGTCAGGCCGGTGGCCCTGGAGGACAGCGCCTGCCGCAGCGTCTCCAGCGAGGCCTGGTGCTGGCGCTCGTGCCGGTTGGAGTCCTCGTCGCTGCGCTCCAGTTCGGGGTCGAACGCCACGGCGAAGTGCCGGCGGTACCGCCCGGCCCGCATGGCCAGGCGGGCCATGCCCTTGAGGATTGCGCGGCAGGCGTAGGTCGAGAACTTGAAACCGCGCGCGACGTCGAACTTCTCCACGCTTCGCAGCAGCGCCAGGTTGCCTTCGGAAACAGCCTCGGCGAATTCCACGTCGCTGCCGCGGGCGCGTTTCACCATGGCCAGCACCAGCGGCAGGTTCGCCCGCACCAGGTCGGCGCGGACCTTCATCGCCCGCTCGTGCCAGCGGATGATCTCTCTGGCGCGCGGCAACGTCGACTCGCGGCGCTGCTGGGCTACCAGGGCCGCCAGGCGATACCGGGCGTAGTTGTAGCCCAGGAACAGGGCCTCCTCCTCGAAGCCGCGCAGGGCCTTGCTGCGCCCGGCGCCCCAGCGCACCTCTTCCCCGTCGTCTGTGACGCCGATCCATTGCGGCAGTTCGATGTTCAGCTCGCAGCCGAACTTCGCCTCCGCGGCCGGGTCGGAGAAGGAGGGGTGAGCGACGTACTCCGTCTCCTGCATTGCGCGAAGGTAAGCCTGTCTCTCCACTTCACCGAGGCAAAGGGCGATACGATCCGGCACGACGGCAACGGCGGCGTCGGCCGTTGCGGTGAGCATCGCGGAATTCGCGGCTGTCTCCCAGGCGACCATAGGAATCTCCTTTTGTGACCCGTTTCAGCTTGCACGTCGCGGCCACCCGCCAGCCGCGCGCCGGACGTGTTCGGCACGTGGAAATCATAGATTCGCGGCGGGAGGGGGCAATTGGACGGGCAACCCGAAGTGGCGTTGGTACGAAACCTAGTGAGGGTAGGAGTTCGACCTAGGCCGAAGGCAGGGCAATGACCGAGGAAGAGCAGAATGGAGAGACAATCGAGCCGCGAAGGAATCCCTTCGGACCACGGGCCCCGTTGGGGAGGCGACCGGGCCCGGGAAGAAGCCGATCACGATCCCTTTTCGTACTGTGTCCACTGGACGGCGTAGCGGTACAGTTCCGCCGAGGAGGCGAGGTCCAGCTTCCTGCGCATGTTCTCGCGGTGGGCTTCCACCGTCTTGATGCTCAGGTGCAGGCGCAACGCGATCTCGCGCAGCTCCAGCCCCTGGCCGATCATCTCGAATACCTCGAACTCGCGGTCGCTGAGCGACTCGACGCCCACCGGCCCCGAGCCGCCGCCGGCCACGATGCGCCCCAGCAGCTTGCCGGCCAGCTTCTCGCTCACATAGACCTGCCCGCCCAGGACGCGCCGCACGGCGTCGACGATGCGGGAGGTGGCGTCGGCCTTGGCGACGTAGCCCTTGGCGCCGGCGCGGAGGGCGCGCTCGGCGTAGAACGCCTCCTCGTGCATCGAGAGCACCAGGACCGGCAGGTGCGGGAAGCGGATGCGGAGGTCCTTGATGAGTTCCAGCCCGCTGGAGTCCTTCAGGGAGATGTCGGCGATGACGATGTCGGCGCTGCCCTTCTCGAGCGCCCGCAGGGCGCCCGCCGCGTCCTCGGCCTCACCGCAGACTTCGAGATCAGGTTCCTGGCCGAGCAGTTGCCGCAGCCCGGCCCGCATGATGGGGTGGTCGTCCACGATCATCACTCGATTCACCTGGGTCGCGGACTTCTTCATCGCGTTGTCTCCCTGTTCCCGGCATCGCCGCCGGCGCGAACCATGCGCGGAGCCGCCCGCCTTGGCACGGCCCAACCGCAACGAACCCTCCATCGCCCGGGCCATCGCCCCGCGTCCGCAGGCTACTTCGCCCGTTCTCGGCTGACAACTGAACAATAGACGCGATGAACGCGATAAACGGGTATGCGACCGGTTTTTCTTGCCGTTGCCTTTGGCAGTTGTCCCGGTCCTTCGCCGCCGGCGGCGGGGCTTGGGCAGAAGCAGCCGCCCGGCCGCGGCACGCGAAGGAGGTGAACGCCTGCCCCGGCGAAGCCCTGGCCAAGCGGGGGTTGAGCGTCCGGCAGCGGGCCAGCGTCGTCAGGCCGTCTTCGCGTGAGAAGCCGTGTTTCCCCGCGAGGAGGACGCGGGAACATGGCGGGCGTTCGGCGGTTCAAGGCAGCGGACGAGCGTGCGGCCGGCCGGCGAGTTCCCGCGGGGAGCGGCGGCGTGGCGGACAGGCCAAGCGAGGTCCAGAAGGCGGCGATCGCGGCCGTAGAGAGCGGGCGGGTCTGCCTGGTCAGCACCCGGGGCAAGGTTATCTGCCTGGACGCCGGCGGCGCGCCGGACATGGCCGCCCCCGGTTACGTCCGCCAAGGCGCCCGCATGGCGCGGGACAGGAACAGGTTGGCCTCGTCGTCGCCGATGAACCGCTCCGCGAGCGGGTCCCAGCGCACGTTGCGCTTCAGCAGCATGCAGACATTGGCGGCGTGATTGGTCGTCATCGTGCGATGGGCGACGACCTCGTTGGCGACGCACGTCCGGCCTTTGCGCACGCCGTCCAGGAAGTCGGCAAGGTGGTGCATGGGCCGGCCGGTCCGTGCGGTGTAGGCGCTCACCAGCTTCTGGTAGTCCTCCAGCAGCGCCGGGGCGGACACGTCGGGGCGGCTGTAACCGTCGGCCACGGAAACCCAGCCTTCGTCGCCCTCGTAGCGAACGCCGCAGGTGCCGCGCCAGCCCTGGATGTGCATGACCAGCTTGACGCCGTTGGCGTAGCGGAGTGTGAACCCTTCGGCGTTGTCGTTGCCGGGGTACTCGTATTCCACGGCCGAGGTCTCCTTCAGGTCCATGGCCGACTGACACTGGCAGAAGGTGTGGCTGCCCCATCCGGCCACGCCCGTGCCGAAATCGTAGTAATCCAGCCACGCGCCGCAGCCGCCGAGGTAGCCGCGGTTGAACGGCCGCCAGGGCGCCGGACCAAGCCACAGATCCCAGTCGAGCGATTCGCGGTCGGGCTGCGGCTGGGGCGGCAGGGCGTCGGTCCTCATCCGGAACGGGAGGATGTGGGCGCGGACGGTGTGCAGCCTGCCCAGCCGCCCGCTGCGGGCGAGTTCGTCGGCGAAGACGAAGTTGGCCTCGCTGAGCCGCTGCATACCGGCCTGGAAGACGCATCCGTAGCGGCGGGCGGCGCCGACCAGCGCCTGCCCCTCGGCCACGGTCATCGTGTTGGGCTTCTCGCAGAACACATGGAGTCCGGCCCTCATGGCCAGGATGGAGGCCTGCGTGTGCCAGCGGTCGCCGGTGGCGATCAGCACGGCGTCGAGGCCCCTGGCGCCGGCCAGCATCTCGCGGAAATCGCGGTAGGCGACACAGTCGCTGTTGCCGTACCTGCGGTCGACGATGTTCTTGGCTGCGTCGCGACGGGTCTGCTGCACGTCGCAGACGGCCACGAACTGCACGCCCTTGTCCTGCAGCAGGATGCTCAGGTCGTAGCCGCCGCGCCCCCCGACGCCGATGGCGCCCATCACGATCCGCTCGCCGGCAGGCGCGCGGCCCGGGGCGCCCAGGGCGCCCGACGGGATCGCCCGCGCGGCGGCGGCCAGCGCTCCCGCCGCCGCCGCGCCCTTGAGGAATTCCCGCCGGCTCAGCGCCTTGGTCTTCGTGCCGCGTTTCATAGTCCTCGTCCTGGTCAGGTCCACTTCGCCTTCACCATCCCGTGTATCCGTCTGCCCACCGACCGGCAAGCGCTCCGCGTCGCCGCTACTTCCTCTTGTTCTCGAACCAGACCGGCCCGCCGAACTTGCCGGTGACAACGATGTCGAGATCGCCGTCGCCGTCGAGGTCGACCACGGGGATGCTCAGGCCGGCGGCCACGCCCTCGTTGTAGGTGACGGCCCGCTTGGTCCACGTGGGCGGGTCGCCGCGTTTCAGTTCGTACCAGTACAGGCCCAGCGGGCCGTACTCGTCGGGGTCGCTGCCGTTGTGGGCCATGAAACGTTTGCCCGCGACGATGTCGGGCGTGCCGTCGCCGTTGATGTCGGCCAGCGCGACGCTGTGCACCTGCGACCAGCTCTTGTCGATCTCGTGCTGCTTCCAGGTGGTCTTGTCGCCGTCGCGCACCTGCTGGTACCACCACAGCCCGTGCTTGTGGGCCGAACTGGCGATGATGTCCGGCAGCTTGTCGCCGTTGACGTCCAGCACCCATATCTGGGCCGTGTCGTTGATCTTGTCCCCGGCAGCGCCCAGTGCCAGCGGATGCTCCTTCCACAGGCCCTTGCGGCAGTCGGCTGGGGCCTCGAACCAGGCATTGGGCCGGATGATGTCGGGTCGCCCATCGCCGTTGACGTCGCCCACGCCCGCGCCCCAGGTCATGCGTTTGTCGCTGACGACGTGGCGAACGACGGCGGCCTTGCCGTTGGGATCCTGGACGGACTCGTACCAGACGGTTGGCTGGACGTGCGGCACGATCTCGTTGGCCTTGCCGTCGCCGTCGACGTCCCAGAGGTCGCCGGCCTCGAAGTTGCCGCTCCTGGCGTCGATCGTCGCCTCGGGCCATTCGACGGCGGCCTTGCCCGGATTGCGGAACCAGGAACACTTGCTCTGGAACCACGAGCAGGAGACCACGTCGAGCAGGCCGTCGCCGTCGACGTCCAGCGGCAGGTTCATGAAGTCGTCCACGTAGCCCTTGCCCTTGTCGTCCACGCTGCCGCGAAGGGTGCGAATCTTGACGGGCTTGAAGTCCGGCGCCAGGTACAGGAACGCCCCGGCCACGATGTCCGGCTTGCCGTCCCGGTTGAAATCGCCGACGCCAACGGCCTCCGTGCGAGCCGTGCCGATGCGGTGCATGACGAAGAGCGGATCCTTCCGGACGTTGGGGTCCACGGGCGATCCCTTCGGCTCAGGCTTGGGCGGCTTCGGCGGCTGGGCGCCCGCCGCCGACATCCCCACGCACGATAGAGCGATTCCCGTCGCGACCGCGATCTTGATCCAAGGGCTGTTCATCGGAGCTCTCCTGCTGGCCGTGTTGTTCGACGGGCGTCATTGCGCGGTCGCCTGGCGGCGTTGGGGCATGTGCGCCGGTTTCTCTTCTTCACTTCTCGCTGCTCGTCGGCTGGGTCGCCGCCTGGCGAAGCAGCCGGTGAGCGCCGTGACATTGGGTGCAGGCGATCGAGGCCGTCGGCTGCGTGGCGGCCGGCGCGGCGGCAACCCGCTGGCGATAGCGTTGGACGACGGCCTCGGGGGCGACGTCGTGGGTCTTGTGGCACGTGCGGCAGAAGGCGATGCCCTCGCCGTTGCGGAACTTGCGGTCCGGCGGCGTGGCGCCGATCTTCTCGTCGTTGGCGTGGGCGGCGCTGAGGCCGTGGCACCGCGTGCACGTGATGCCGGCCTTCGCGTGCGTCTTGGTGATCGTGTCCTTCATCAGCGGCATGTGGCAGATGTAGCAGGCGGCGTTGGGGGGCAGACGGTCGCCGGCCCCGCCGGGAGAGGCCGACGGGCCGCGAAGCTCGCAGGCCGCGATCGCCATCAGCCCCGCCGTCATCAGGACCGCTGCCGCCGCCCGCGCTAGGCGTGTTCCCACTGGCGCAACCATTGGTACTCCGGGGCAAGACAGGCGTGAAAATTCCGCCGGCACTCGATCAGGGCCTTCCGGTCGGCCTCGGTGGCCGGCACGTCCCGCTCGTGGGATCCCTTGACGTTCTCGTCGAGCTGGCCTTCCGACGCGACGCCCGGGATGACGGCCGACAGGCGGGGCTCCCTGAGCATTTCCTTGAGCATGATCGGCCCGCGCTTGTCGGTGAAGACCTGGTCCTGGGTCTTCTTGACGCCGAAGGTCGAGCCGGCGCCGAAGGGCTTCAGCCCGATGACGCCCACGTCCTTCTTCTTGGCCAGGGCCAGCAGGCCCTCGCCGCCCATCTCCTCGGTCAGGAACAGGTACGGGAAGATGACCACCTCGAACTGAGGGTACTTCTCCAGCACCTTCCGGAAGACCTTGGGGTTGTGGGCCGAGACTCCCAGGTGGAGCACCTTGCCCTGCTTCCTGGCCTTCTCGAACGTCTCGACCACCATGTCCAAGGCCTTGTCCGACACCTCAAGCAGCGTCTCGACGGTGTTCTGGCCCTTGCCCCAGGTCGCCCCCACCGGGCGCCACAGGTCCAGGTGATCCGTCCGGTAGCTCTTCAGCCTCGCCTCGATGTTGCCGAGCATCCCCCCCACGCTGAGGCCCTTCTCGCCGTCGGGGGTGATCTTCTCCGGCCAGGAGGCGAACCCGATGAACCACTTGTCGCGCTTGGCCGTCTTCATGCCGGCCATCGCCGCACCGTAGGCGTCGCATTCGCCGGAGATGTTGGTGTCCACGTAGTTCATGCCCAGTTCGGCGGCGTGGTCCAGGAACTTGTGCCCGCTTCCGTGCCCGCCCAGGCTGATCTCGGAGATCCAGAAGTCCGTCTTGCCCAGGCGGCGATAGCCCATTCTGGGGTTGTAGTTGAGTATCTTCGCGGGGTCGGGCTTTGCAGCGGGCGCCGGCGGCGCCTTGGCCGCCTCGCCGGCCGGGGCAATGCGGGCCAGCGCCACGGCCGCTGCCGCCGTCGAGGTGGCCTTGAGGAACTCTCTGCGGGCCTTCCCCTTGGGGTTCATCGCTTCGCTCCTCTATCCTGTTCCTGCCCGCTCTTGGCGTCGCCGCCGCGCGATGCCCACCTCGCGGCGTTGGCGATGAGCTTCACGAAAGCGGGAACCTTGTAGGCGTCGGGCCAATGAGCCGGCATGATGACCGCCACGCGGCCCTTGCCTTCCGTCCGCGTCCAGACCGACGGATACTCGCCGTCCTTGTCCTTCTCCTTGGCCTTGGCCAGGACGCGGCAGTCCGCGGCCAGCGGCGTGGACTGGTACAACTCGCTGCGCACCTCGAACGAATCGCCCACGCCTTGCGTGACGGGGTGCTCCTTGTCCAGGATCGTCACGGCAAGGGTCACGTCGACCTTGCCGTGCTTGGTGAACGTGGCGCCCCAGACCTTGCGGATGTCCGCCCACTCCGTGAAGGAGTAGTACGACGCGTGGATGCCCACGACGCCCACGCCCCCGCGAATAAGCTCCAACAGCTTCGCCTTCTGCGCGTCGGTGAGCACGCCCGTGGCTTTGGCGAAGCAGTGGTTCATGATGATCACGTCGAGCTTGTCGGCCTCGGGGGCGTCCAGGAACTTGCCGTCCTTCACCACCTCGATGTCCATGGGGACCTGCTCCGGCAGCGCCTTGGTGAGGGTCTCGGCATAGGCCTTGAAGTCGTGCGAGTGCCCGCCGACCCACAGCACAGCCCTGAGCTTCGCGCCCGCCGGGCGCGAAGCGGCGCCGACCGCGGCCGCGGCGGCAAGGCGTTCAGCCGCCGCCCCCAAGGCCGCGCCCACAGCCGCCGCCGAGACAGTCTTCAGGAAGTCGCGTCGAGACCGAGGATCGCCGTTCATTGTTGGCTCCTTTGGGGACTCTGTGAACAGGCACTCGCCCTAACTCCCGGGCTTCCTGTTTCTTGCCGCGGTCGTTTGGCCGACACAAGATCTAACACCTGCGCCGCGATATCCTACCGCCTGATCTTCGGGCGCCGGCATGGGGCTTCGCCCACGGTGGCGGGTCAGTGACCTGCCGCGTGCAGGCGGCGAGCTCCGATGTCCGCCTGGAGGGATTCGCCGTGGTTGAGCGTTCGGCGTTCGCACCTCATCCCTGGTGCCCGGTGCGCTGGATGATGTGCTCTTGAAGGCCGGCCGGGATCAAGAGAACCGAGGAAACCGGGACGCGCCCTGCCTGCCGGGAGAGCACGTCGCCCGCCTTGGCCTGCCGGTCACTTCGCGGCCGGGGCCGCTGCCGCCGGCTTCAGCCAGCCGCCGGCCTTCAGCCAGGCCGTCAGCAGTTGCGGCCAGGCCGACAGCACAGGGTCCTTCAGCGCCAGCCCAACGCCATGCGCGCCGGGACGGAAGACGTGCAGTTCGGCCCCCACGCCCGCCTGCCGCAACGCCAGGTAGAACAGGACGGCATTCTCGGCCGGGACGGACTTGTCCTGGTCGGTGGCGAACAGGAAGCACGGCGGCGTGTCCTTCGTCACCTTCAGCTCGCTGGACATCTCTTTCTGGAGTTCGGCCGAGAAACCAGCCCCCAGCAGGTTCTGCCGCGAGCCCTTGTGGCAGTAGGCCTCCTGCGTCAGCGTGATCACCGGGTAGCACAAGACGCCGAAGTCCGGCCGGCACGACACGCGGTCCACCGGGTCGTTGGCGTCGGGCTTGCCGGCGTCGAAGTGCGTGAGCACGCTGGAGGCGAGGTGCCCGCCGGCCGAGAAGCCCATCAAGCCGACGTCGCTGGAGGCGATGCCGAACTCCCCCGCCCGTGCCCGCGCGCAGCGCACGGCCCGCTGGGCGTCGCCCAGCGGCACGGGATGGTGGAACCGCGGCGCGTGGCGGTAGCGCACCACGAATGCGGCGGCGCCAAGCCCGTTGAAGAACTCGCCGATCTGCTGGCCTTCGTGGCCGAGGGCGAGGTGCCCATACCCGCCGCCGGGCAGCACGACGACGCCCATAGTCACGGCCTTGCCCTTGGCCGGCAGGTAGATGTCCATCGTGGGCTCGTTGGGGTCGTCGGGGCCGTCCTTGCCGGCCGCGCCGGGCGCCCCCGACGGCCAGAGCTTCACGCGCCGCGGCTCGGCGCACGTCTGCATCGCCGCCACAAGCAACACCGCCACAAGCACCGTCAGCCACACGCCGCTACCCATGGAGTGCCTCGCTTCGTTCGCTCTGACAGGGGAACAGGGCGCCGAACGGGCGCTCGGCGTTCCCAGGGCCGCATTGGCGCATGCCGCGCCCAGCCCGTCAAGAGACCGACCCGAATCGCCGCCCCCGAAGCTACAATCAGAAGCCCCATCAGGAGATTCCGCGATGGTGAGCACCCAAGGCATACTCCTCTTCCTGGTCGCGGCCACAGTCGCGGCCGCGATCGCAACGGCCGCCGGCGAGGTCACCGTAACGGTGGGCCCGACGGCCGGCGACGTCGTCGGGGGCGATCACGCTGCCTTGCAGAAGGCGGCTGACCTGCTGCTGGCCAAAGCCCCCGACGGCAACGGCGTGCTGGCAATCGCGGAGGGCACGTACGCGATGGACGACGCCCTGCACGTTCGCGGGCCGATGACCATTCGCGGGGCCGGCATCGGCAAGACCGTCCTGCGCAAGGGGCCGCAGAGGGTGTCGAAGCTGGCGGTCGAGGCGAAGCTCGCCGACGCGAAGCTGACGCTCGACGACGCCTCCTGGCTGCGTGTGGGCTGGGGCGTCACGCTCCGCTACGACGAGCGGACCGGCGCTTGGGGCAACGTCGTCCGCACGGTGACGGCCATCGACGGCAACACGATCACCCTCGACCGGCCCGTGGGCGACGAACCTCGCTCCCGGCCGGGAATCAACGCGGCGTTCGGCCCGCCGGGGGCCGCGTACAAGGCGGGGGCCGTGGTGCAGCACTCGCACCCGCTGATCAGCGCGACGCGGGCGAGGTGGCACAAGGAAGTCGAGTGGATCGAGGGCGTCGAGATCGAGGGCCTGGCGATCGACGGCGTCAAGGCGCAGAACAAGGACATGTACGTCGATGGGTGCCGCAACGGCGGGATCTACCTGCACTTCGGCCGCCGCTGCGCGGTGCGGCGCGTGGAGGTAAAGGACTTCGCGGGCGACGGGATCTCCTGGCAGCTCGTGCACGACATGACCGTGGAGAACTGCCTGGCCGACAACAACGGGACGGTCTTCGGCATGCCCGGCGGCAACGGCTACGGCCTGCATCCGGGCACCGGCTCGCTGCGGACGGTGATCCGCAACTGCGCGGCCCGCGGCAACGGCGACGTGGGCCTGTTCGTCTGCTGGAACATCCGCGGGGGCCGCTTCGAGAACAACGCCCTGGAGGGCAACGGCAACCACGGCATCTCGATCGGCCATGACGACGGCGACAACGTCTTCGCCGGCAACACGGTCCGCCGGAACGGGCACACCGGCGTGTGGTTCCGCCGCGAAACGCCCTCGCCGGACGGCTGCACGTTCAGCGGAAACGTGATCGAAGACAACGGCAGCGCCGGGCGGGCCGGCGTGGGCGTCTGGCTGGTGGGGGCCAGGCGGACGACATTCCGCGGCAACACCATTCGCGACACGCGCGCCGACGACAAGGAGAAAACGCAGAAGACGGCGATGCTCATTCACCCCAGCGTGCGCGCCGCGACCGAGATCGATCCGGGCAACAAGATCGAGGGTGCGATCGCCGAGCCCGCGCCGGCCTCGAGACCGGCCGGCAAGAAGTAGGTTGCCGCCGGCCGCTCTCGCCTACGGGATCAGGTTGGCCGCCACGGGAGGCGTCACGATCTGCGTCGCCCGGGCGGGACGCCAGTGCCTGCGGAAGAAGCTCATCGCGACCTCGGGGCGGCGTTCGTGCCCGATGCCGGGGATGACCGTCGTGTCGATGGCATACCCCTTGGACTGGAGGAACTTGATCGCGTTGCTGGACTGGTTCCGGATCGCGCCGGGGTCGTTCTCGCCGTAGTACACCATGATCGACTGCCGGTCGGCGCTGCCGCCGGTGGGAACCCAGTTGGCCAGGTTCGTGTCGCTGAAGTTGCAGCTCCGCGCGACGATGGTGGAGAACACGTCCGGCCGGCGCAGGCCGACGAAATAGGCCGGGAAGCCTCCGCCGGAGAAGCCGGTGATCATGATGTTGGCGCGGTCGAGGTTGAACTTGTAGCCCATGAGGCTGACGATGCTGAGGATGAATCTTTCGTCGTCCAGCATTCCGCCGACGGGCCCGTCGCCGAAGATGCCGTCGGTCGCCACCAGTTCGGGGGCCACCACGATGCAGCCGTTCTGCTCGCCCAGCATCTTCCACTCGCGGATGTGGTGCTCGGCCACGTCGTAAGGAGGCGTGCCGTGGCATGTGACGATGAGCGGGGCGGCCTTGGCGAAGCTGTAGTTGTGCGGCACGTAGAGCCAGTACGCCCGCCCGCTCATCGGGTCGATCTCCCTGCGCTGCCAACTCGGCGTGTTCTGGAGTTGGGGCACGGGACAGCCCGCCAGCGTCAAGGCCGCCAGGCCCATCCCCATGATGAGGGCACGTCTCATATCAGTCTTGCTCCGCGTGTCGGTCCTTCGTGGACAAGTAGGATAGCAGAAGCCGGGGCGCGGATGAAGCGGATAAAGACCGCTCCCGTCTCTCGGTGTTCATACCTGCATAGCGTGAGCATTGCCCGCAAGCGAAGGCGGCAGGCGGCGGCGCCGGCTGCAAGGTTCGCCCGCGTGCCGACGGCTTCCTGATTTCCGGAGACTGTCCTTGAAACACCCGCTTCGTCCGCTCGTCCTCGCGATGGCGTGCATCGCCTCCGCCGCCGCGCCCGCCTTGGCCGGCGGCGTCGCCGTGCGCGAAGAGACGCTTTCGCTCCGCTGGCACGCGTCGGCCCCGCGCCGCGCCGATCCCAACGCCCCGGCCAGTAGAACGATCCAGTGGGTCCCCCCCGCCGCCGGCAGCCAGCACCACGCCGGCCTTCGCACGTTCAACACCGTGGTGCTCCAGAACGAGTACCTCCGCGTGCAGGTGATCCCCGAGTTGGGCGGCGTGGTGTATCGTTGCGTGTACCTGCCCGCCGGCGAGGACCTGTTCTTCCTGGAGGGCAAGGGCAAGGACTGGCTGCCCTTCTGGGAGTCGGGCGTCAAGGCAAGCTTCCCCTTCCGCGAGCACGGCATCCGCACCGACCAGCCCGCCTCGTGGCGCATCGTCCGCGGCGCCGACGGCTCGGCCACGCTGGCCCTGTGGATGGAGTTCAGTCGCTTCGACGACGCCCGCAACCGGCAGAGCTACGGGCGGTTCAGCGACATGACCCTCAGCCAGCACGTGACGCTGCTGCCGGGCGAGGCGCTGCTGCGCCTGACGTACCGCCTGGCCAACCCCTCGCCGTGGCGGCAGGGCTGGAAGGTGTGGAACGACGCCCTGCTGCCGCGCAACCACCTGCCCTCGGGCGTGGTGCAGGGCGCCACGCCCCCGCCGCCGCACACCGATACCGAGCTGATCTACCCCGCGGCGTGGCTCAGCACGCACAACGGCGACCGCCTCCACCGCCTGGACGCCAACGACATCCGCATCGCCTCTCGCGGCGAAGCCAACATCAGCCTGTTCGCGTGGGACCTCGCGGCCGGATTCGCCGGCCTGTGGTATCCCTCGGTGCGGGTCAACCGCCTGCGGCTCTTCGACCCCGGCGACGCCCCCGGCACGAAGTTCTACTGGCGAGGCGAAGGCACGTGGCGGGCGGGCGACAACAGCTCGCACATGTACAACTTCGTCGAACTCTGGGGCGGGCCGCACCACGTCTTCGAGGGGATCGAGGACTGGATCGCCCCAGGCCAGGCGAGGCAGTACACGCACTGCTTCGCCTACGTCGCCGGCATCGGCAAGGCCGACTTCGCCAACGCCCGAGCGGCCGTGCACTTCACCCCCGGCAAAGGCGCGCGGGCGGAGATCGTCACGCTGCGCCCCACCCAGGCGCTCCAGGTGACCTGCGACGGCGCGGAAACGGCCGCGGGCGGCCCCTGCGCCCCCGACCGCCCGGCGATCGTGCCCCTCGGGCACAAGCAGAAGGCCCGCCTGCGAATCGAGGCCGACGGCGCGGTGCTCGCCGAGGCGACGCTGCCGCTGGAAACGCCCGACAACCGCGCGAACCACGAGCAAATCAAACGCGGTCTGGACCTGCGCGCCCCGGCGGCCGCGGAAAACCACGAGAAGTCCGGCGCGCCGGCCGCGTGGGGCCGAGCCCTGCTGAACGCCAAGTACCCCCCCAACACGCTGGGCGCCGGGCGGGTGGCGCTGAACCTCGGCCGCCTGGACGAGGCCGTCACGACCCTGCGCGCCCACCTGGCCGGCGACGCCAACAGCGGCGACGGCGAGGCGTGGCACCTGCTCGGCGCCGCCTTGCTCGAGTCCGGCAGCCCCGCCGAGGCGCGGGCCGCGCTCGGCAAGGCGATCACCGCCCGCCAGGCGTATCCGGAGGCGGGCTATCTGCTGGCGATCCTCGACCTGGGCGACGGCCGGGCCGCCGCCGCCGGCGAGCATCTCGCCGGACTCATCGCCAGGCGCCCGGGGCATTGGCACGCCAGGCTGCTGGCGGCGATGGTGGACGCCGCCGATCCGGCGACGTCGCGGCACGCCCTGCAACGGGCTGTCTCGCTGGCGGAGGAAGACCCAGCCGACCCGCGCGCGGCGTGGGCGCTGCGGCAGGCGGCGACGGCCGCCGGCGACGCGCGCCGCGCCGCCGAAGCCAAGGACGCCCTGGACAAGCTGCTCGCCGAAGCCGGCGCCCAGCGCCGCCTCGATGAGTTCGTCGCGGCGACGAAGGGACGCTACGTCCCGGCGATGCGCATGCAGCTCTCGCCGCCGGCGACGACCAGGCCCGCCACCCGACCAGGTGCGAGAACCGGCGCCACCTGATACCATTCCGCCTGCACTCGTGCCGTCGGCCCGATGACTCGCGAAAGGAAACCGACCATGGCGAACGTGGGCGTCTTCGCGTTCACGGCGGCCTTCGCGGCCGCGATCGGTGGCTCCGCGCTCGCCGCCGAGCCGGTCAAGGTCGCCGTCGCGACCGTCACGCACAAGGCGTCCTTCGGCCCCTACAGCCAGGAGAGCAACCGCACGCTCGAGCCGCCGCGCACCGTGACCGACCCCATCGCGGCCAAGCTCAAACAGCGCCAGGCCGCCTTCGACAAGGAATACGACGCCGCGCACGCCGAAGCGGCCCAGTCGGCCGCGGCCGCGTACGACCAGTACCGCGCCATCCCCAGGCAACAGCAGCAGAGCAACGCCGCCGCCGCCCTGCTGGGCAAGTACGAAGGCTACCGCGCCGCCCGCGACGCCGCCCGACGCGCCGACCCCGCCTGCGCCGAACTCGACGAGGAACTCCGCGCCGCGCGCAACAGCACCGTCAGGATCAGCGACATCACCTTCCCCGTCGTCACGCTCAACAACGGACTGGTCGAGGTGAAGGTCGTCCCCACCCTCGGCATGCGCGTGTGGAACGCGGTGGACCTGGCCAGCAACACCAGCTTCGCGGGCACGCCCGGACCGCGCGACCCCGAAAAGGCCGTCCTCCAAGGCAACTGCGGATGGACGGCCGGGTACCTCGAACCCAGCTTCCCGTCCTTCGAGCACGGCATGTTCGTGCTCGACCAGCCCGCCGGATGGCGCATCATCAAGGACGCCGACGGCGGCGTCACCGTGGCCATGGACATGCGGTTCACCCACCACCAGCACAAGCGCAACCTCGCCCGCTACGGCCGCTACGGCGACCAGCCGCTGAGCGGCTGGGTGACGCTGCGCCCGGGCCAGGCCCGCTACAGCATCACCTACCGCGTGGAGAACCCCAACCCGCTGCGGCGGAGCAACCGCCTGTGGGTGAACTTCATCCTGCACGCCGACGGCTACGACGCGGCGCACATTCTGTATCCCGTCGGCTGGCACACCGGGCACGGGGCAAGCGGCTTCAGTCCGGTATGGGGCGAGGGCGGCCCCCCGAAGCTCCGCGGCGTGTCGATGTTCGCCGTGCATCCCGATTACGACTTCGCCGGCGTGTACTCCAAGGCCCGCGACGTGAACTGCCTGCTCGTCAAGGACCGCTCCGCCCCCGGTCTGAAGCTCTACACCACCGGCGCCGAGGGCGGCGTGATGGAAATCTGGACCGGCACCAATGAGGTCTTCGAGCACAGCGGCTGGTTCCTCGACCCCTACCTCCCCATGCAGCAGACGCTCGTGTGCTACAACGTCGCCGGCCTGGGGCGCGTGAGCTTCGCCACCGGCGATCTCGCCATCGCCGCCTCGGCCGAGGGCGGCAGCTTCAAGCTCTACTGCCCCGTACCGGGCAAGGTCGAAGTGTCCGACGGCGGCGGAGGGCAACTCGCCTCCGGCGACGCCGGGCCCGGCAAGATCATCCGCGGCACGGCCTGCGACCGGCTGGTCGTCAAGATCGACGGCCGGGAGGCCGCCGACGTCACCTTCCCGCTCAAGCACGCCGACGTGTCGAAGACCTACGAGGAGAAGGTCAAGCCGCTGGGCGGCAAGTGCCGCGCCGAGCTGGAAGTCGTCGCGGGCAACCACGGCACCGTACAACCCCAGAGCATGATCGCCTTCGCCCAGGAAATCCTTGGCCCGACCCGCCCCGTCGGGTCCGGTCCTTCCCGACCCGGCGGCCGCGACGAAGCGCAGCCCCGCGTCGACCTCGACACGCTTGTCTCGGCCGCCAACTGCTGCTACCGGCTCGGGCGCCTCGACACGGCCGCGAAGCTCTGCGAGCGGATCGGCAAGAGCCCGGAGACCGACTACCTGCGCGGGCTCATCGCGTGGGAACACGGCGAGAAGGTCGATTTCGGCTCCGCCGGGCTTGACGCCCACTACCACCGCGCGATGCTGGCCATCCAGGCCGGCAAGACCGACGCCGCGGCGGCGCTGCTGAAGGAGTTGCTCGCCGCGCGCCCGGCGGCGTTCCGCCCGGCCCTCATGCTGGCCTACCTGACGAAGGACGCCCGTCTGGCGGCCGCCCAGGCCGCGGCCAACCCCGGCAGCCCAGAAGCCCAACTCGTGCTGGAGCTTCTTGGCGTCGAGGGCGCCAAGCAAGCCAAAGACTCGCTGCTGAACAACAACCCCTCGGCCCCCGAGCAGGTCGAAGCCTTCCGCCTGGAGCTCACGGCCGGAAAATGGCGGCACATGAAACGCTTCGAGTTGCTGGGACCCCAGTAGAGGCGTGACGGACGTTCTTTCCGACGGCACGCGGATCGCCATGCGTCGGCCGCCGCCACGAGACGCCGACTCGGACGGCCCCGGCGGGGCGTTCCGCCACCCCGGCTGGGTCCGATACGCCTTGGTTCCGCGGTGCGGCACGCGCCGGCCGCATGCGGCCGGGAAGTCGCGTTTCCTCCCATTTCCCCGTTATCCGGGTCCAAGTCTGCCGCTTTCCGCAGAACAACCGGCCTGGCACGGTAATTTCGCGAGAGATCGTTTCGGAGGTGTCCGAACCCCGCTCACGCCACGTTCTTCAGGAACTTGCCGGCCCGGCACGGTAGTTCTGAGCGCCCTGAAGGCGTTACGGGGATGTGTGTTCCACCGTCACCAGCCCTCCGGGGACGTCGCCACGCCGGTACCCGCCCATTCGTCCCATGCGTGCAATCCGCGGACAGACGCTCTCCTCATCGGCCTACTCCCTCGGCCAGGCGTACCGGAACGGCTCGTACTTGCGCCCGAGGCGCGGGTCCGTCAGCGGGCCCGCGCGCACGCCGAATGCTTTCAGCAAACCATCGCCCTTGACCCGGTAGGTGTGCCTGGCCTGAACCTTCCCGACCGTCACGTCGGCCTTCGTGATCGCCTCGGCGATCACGCCCGCCGGCACGGCGGAATCCCTGAACGCGAACCACACGCCGCCGCGGTCGCCGCCAAACGGCAGCCAGAGCATGCCCGCGTCGTCGGCCAGGATATGCCCGCGGCGCATCGTCGGAAGCGCGGCCAGGTACTCCGCCGCCATGCGCGGGAAGCTCGGAATCCCCTTGATGCTCAGGCCGTCAGGCGCGGTCCAGCCCTTGCAGCTCATCACGCGGAACAAGTTCTCGTCGAGCTGCTCGGGCTTGTAGTTCTTCTCGACGCCGCCGCGATACCACTTGCACACGTGCTGCATCAGGTACCATTGGTTCTCCCAACCCTCCACCTCGATGGAGCAGCTCAGGCCGGGGAAGCTGTGGCTCTCGGCCATCCAGCCCACGCCGCGCCGGCTGTACGCGGCCAGCCACTCCCACCACGCCCGCTGAAGGCTGTCGCCGCGCCCGCTCGCCCAGTCGAGCTGGCTCATGAACAGGTTCTGGAAGCTGTCGCCCCAGAACCCCTGGTAGCCGAACTGCGCCCGCGTCCGCTCCAGCGTGCGGTCCAGTTCGGCGGCGAAGCGGGCGCTCGCCGGGTTGTGCTTCCTCATCCACAGGCCGTACGTGTCGTTGCCCGGCGTGGTGGGGTCGTTCAGCGCCCAGCAGGCGGGGTCGTACCCCACGCGGTCGCAGAACGCCGCGTCGCCGGCGCTCATCCCGCTCAGCCAGACGTAGTACGCCACCTGGTGTTTCGCGCAAGAGGCCTGGAGGTCCTTCCATGGCTTGTCGCACGGCGGCAGCGGCGCCCAGTCGTACACGTTGCACACCCCGCCGCCGACGTAGGGCACGTCCCGGGTGCCGTCGGCCCCGCCCGACACGCTCCGCCCGTTCACCCACCCGGGATTGTGCAGCAGGATCATCCGCACGCCGCCCTCGGCCAGCGCGGGAATCCCCTTCGCCAGGTTCGCAATGCTGGGGGCGAAGTTCGTGTCCCACAGTCCTCCCACGGCTGGGAGGGCCTCCATCTGCGTGAACTTCAGCTCGTCGGCGACCACGTCGCGCACATGCTGATCGACCTCCTGCCATCGCGTCCGCCACTCGTGCGGCGCCATGGGCCTGTCCTTCGCGCTCAGCACGAGAAACGCCTGCGGCGTGGTGCGGCCCGTCGCGGTGTTGGCGAAGAACTCCACGTCGGTCTGCGACAGAACGCGGTCGCCGGGGAACGCTTCGCTCAGCGCCCGCAGGTTGCCCTGCCGAAGCGCGAAGCTCGCCAGCGCCGCCCCCGGGCGGTACTGGAAGTCCACGAAGCCGGTCCCCCCGCCGCGGGCCGGCTGTGCGATCCACGCGCCCACGCGGTGCTGCATCGCGTAGCCGCGGTCGGTCAACGTTTTCTGGTTCGCCGCGGGCATCACCGGCGAAACCGCGTACGGCTCTCCCGCCGCACCGGGCAGGGCCTCCGTCGTGGAGAACGCTTCCCGCACGCCGCCGGGGCCGCCGCCGGAGGCAGCCTCCGCAGACGTGAAGGCCTGCTCCAGCCCGCCCAGCCCCCGGTAGCGCAGATTGATGACGCTCACGCCGTCGAGCTGTCCCTCCAGCTCCCACGTCCCCAGTTGCCACAAACAATTCACCTTCGGCGCCTCTCGCGGCCTGCCCGCTTCAGCGGCGCAGGGCTTGAGCTCGAACTCGTGGGATTGCGTCCACCCCGCCCAGCGCCACCCCGCGATGTTCCGTTCGTGCGGCTCGATGATCCACTTCAGCGTGCCCCCCGGCCTGCACGCCCCCGCCAGCGCCGCCGCCTGGGCCTTGAGGTTCTCCACCGTCGCCACTTCCGCCGGCAGGCGGGCATGCGCGAACCGGTAGTAGTCGCGGTGCACGCGCCCGAACCTCGCGGCGTGCGTCTCGGCCGCCTTCTCGAAGGCGCCCTGGTCGTCCCGCGCCGCCCGAAACTCCTTCGACCCCGCGGCCAACGTCGGCGCCAGCGCCGTCCGCAACTTCTGGAGGTTCTGCCTCGCCTTGCTGGCCGGCGGCTCCGCCCGCAAGCGGACGCCGATGGCCGCCTTGTCGTGCGGGGCCTTGCGGCAGGCTTCCTCCGCCGCGGCGAGTTTCTCCTCCGCGGCCGCCAACGCCCGGGCCGCCTCGGCGTACCGCGCGTCGGACATCAGGGCGTTCTGGATCAGCGCCGACGCCGCCTCCGCCTTCGTCTGAAGCGCCTTGATCTCGGGCGTGAGCTCCTCCGGGCGCATCGCCCGCCGCCGGTCGGCCGTGAAGACAAACAGCGCCCGCCGCGCCGCTTCGCCGCTCGAACCGTACAGTTCGGCCTCGATCTCGACGCGGCCGTCCCTCGCCGCGGCCGACTTGAGCTTCATTAGCGGCCAGGCTGCGCCGGCCTCCGCCCATCCGCCCGCGGCCCGGTCGAATTCCTGCGCCATCCAGGGGCGCTGGCACGTGTCGCCGCTCTTGCACTCCACGCCGCCGACGCTTGCCCGCCGCAGCCCCAGCAACCAGCCGTCGTGCACGGCGAAGGTGAGGACGGTCCCGTTGCCCAGGTCGGCCGTGACGGCATCGGCGGCCCGCCTGACCTCCGCCGCGGTCCCGCCCGCGGCCAGTGCCCCCGCCAGGCAGATCGCTGTCGAAGTGCTGCGCAGCATCGGCGGCTCCTTGGGTCGCCAATGCTACCGCCGCGGCGCCGGACCTACAACGCTCCCCTCGCCCCAAGCGCCCGTGCGGAAACCAGGGGAAAGGCTGTCTCCCGGCGGCACAACTCTCCGAGCTGTGCGTGCACAGGCCGGAGACCTGTGTCACCAGAGGCAGAAGCGCTCCACTTTTTCCCGCACGGCCGCTAAGCCTCCACCGCGCCCGGTGCAATCACCTGCGGGAGCCGGTCGCGTTGCGGTCCGGTCCTGCGCTGCCGCCGGAAGTGGCGTGGGCTATCCAAGCCGCGCCGGAACTGTCTGCCAGTGGCTCGCCAGCGGGATGGCCCGCGCCGCCACCGCAACGCCACCGGCGCCGAAGGCGCCTGGGAGAACCCACCATGAAGGCACTGTTCTTCTTCGCGATGCTGCTGGGTGTGGCTGCCGCGACCCCGGCTCAGCCGGCCGACAAGACCCCCGACGTGCTCAACGGCCCCGTCGATCCCTACGACGCCGCCGGCGAGAAGGTGAAGTTCTTTGCCGCCGCCGGCGCCGACAACGAGCTCGACGCCAACGAGGCTGCCGCGGCCGCCGCCAAGGGCGACTCCTTCGTCCGCAAGTTTGACCGCTGGGAAGACATGCTCTCCTTCGACAAGGACCGCAGCAAGGAGATCGACTGGTTCGAGGCCGACGCCTACCGCCAGAGCCTGCGCGCCCGCGTGCTGAAGCTTTACGACGCCGACGGCGATGGCAAGCTCACCGGCGCCGAACGCCAGAAGGCTTCGGCCGCCCTGGCGGCCGGCGAAATCCCCGCCGCACCCAAGCCCTCCGATCGCCCGCGGTTCTCCGTCGCCCGTCCCGTCGGCGGGCCCGACGGCGGCGCCGGCCCCGGACCCCGCGGCGCCGCCGGCGGACCCGCCAGCCAGCCAGGCGGCGGCCCCGGCCGCATGTTCCAACCCACCCAGGAAGACCTGAAGAAGTACGACAAGGACGGCGACGGAAAGCTCAACGACGAAGAACGCGGCGAGATGTTCGCCGGCCGCATGCGAACCGAGGTCCAGAAGCGCAGGGCCGAGGTGTACGAGAAATACGACAGGAACAAGGACGGCAGGATCGACGCCGAAGAGAAGAAGGCCATGCTGGAGGGGATCGAGAAGGAAGCGATGGCCCGCATGGAGGAGTTCGCGCTCCGCTTTGCCGACAAGGACGGCGACGGAAAACTCAGCGAAAGTGAGAGGAAGACGATGGAGGAGCAGCGCGACGTCTGGCGCAAGCGGGCCGAGGAATGGCGCGACAAGGCGATGCTCCGCCGTTATGACAAGGACGGCGACGGGAAGCTCAGCGACGAGGAGAAGAAGACGATGGAGACTGAGCAGGCCGATCGCCAGAAACAGGGCGAGGAGATGCGCCGCAAGTTCGAGTTGAAGATCTTCGACCTCAACGGCGACGGCAAACTCGACGAGCAGGAGGAAGTCCTGCGCGACGCGGCCAACGCCCTGCGCCGAAGCTTCATGGGCGCCCCCGGCGGCTTCGGCGGCGGCCCCGGCGCGAACTGACGCCGCCCTCGAGCCGAAGGGGTCGCCGCGCCTGTCGTCGGCGCCGCCCCGCGGCTTGCTTTCCGGCGGCCCTGTCGTTCTCATCTCGGCGATGAACGTTCAACGTTGGGCGTCCGACGTTCGCCGTTCCGAGGAGAACCCGATGGCTTCCCTTCCCCTCATGCCCGGCTTCGATCTCTGGCATCACGCATTCAGCCGTTGCGGCGCGTACCTTTCGCTTCGCGTGTTCGTCAAGAAGACGTGGGCTCCCGCCGGAGACGGGCTTTACCTGCGCACCAACCGCTCGCGCGGCGCCGCGAAACGCGAAATCTTCCGCATCGACGTCCTGCGCAACGGCAGACCCATCGCCTACACCGCCGAAGCATCCCCCGATTGTCTGCGTCTCCTGCCCGTGACGCCCGCCCGCGGCGGCGGGCGGGGGCGCGTCCTTCGCGACAGCCCCCGCGTCGAGTTCTGCTTCGCCGCGCCCGATTGCCTTCGCATCCGCGCCGCGGGCGGCCTGTCTCTTGGCTTCCACGACGCCAGCCAGTCGCGACTCGCCCACCCCGCCGAGGGCGGGCGGTGGATCTTCAACGCGCGCCAGTCCATGATGCGCCTCATGCTCGAACCCCTCGCCGGACGCCTCGACGTCAGCGCCCCCTGGGCCCCCGGCCAATGCCCCGCCGTCGAAATCGCCATGCACCCCGACGCCGACGGGCGGCTCGACCTCGCCATCGACGAGTTCCAGAGCACCTGGCTGCCACGCGCGCGCCCGCCGTTCGACGACTGCCGCGCCGACGCCGCCGACGACTTCGCCGGCTTCCTCGACCATCTGCCCTCGGCCCCGAGAAGCCTCCAGGCCCCCCGCACCCTCGCCGCCTTCGTCGACTGGTCCTGCATCGTGCGCCCCGGCGGGCTCTTCCGCCGCCCCGCCATGCTCATGAGCAAGAACTGGATGGACAACGTCTGGAGCTGGGACCACGCCTTCAACGCCATGGCCCTGGCCTACCGAAACCCCGCCCTCGCCTTCGACCAGATGATGCTCGAGGGCGACATGCAGGATGAGTTCGGCTGCTTCCCCGACTCCACCAACAACATGGTGTACCACTACAACTTCTGCAAGCCGCCCATCCACGGCTGGGCGTTTCGCTTCCTGCGGCTGCGAAATCGGCGGTTCTTCGACAAACGGATCATCGCCAAGTGGCATCCCGTGTTGAACGCCTGGACCGACTGGTGGCTCAATCACCGCCGCTGGGAACACGACACCCTCTGCTACTACCTGCACGGCAACGACAGCGGCTGGGACAACTCCACCCTGTTCGACCGCGGCGTGCCCCTGGTCGCCCCCGACCTGGCCGCCTTCCTCATCCTCCAACTCGACGAACTGGCCGACGAGGCCGATATCCTCGGCCATCGGCGCCACGCCGCCCAACGGCGCCGCCAGGCCGCCGAGATGCGCGACGCCCTGCTGGCCCGCCTCTGGCACGAAGGCGAGTTCACCGCCATCGTGCGCCCCGCCAACCAGCGCGTCCATTGCGACAGCCTGATCCCCTGCGTGCCGCTGGTGCTGGGGCGCCGCCTGCCCGCCGACGTCGCGAAAACCACCGTCCGGCGCCTGCGCCGGTTCCTGACTCCCCATGGCCTGGCCACCGAAGACCCCGCCAGCCCCCACTACAGCCCCGACGGCTACTGGCGCGGACCCATCTGGGCCCCGTCCACCATGCTCATCGTCAGCGGCCTGGCCGACCTCGGCCAGACCGCCCTGGTGCGCCAGATCGCCCGCCGCTTCTGCCGGACGTGCGCCGCAAGCGGCATGGCCGAGAACTTCAACGCCCTCACCGGAGCGCCGCTGCGAGACCAGGCCTACACCTGGACGGCATCAACATTCCTGGTGCTCGCACACGAGTATCTGCAATGAACCTTCGCGACGCACGTTCGTACAAATGACAAGAAACGACGGAGCCCCGAGGCTGTACGGCAGTTGCCTGAGCCGCATCGGCGGGTGGGCGGGCGGGAATTTCCGCAGAATCCGCCGCCCGGGTTGTTTTCTTGCCGGGACGCCTCTAGTAATTCTGACAACGTCGAGAGTCGTCTGCTGCGGTCCTGTTTGGCGTGGGTCTCCCTCCGCCCGCGTCCGGAGCGCAGCCCATCGGGCGATGCCGAGGCCCCCCTCCACCTGGGCATCGCCCTTTTTTTCAGCTACCAGCTACCAGCTACCGGCTACCGGCTACCGGGAGAGGCGGTTCGAGCAGTGGCCTTGCGCACCAAGTATGGAACGCGATCCAGCCGCGTGGTAAGCTTACACTGTAAAGGCTGGTAGCTGTCATGATCGAATTCAAGTGCCCCTACTGTGCCAAGCCCCTCAAGCTGCCGCACTCCTATGCGGGCAGGGCGGCCTCCTGCCCGGCCTGCCTGCGCAGCGTGTCCGTGCCGGGCGGACCCGCCGAAACCGTCCCCGCCTCGGCCTCCAAGCCGCGCATCGCCCGCCAGCAACTCTGCGTCGATTGCGGCAGGACCGTGTCCTCGGCCGACGCCATGGAACACGACGGCCAGGTCGTCTGCACCCCATGCCACCACCTGCGCGAAGGCGCCACCGAGGCCAACGCCGGCATCGCCGCCAAGGCCAAGGCCGCCATGGCCGCCAAGGCAAAGAGGGCCGCCAAGGCGACCCCAGGACGCCGGCGCAAACGGATCCTCTGGACGATCATCCTGGCGGCCGTCGCGCTGACGGGAGTCATCGTCTGGCTGGTGCTATGGTGACCCGACCGCTCGCCCTTCCGCGACGGGCGCCGCGGCCATCGCCAGGCGCCGGCCGGCCCCGCGGTCCCTGCCCCCGCGCCGGCTCGCCTCTTGGCGGCGCTCAATCTCTCAGCAACGCCATGTCGCCGGGAACGAACCGCAGCACGACCTTATCCCCGGGCTCGAACCGGCCCGCCGCGCCCGCCAGCGCGAACACCTTCCACGCCGATCCCTCCGCCAGCCGGCACACATACTGCCGCGTCTCGCCCAGGTAGAGCGAGCTTTCCACTGTCGCGGCGATCTCCGCCAAGGCGTCCCCCACGGCCGGCGGGGCCGCCGCCGCCGCCGCCGCGATCGCCACCCGCTCCGGGCGCACGCAGCACGTTACCGCCGTTCCCGGCGGGGCGTCTCCCGCGTCCGAGCCGGGCAACACGCCCACCGGCGTCTGGACGCGCCGCGGCGCACCGGCCGACACGCGCCCGGGCAGGAAGTTCGCCTCGCCCAGGAAGTCCGCCACGAACCGCGACGCCGGATGATCGTACACCTCCCCGGGCCGCCCCACCTGCACCACACGCCCGACATCCATCACGGCGATGCGATCCGCCATCGACAGCGCTTCCTTCTGGTCGTGCGTGACGTACACGGCCGTCGTGCCGCTGGACTTGACCAGCCCGCGCAATTCGGTGCGCATCTGGAGGCGCAGCCTGGCGTCGAGGTTGCTCAACGGTTCGTCGAGCAGCAGGCAGTCCGCCCGGGCCGCCAGCGCCCGCGCCAGGGCGACTCGCTGCTGTTGCCCGCCCGAGAGCTGGTTGGGTTTGCGCCCGGCGTACTCGCCCATGCGGACGCGCGCCAGGCTGTCCTCGGCCAGCGCACGCCGCTCGCCACGCGCCACGCCCTGCATTCGCGGCCCGAACTCCACGTTCTGCCTCACCGTCATGTGCGGCCAGAGCGCGTAGCTCTGGAACACCATCGCCGTGCGCCGCCGCTCGATGGGCGTGCCCGTCACGTCGCGGTCGCCCAGCAACACCCGCCCCGCCGTCGGGTCGGTCAGCCCCGCGATGATCCGCAGCAGCGTCGTCTTCCCGCACCCGCTGGGCCCCAGCAGGAAGAAGAACTCCCCCGGCTCGATCACCACGCTGACGTCATCGACGGCCCGCGCGGTCCCGCCCCCCGCCGAGCCGTACAGCTTGCTGATGTTCTCGAGGCTGATGCGCTTCATCGCCGGATATGCTACACCCGGATCGCCGATTGTGGAATGCCGATTGCGAATTCACTCCTGGGACGTCCAGCCGCAGATGAACGTCAAGTGCCGCCGGCCGAAGTGAAAGGGATTGCGGCGATGGGAGGCCTGGTTGTGGGGATTGCGCAAGGGGTTCGCCAGACAAAGGGCAATCCCCGTGGCCCCTTCCACTTCCACAATCCGGCCTGGCTCAAATGGGGGGGCACGCTCCTGGCGTCGTGTGCTTTCTGTCGCCCCTTCGGGGCTGGAAGGGAAGTGTTACCCAGTCTCCGGCCACAATTGAGCCATTCCGCAATCCGCCATCCGCCATCCGCATTCGGCCATCCGCCATCCGCATTCGGCATTCACTCGATCCGCCGACACCGCTGCCCCTGCTGAAGGTCCTTCGCGCTGCCTTCCTGGATCGACGCCACGCTGTACCGCCCCCGCACGTCCACCACCTGTAGCTTGCCCAAGCTCTTGCCCGCCTGGTGCCCGATCACGTCCCCCGTGTCCGGATCGACGATCGGCGAACCGATCTCGTACACCTCGTAGCGCCACCCCGCACGCACGTTGCGGTCCATCCCGCCGTTGATCACCACCTCGTATCCCTGCACCAACGCGACCTTCGGCTCCCACGGCCGCGCCGCGATGCTGTCCGTCACGCGCCCAACCGCCTTGTCGATCACGCTCGCCGTCACGCGCCCCAACGGCGTGCGGTAGAACACCGTCCCCCCGAAACCCACGTTCCGGTACTGCGCCTTCACGGCCATGTCCCCCGCCAGCACCGATTCCTGGATGCTCTCGGAAGCGATGATCTGCCCGCTCTCCACGTCCACGACATACACCGTCAGGCCGATCACCGCGCGGTTGCTGCCGCCCCACAGGCTCATCTTCTCCCACCACTGCAACCCCCCCGCCACCGACGAGACGTGCCCGAAATCCGTGATCGTCCCCGTGATGAGGTAGTTGCAGTTCTTCAGCCGCCCGCCCAACGCCCTGTTCTGCTCCCGCGTCAGACCGCTGCTCTGCAGCTTCAACTCGTTGACGACGTGGCCAAGCTCCGGCCGCTCGATCACGTGGTAGCGATGGGTGGCGACGAGGCGGTCGACGAGCACGTCGCGCATGCCGCTGCCCAGGTCCCAGCCCATGGGCGACTGGGCACGGTTCTCGAACTTCATCACCGCGATGGTCGGCTTGATGAACTTCGCCGGGTCGCCGCCGAGCGTCAACTCGTCGCCGCAGCCGCACAACCCCGCCGCCAGAGCCGCCGCAGCCAGTACCATGGTCCATTGCTTCATTCGCGCGCACCTCCGGTGCATGTGCGCTATCGGCAGGCGCACCGACCGTTGGTGAGCAAATGTCCACCCCCGCCCGTGCTGGTGCTCGGGCTCGTGCTTGCCTTCTCGCGCTCCACCCCCAGGACGTGCGGCCTGGTCTTCAGTTCCGGCTCGGACTTGCCCGGCCGGCCGCGAGAGGGGTCCGTCTCGTCCGGGATCGTAAAATCCACCTTGCGGCTGGCTCCGTTGGGGTCCACGTGCACCGTCAGTTCCGGCAGCCACAGGATGTCCACCTTGCTCCACTCGGCCGGACTGCACCGCTTGCGGCAGAGCACCCTTTCGGTGTTGGGCGTGCGGTCCCACCCGCCAAACTGGTTCTCGAAATACCACAACTCCACGCGCCACACCAGCCCGCCCCCGGCCGAGTGAAACTCCCGCGTCCGCATCAGCTCCACCAGGGCCACGGCCCGCCGCCCGTGGCCGTGCAGGTACACGCACCGCTTGATCTCCAGGAAGTCCTTCCAGTCGGCGATCCACTTGAGGATCGAGTTGGCGTCCTCGGCCGTGAAGGGCTGCTGCCGCTCCGGCGCCACACCAAGTTGCTTGCGCCGGGCCTCGGCCAGCCGCAGCATCCGCGCCTCCATCCACGCCAGGTCGATCCCCTCGATGCTGCGGCCGTCGGTCGTCTCGATCCGTAGGTCATAGTCCGCGTCGCCCGGCACGTCGGCGAACGAGAACTCGCCGCTGGCGCGGTCCAGTTTCGCGGCCGACCACGTCTGCTTCTTGTCTGCGCGGGTAATCAACTCCAGTTTGGCGATCTTGTCGGCCGGGCGGATGGCCCCGCGCACGGCGCCGCTCACGGGGGTCGCGACGGCAGGGGGATCGGCGACGAGGTCCACGCCCGCAAGGGCAAGGGGCAGACACGAAATGATGGACGCCAACGCGGCGAAAACTGCCCATTGCCTATTGCCCATTGCCCATTGCCTATTGCCCATTGGCCATTGCCTATTGCCCATTGCCTATTGGCCATTGCCCATTGCCTATTGCCCATTGCCCATTGCCTATTGGCCATTGCCCATTGCCTATTGCCCATTGCCTATTGCCCATTGCCCATTGCCTATTGCCTATTGGCTATTGGCTATTGCCCATTGCCTATTGCCTATTGCCCATTGCCTATTGCCTATTGCCCATTGCCTATTGCCTATTGCCCAT
>CAYWTX010000452.1:0-3224 GCA_964461295.1 uncultured Planctomycetaceae bacterium | reverse complement strand
GTCAGGTAGATCGCGTCACAACGGCCTTCGAAGCCGGTCAGGTCCTGCAGTTCGATCTTCAGCTTCCCCTTGGCCAGTTGCACCGTGCCGCCGTCCTGCCACAGCCAGCCCTTGCCTTCAGTGCCGAACTCCTTCTCGGCTGCCTTGCCGCCGAGGATTACCTTGAACCGCCCGGGATGGTGCGGCGGGACCCAGTCCTTCGTCCGCACCCACAGTCGGTAGCCGCCCTCCTCCGGGATATTGACCTCGGTCGATGCGTTGGCCACCGGTACGCCCAGCCCGTGGGCCAGCAGATAGGGCGAACCCATCTGGTCCATGAACTGCTGGTCGACGACCCAGCCGCCGCGGTTCTGGAAGCCCTCGGCCTCGACGAGCACCTCCGCGGCCGGGATCGGAAGGGCCGCGACAAGCAACACAAGCGGCAAAGCCAACATCTGCAACCGATTCACCATCGTCGTAGGTCCTCTCTCGGGTTGGACGCACTACTCTCGGCCAATACCAATGCTAACACCGTCGCGGCATGGCACTACCGGCAAGGCTTGTCGGCACCGCCGGCTAATCCAGCCGGTAGCAGTAGACGGCCACGCGGTTGCGCACATAGAACCGGTTGCCCGCCAAGGCCGGATGGGACCAGACTCCGCGGTCGTCGGCGGGAACGTCGGGGAACAGCTTCACGCGCGAGACGCAACGGTGCTCCTTGGCGTTTGTTTCCACCAGGTGCAACCAACCGTCCTGGCTGGTGATCAGCACGCGCCCGTTGCCGGCGAGGAACGTGCAGTACTCGCCGTAATGAACGTCTTCCGACTCCCACGCGGTCTTGAGCCCGCCGCCCAGGTCCAGGCAGAACAGGCTTCCGCAACATCCGAACACCAGCCCGTCGGCGACGACCGGCGAGCACATGTCGGGCGCCAAGTCGTCGTTGCCGGCCAGCGGGCGAGCGATGATGCAGCCCTGCGCGTCAAAGCCGTACAGCCGGCTGCCGTTCTTCTCGGTGCTCAACAACAGTTTGCCATCGACGGCCGCCGGGGTGGGGACGTTGAACTCGCCTTCCTGTTCGGGCACCAGACGCCAGAGCCGCCTGCCCGTGGCCACGTCCCAGCCGCCCGCCGACGTCTTGTCGTAGCCGACGATCTGCCGCCGGCCGCCGAACTCGCCCAGGATGAAGCTGGCGTAAGCGGCCGCCTCGCCGGGCACGGCCCAGGCGACGCGCCCGGTCCGCCGATCCAGGGCGACCAGCGACGCCTTGGCGCCGCCGGGGTTGACGATGAGCTTGTCGTCGGCCACCAGCGGCGTCGAGCAGAAGCCCCAGTCGGGCGCCTCGCCCCCGAAGTCCCGCGCCAGGTTTCTCTTCCAGACAAGCCTGCCGCTGTCCAGCTTCAGACAATGCAGGTCGCCGAACGCCCCCAGAACGTAG
Source organism: uncultured Planctomycetaceae bacterium (assembly GCA_964461295.1). Lineage (GTDB taxonomy): Bacteria > Planctomycetota > Phycisphaerae > SM23-33 > SM23-33 > CAYWTX01. The sequence continues at coordinate 1,810 of CAYWTX010000452.1, read as the reverse complement.
ACCAGGCCCTCGTGGATGACCGGCGTGGCGCGCGGCGAGTTGCCGCCATCCATGTTCCCCGCGGCCGGGTACGCCAGTTCCCACACCTGACGTCCGCTGTCCGCTTCCAGGCAGCGGAAGACGTCCTGATTGCCGTCGGCCGTCTTGTCGGCAACCACCACCCGGCCCGCGACGACGGACAAGCCCGACATGGCGGGGCCGGAAAGCGGCCGCTTCCAAAGGAGCCGCAGTTGGGCCGGCAGCCGCTCGGGCACGTCGGGCGAGTGGGCCGCCCGCAGCGGCCCTCGCCAGTCGCTCCAGCTCGGAGCGTCAGCCGGATACGGGCGCGGCGAGCATCCCACCAACAGCGCCATGGCTGCTGCCGCAACGGCGACCCAGGTTCTTGTCCGACGTGGCATATCAACCACCGGCGAGGCCCCCCTGGCACGACCAGCCGCAGTCCCGCGCCGCCGACAGCGCCGCTCCCAGGGCCCCGGTCAACTGCGGCTGCGGGGCGACGCGGATTACGCTCCTCATCGCCGCTTGCAGCGCCGCGTCCATGCCGGGAACCAACGCCACGCCGCCCGTCAATACCACCGGCGGTGTGATGCGGGAACCGGCCATGGCCGCCACGCGCGCAGCGATCGACGTCTGCACCCCGGCCGCGATGTCTTCCGGCGGCACGCCCGTGGCGAGCATGCCGACGATCTCCGTTTCCGCGAACACCACGCAGGTGCTGCTGATGGGCGCCGCCGTCCGGCTGCGCCGGGCCATCTCGCCCAACGCATCGAGCCCGACGCCCAGCCGCGCCGCCAGCACCTCAAGGAACCGGCCCGTGCCCGCCGCGCAGCGGTCGTTCATCGCGAAGTCCCTGACCCGCCCCTTGTCGTCCAGCCAGATGATCTTGCTGTCCTGCCCGCCGATGTCGACGACCATCCTGGCTTCCGGCGCCAGACGCAGGACGCCCAAGGCATGGCAGGTGACTTCCGTGACGGCTGAGTCGGCCGTTGTGAGAGCGTTCCGCCCATAGCCGGTCGCCGTGGTCTTGCGGATGTCGCAGCGAGACAGGCCGGCTTGGGCGAGGACCCGGTCGAGCAGCTCGGCCGCAAGGTTATCCTGCCGCACGCCCTGATCGGCCACGCCGGCGCCGCACACCGCCTGTGCGTCCGTATTGAAGAGCACGACCTTGATCGACCGCGACCCCGCGTCAATGCCTGCGCAAATCACCGCTTGCCTCTCCTCAAGATTCCTGTAACCGTTCGCGGGGCCAGTATCTGCCCTCCGGATGGGCCTGGAACGCCAAGTCCGCCGTCCTGCGCGCCTTGTCCCCGGCCTGCTTCACCATCGCCGCCGATCGCGCCTGGGCTGCCAACAGCCTCGGTGCCAGGCTCAAGAACTTCGAGCAGTGCGCCCGACGCCCTTCACTACCAGCCCATCTCGTCCCACGACTCCTTGGGCAGCGTGCTTCCGGCTGTCCACGCGGGCCGGCCATGCTCGAAGCATCCCTGATCGGGCGCCTTGCCCGCGTGGCCATCTGTAACGGCTTCCACTTTCACCCCAGCGTCGATGCACACAGATCCCTCCTTCAGCCGGAAGTCCCCTTTGGCGGCGTCGACAAAGACCGACGCCTCGCCGGTGAAGTTGTGATGGACCGCCCCGCCTTCCCGCAGCGAAGCGCGATCCGGGAAGATGTTGTTGGCCACCACGAAGCTTGACGGCACGGACCGCCGCGAGCCGCCGTTGATGATGGAGTGGACGTTGCGCGCGGTCGTGTTGTTGCACACCGTCACGCCGTCTACCGGCGTGTTCACATGGATGCCGGCGAGCTGGT
>CAYWTX010000451.1:0-6500 GCA_964461295.1 uncultured Planctomycetaceae bacterium | reverse complement strand
GAGGCGTAATTCAAGTACATACTTCACATTATTTCTCATATTACATGACTACGTTTTGCAGGCGGCAACAACCCGCAATCGCTGCATTCAGAGATGGTTATCGCGAAAACAGCCCCAAAATCGAAGGGAACTTCGGACTAGGGCGTAACTAGGGACGCGCCCTAGTTGTGGGTTGACGGCCGAAGGTTCGCGGGTAGGATGGCGGAATGCCAAGAGCGGCACGCATCGTGGTTCCGGGTTATCCGCACCATGTCACGCAACGGGGCAACAACCGGCAGGACATATTCTTCGTCGATGACGACCGGCGGTACTACCTCGGGCTGCTTCGCGAGCAATCGACGAAGCACAAACTGCGGATCGACGCCTACTGCCTCATGGCCAACCACGTGCATCTGATTGCCACGCCCGTAGCGGCGGCCTCGCCGAACGGCGGACGCGGAACGTACGGATTTGACAGATTCGCGGCGATGGCGGATGATAGTGGACCCGCCTGCCTCCCGGCAGGGCGAGCCCGCGGTACTTGACGGCCCCGGCTCCCCATTGCGCATTGCCTATTGCGCATTGCCTATTGCCCATTGCCTATTGCCTATTGCCCATTGCGCATTGCCTATTGCCTATTGCACACTGCACATTGCCTATTGCCTATTGCCTATTGCCCATTGCCCATTGCCTATTGCACATTGCCCATTGCCCATTGCCTATTGCCTATTGCCAATTGCCCATTGCCTATTGCCAATTGCCCATTGCCTATTGCCCATTGCCTATTGCACATTGCACATTGCACATTGCCTATTGCGCATTGCCTACTGTCTATTGCCTGCCGCCTTCTTCGTCACCCGGTAGGGGAAAGAAGCCCTCCCGCCATCAGGGCTTGTCCGGCGTGCCGATGCAGTACAGCGCCTCGGCGTCGCGGTGGTACATCCGACCGGCCTCGAAGATCGGCGAGCAGCCCAGCTTGTTGTCCGGGCCGCCCTTGTTCTTGAAGCCGTGCTTGAAGCGAGCCACTTCCTGGTACGTTCGCCCAGGCTTGAAGATGACCGCCTCGCCGCCCTGACCGCTCAGCCAGTAGATGTAGGGGCCGGCCAGGGCCATGCTCGTCCAGCCGCCGGGCATGCGGTCCTTGCGGTAGGCTTCCTTGCCGGTCTTCGCGTCCAGCACAACCAGCGTGGCCTTTTCGCCCAGCGCGTACACCAGGCCATCGTGATACAGCGGCGAGCGGGCGTCGTGCGCGCCGGTCACCACCTCCCACAGCGGCTTGGCGGCCGCGCCGGGGTCAATCGGCGTGGCGACCAGCTTCCTGCCGTTCAGTTCGGCCCCGTAGACGACGCCCTCACTCACGACGGGCGTGGGGCCGTAGTTCTTGCCGCCGGCGCCCAGCATGTCCTCCTGCACGATCTTGCCCTTCGTGTCGATCAGCATGCCGTCGGAGGGCAGCAGGTACGGCTCGCCCTTGGCGGTCACCGTGAGAAAGCTGCCCTTGCCGCGGTTCATGCCGCCGCGTGGAACCGACCAGAGGTGCTCGCCGGTGTCGCGCCGGAACGCGGCGAACGCGTCCTTCTGGGCGGCGCCCATCAGCAACAGGTCGCCCACGAGCGTCTGCGACTGCGCGCAGCCGCTCCGCTGCTTGGTCTCCACCTCGAAGACGTTCGACCACGTGAGCTTGCCGTCCAGGCCGTAGCACACCACCACGCCGTGGCCGAAGACCGCGTACACGCTCTTGCCGTCCGTCACCGGCGTGGAGGCCGTGTAGCCATAGCTGGTCTTCACGAAGCTGTTCTGCGGCTTGGTGCGCCCTGCCCCCTTGTCGCCGACCACGTCGTAGTCGTTCTGCCGCTCCCAGAGGACCTTGCCGGTGTGCTTGTCCAGGCAGATGAGCCAGGTGTCCTCGCTCTGGATGAAGACGCGGTCGCCAGCCAGGATCGGCGAGGCGTGCGACCACGACCTCATCGGCGCCTTCCACAGCACGCCCTGGCCGCTGGCCAGGTCCCATTTCAGCGGCGGCTGGGCCCGCGGGAACAGTCCGCTGCCGTCGCGACGCCACCCGTACACCTGGTCGGCGCCGACGGCGGCCGGGGGTTCGCGGCCGGCGCCGCGCGCCGGCGAGGCGGCGTGGATCGGCGACGCGTTCGCCATCAGGGCCGCAACGAGAACCGCACCGGCGACGTATGCCTTCGTCATTGGCTTCTCCTGGAAGTGCATAGTGATTGAACCCGCCACCTCGACCAAGAGGGCATTCGGCGGCGCGCAAAGAACAAGCCCGGACATGCCGGGCTTGTCTGGTTCCGCACACACCACGCCGAACGACCGGCTACGCCTTGGCCTCGGCCGGCTTGTAGTCCCGCTTCAGCGGCTTGACGATCCTGCTCTGGCCGATCGCCTTGGCGGAGACCTTGATGCGCACGGGGGTGCCGTCGATGACCGCGCGGACACGCTGGATGTTCGCCATGAACCTCCGCTTGCTGATGCCCGTGGTCTTCAGGCCCACGCCGCCGAGATACTTCGCCTTGCCGCGGCGGGCGATGCTGCGTCCCATCCGCGTCCTCTTGCCCGTCAATGCACATTCGCGAGGCATACCTGCTACTCCTTGTCTTCTTCTTTCTGCTTCTGAGCGGCCGCGACGATCTGCTGCTGCACGTGGGAGGGGACCGGCTCGTAGTGGCTCAGTTCCATCGTATAGCTACCCTGCCCGCCGGTCACGGAGCGGAGTTGGCTGTTGTACTGCATCACTTCCGACAGCGGGGCCTGCGCCTTCACCACGCACTGGTTTCCGGGCAGCATCTCCTGGCCGAGGATGCGCCCGCGGCGTCCCGACAGGTCGCCGGCGATGTCGCCCATGTACTGCGAGGGAATCGTCACTTCCAGGATCACGATCGGCTCCAGCAGCACCGGGCGGGCCTTCTGGATCGCGTCGATGAACGCGTATTTCCCGGCCGCGCGAAACGCCACTTCCTTGGAGTCCACGGGGTGGTGCTTGCCGTCGTACACGCTGCAACGGATGTCCTGGAGCGGGTAGCCCGCGATGGCGCCGTTGGCCAGCACGTCGTTGACGCCCTTTTCGATGGCGGGCAGGAACTGCCTCGGGATCGACTCGCCGAACAGGTCGTTGACGAACTCGAAGCCGCTGCCGCGTTCCAGCGGCTCGACGCGCAGGTACACCTCGCCGAACTGCCCGGCCCCGCCCGTCTGCTTCTTGTGGCGGTGATGCCCGTCGGCCTTGGCGGTGATCGTCTCGCGGTAGGGAATCTTCGGCGGCTTGGTCTCGACTTCCAGGTCGAACCGCTCCTTCATCTTGGTCAGCATGATCCGCAGGTGCAGGTCGCCCACGCCGGAGACCACCGTCTCGGCGGTCTGGACGTCGCGGTGCCAGACGAACGTCGGATCCTCGTCCACCAGCTTGCTCAGGGCGCCGGAGATCTTCTGTTCGTCGCCGCGCGTCTTGGGCGTCACGGCCAGCGAGTACATCGGGGTGGGAGCCGGCACCGGCGTGCGGAACATCGCCTGGGCCTCAACGTGCAGCATGTCCCCGCGGCGGATTTCCTCGACCTTCGCCAACGCGATGATGTCGCCGGCGACCGCCTTCTTCACTTCCACCGTCTCCTTGCCCTGCACCTTGAACAGGTGCCCGACCTTCGCCGTCCGCTTCTCGTCGCGCAGCAGATACATCGTGTCCGGCCCCAGCGAGCCCTGCAGGATCCGAATCCACGCCAACTTGCCCACGAACGGGTCCGTCGCGATCTTGAACGCCTGACCCACCAGCGGCTTGCCCGGGTCGGCCTCCAGAGCGATTTCCGTCGCGTCGGCGCCGCTGGAACTTCTCACCACCGGCGGCTTCATGTCCGCCGGCGAGGGGAAGTACTTCGAGATCGCGTCGGTCAGCTCCGGCACGCCCACGTGATGGCGGGCCGAGGTGAACAGGATCGGAACGACCGTGCCGGCCACCATGGCCTTGGCAAACCCCGCCGCGAGCTTCTCCCGCGAAATCTGCTCGCCGCCGAGGTAGGCTTCCATGAGGGCTTCGTCGGCCTCGATGATGCCGTCCATGAGCTGCGAGTGGGCCTTGGCCACGTCGCCGATGTCCGAGGCGCCCTTGTCGGAGCCGAAGACGTCGACGACGCCCTTGCCCCCGCCGGCCGGCAGGTTCATCGGCTTGCACGCCGCGCCGAACGTCTCGCCGATGTCGTTCAGTAACCGATCCAGGTCCAGGTTCTCGGCGTCGATCTTGTTGATCACGATGGCCATGGCCAGCCCGGCCGACTGGGCGGTCTTGAACAGCTTGCGGGTGTTGACTTCGATGCCGGCCGAAGCCGAGATGACCACCACGCCGACGTCGGCGCCGCCCAGGGCCGAAATCGCCCCGCCAATGAAGTCGGGATAGCCCGGCGCGTCCAGCAGGTTGATCGTCTGGCCGCCGTGCTCGATGTATCCGGTGGCCGGGTCCACCGAGTGCTTCCGCTCCCTCTCGATGTCGGTGTGGTCGAGAATGCTCGTGCCTTCGTCCACCGAACCCAGTCGGCTGGTGACCTTGGCGGCATGGAGCATGGACTCAGCCAGCGTGGTCTTGCCCGACCCGCCGTGACCCAGAAGAACGACGTTACGGATTTCCTGCGGTTTCGACGCCGGCATAATTGCCTCCACGGCCAGTATGGATGATCCCGAGCCCCATGCAGTGCCGTCCCCGAGGGGCGACAAGGGCTCGGCCGCGTTCAGCAGAGCCGCTCAATATAAGCTTTTTTTCCGCCGAGGCAACAGCAAAAACGGGGGAAAGCGCAATGCCGCGATGCCGCAATGCAGGGGTTCCTCGGGTTTTCGCGTGCGCGGGGTCGTGCCGGGGCGGGCTGCGGCTGCCGGGACCCACAACTCTGGAGAGTTGTGCCACCAGGAAGCGGCACTTCCTGAACCGTGCCTGCTTTGCCTGATGGTTTCGCAGGAACACGCGGCGCCGGGGGCGGTTCAAGAAAGCTGACACCTATGCCTTCAGGAGAATCGCGATGAAACGAATGAACCGGCGTGTGCTTCTCAAGGGCGGCGCGGCAGCGGGAGCGATCCTCATCCTCAGCCCCTCGGCGGCGAGAACCTACGCGGCGAACGCCAAGCTGAACGCGGCCCTGATCGGCACGGGCGGCCGCGGCGGCGCTCACTTCGGTTGGTGCCAGAAGGAGAACTTCGTCGCCATGTGCGACGTGGACAGCAGGAACCTCGTCCGCAAGCCGGAAGCCGCCAAGACCTACACCGATTACCGCAAGCTCTTCGACGCCCACAAGGACCTGAACGTGGTGTTCGTGGCCACGCCCGACCACCATCACTTCCTGGCGTCGATGCTGGCCCTGGAGGCCGGGGCGAACGTCTACACGGAAAAGCCGCTCACGTGGTCGCCGTGGGAAGCCCGCAAGCTGCGCGAGTTCGCCAGGCAGAAGAAGGCCGTCACGCAGTGCGGCAACCAGGGCCGCGGCGGCGCCGGCTGGCGCATGCTGGCCGAGTACATCTGGACCGGCGCCATCGGCGACGTCACCGAGGTGCACTGCCAGACCGTTCACGGCGGCAAGCACGGCGGGTGGCCCCAGGGCCACGACCGCCCCGCGAAGACAGCCCTCCCGGAGGGACTGGACTGGGAATCGTGGATCGGCCCGGCCCCCATGCGCGATTACCACGCCGGGCTGCATCCGTTTGCGTGGCGCGGCTGGCAGGAGTTCGGCACCGGCGGGCTGGGCGACCAGTGCTGCCACGTCATGGACGCCGCGTTCTCGGCCCTCAAACTCGGCGAGGCGGAGAGCGTCGAGGTTTCGGCCGAACATACGCCCATGAACAAGGAGACCTGGCCGAAGGGCGCGACGGTGACCTACAAGTTCCCGGCCCGCGGCAAGATGCCCTCGGTGATCCTGAAGTGGTTCCTGGGCGACAACGAGATGCCCCGTCCCAAGGCGCTGGAAGAGAACCGGCGCGTGCCCGGCCATGGCACGTTCTACTACGGAACCAAGGGCATCATGACCACCGGGCAGTACTGCGACGGCCCGCGGCTCATCCCCGAAAGCAGGCACAAGGAAGTGCCCGTGCCCAAGCCGTCAATCCCGATGAGCAAGGGGCACTGGGAGGAGTTCCTGACCGCTTGCCGCGACAAGACGGCCCCCGCGCCCATGAGCAACTACGACTATTCCGCCACGCTGACCGAGATCGCCCTGCTGGGCAACATGGCCCTCCGCGGCGGCAAGGGCTTCACCTACAAGATCGCCGAAGGCAGAGTGGTCAACTGCCCCGAGGCCGAGGCGTTCTTCAGACGCGAGCCCCGCAAGGGGTGGGACTTCGGATACTGAGCGGAACGTTGTGGACCGCGGAGGCGCGGAGCACGCGGGCAAGACGCCCTCTCCGCGCCTCTGCATCACAAGAGCGTACCCTTAGGGTCCGTCACGAAATAACCTGAGCAAGCCAGTCTTGGTGGCACAGCTTTCCAAGCTGTGCAGCACAGGTCGGAGACCTGTGCCACCTGGGAAGCGTGAACAAGTTAT
>CAYWTX010000450.1:0-14832 GCA_964461295.1 uncultured Planctomycetaceae bacterium | reverse complement strand
TGCCGGCCGCGGCGCCGGTGAACGTGTGGACCACGTCGGTCACGGCGGCGCCGTTGCGGACGGTGAGCGTGTCGCTGGTGGCGTGGGCGCCGCCGTTGACGGCCAGCCCGCCGGCGGGCAAGGGGCTGCCGCCGGTGAAGTCGACGATGAATGCGTCGTCCAGGGCGCCGCCAACGAGGGTGGCGAAGCCGGCGAAGGCCAGCGAGTTGGCCCCGGCCACCAGGGTGTTGCCCGCGGGGATCAGCGTCCAGGTGGTGTTGGCCGCCAGCCCGGTCAGCGTGTCGGTGCCGGCCGCGGAGCCGACGATCGCGTTGATGTTGCTGAACCCGGCGGTGATGGAGGCTTCGGTGCCGTTGAAGCCGTCGGTGCCGCCGACGGATGTGAGGGCGACGTTCCGAGCGGCCGCCTTGGCCGACCAATCGATGGTGTCGCTTCCGGCGCCGCCGTTGATGGTGCCCGTATGGTTGTAGGCGGCGCTGAACGTGAACGTGTCAGCGCCCGTGCCGCCGATGAGCGTCTGGAAGCTGGCGATGTCCAGGGCGCGAGTGCTGGTGTACAGGTTCGTGCCGTCCAGGTCCCACGCCGCCGCGGCGTTGAGGCCGGTGAGCGAGTTGGTGGCGGTCGCCGAGCCGACGATCGAGTCGATGTTGTCGAACGAGCCGGTCAGACCGGTGGCGGTCCCGGCGAAGCCGTCGCCGGCGCCAAGGCCCGTAAGAACGATGGTCTGGCCCGCGACGGCGCTGGCCCAGTCGAGGGCGTCGCTGCCGGCGCCGCCGTTGACCGTGCCGAACACCGCGCCGTTGGCGAAGTCGAACGTGTCGGCGCCGGCGCCGCCGAGGAGGTTCTCGAAGGAACTGAAGGCCGTGCCGTCGGGGGTCGTGCCGGCTCCGCTGGCCGTCAGGTCCCACGTGCCGCCGGCGTCGAGGCCGGTGATGCTGTCGGCCGCCGAGCCGCCGGCGAACGTGCCGACGTTGCTGAAGCCGGCGGTGCCGGTGGCCGTGCCGGCCTGGAGGTTCACCGCGACGGCGGTGGTGTACAGCGCGTAGCTGATGGCGTTGCTGCCGAGGCCCCCGTTGATCGTCCCGGCCAGCGCGGCGGCGTCGGAGAAGTTGAACGTGTCGGCCGCGGTGCCGCCGACGAGGCTCTCGACGTTCGAGAAGGTCAGCACGTTGCCGGCGGTGTACGTGCCGGCGTTGGCGGCGGTGATGGCCCAGGTGGAGACCGCGTCGCGGCCGGTGAGGCTGTCGGTGGCGGCCGCCGCGCTGCCGATGATCTGGTTGATGTTGCTGAAGTTGCCGGCGATGGACGCCTCGGTTCCGTTGAAGCCGTCGGTTCCGCCCAGGGCGGTGAGGCTAGCGCCGCGTCCGGTCGCATAGGCCGACCAGTCGAGCACGTCGGCGCCGGCGCCGCCGTCCACCGAGCCGGCGAGGGTCGCGGCGTTGGCGAACGCGAAGGCGTCGGCGGCGCTCCCGCCGACCAGGCTGTCGACGTTCGAGAAGGCCAGCACGTTGGTCGAAGCGTACGTGCCGGCGTTGGCGCCGGTGATGGCCCAGTTGGAGAGGGCGTTCAGGCCGGTGAGGCTGTCGGTGGCCGCCGCGGCGCTGCCGACAACCGACGTGATGTTGTCGAACGTTCCGCCGATGGACGCCTCGGTGCCGGCGAAGCCGGCGGCCGTGCCCAGGGCGGTGAGGACGACGGCGCGGGCCGTGGCGTAGGCGCTCCAATCCAGCGTGTTGGCGCCCAGGCCGCCGTCGATGCTGCCGGCAACCGTGCCCGCGGCGGCGAAGACGAAGTCGTCGCCGGCCGTGCCGCCGGTGAGGTTCTTGAACTGGCTGAAGTTCAGCGTCACGGCGCCGCTGACGTAGGTGCCGGCGGCGCCGACGTTCCACGTCGCGGCGGCGTTGCGGCCGGTCAACGTGTCGGTCGCGCCGGCGGCGCTGCCGGTGACGGTGTCGATGTTCGTGAACGTGCCGCCCAGGGCTGCATTGGCCGTGCCGGCAAAGCCGTCGGTGCCGCCCAGGCCGGTCAGAGCGACGTTCACGGCTGCGCCGAACGGCGACCAGGTGATCTCATCGGCGCCGGCGGCGCCGTTGATGTTGCCGGTCAGCGAGCTGCCGGGGTTGAACGTGAACGTGTCGGCCGCGGCGCCACCGGTGAGGTTGTGCATCTGCTGGAAGGTCAGGGCGTTGGTGGAGGTGTACGTGCCGGCGTTAGCGCCGGTGATCGCCCAGGCGGCGACGGCGTTGAGGCCGGTGAGGGTGTTCGTGCCGGCGCCGCCGATGATGGCGTCGATGTTGGTGAACCCGGTGGGGATGGAGGCCTCGGTGCCGGCCAGGCCGTCGGTGGCGCCCAGTCCGGTCAGGGCGACGGACAGCCCGGTGACGTACGCGCCCCAGTTGATCGTGTCGGCGCCGGCCCCGCCGTCGATGGCGCCGGCGACCGTGACGCCGGCGCCCAGGGCGAAGGTGTCGATGCCGGCGTTGCCGTTGACGGTGGTCACGCCGCTGGCGTTCAGCACGAAGGCGTCGTCGTCGGCCCCGCCGTTGAGGGTGTAGGCCCCGCCGGTCACCGAGGACACGGTGAGCGTGTCGTTGCCGGCGTCGCCGTTGAGCGTGAGCGTGGCGGCGAAGCCCGCGTCCATGCTGACGACGGTCACGCCGTCGTTGCCGGCGCCCGCGTTGACCGTCAGCGAGGTGCTGGGGTTGACGAACGTGGTGGTCTCGACGGTTCCGCCGACGTCCGTCAGGACGGACGAGCCCGCCGCCCCGGCGTTCAGCGTCACCACGTCGGCTCCGCCGGTGAGGTTGAAGATGATGTTGGCGGCCGTGCCGGTATTGGCGATGGGCTCCAGGCCGGTGAAGGTGATGACCGTGCCGTCGGAGTTGACGCTGCCGTTCTTGCCGTCGGCGCCGGCGCCGGTGAAGGTGTAGGTGACGGTGGTGAAGGCGCCGCCCAGGATGGTGAGGCTGTCGCCGGGCACGCCGGTCTGCGTGCCGCCGTTGACGGTGACGCCGCCGGCGGGCACGGGGTCGCCGCCGGCGAAGCTGACGGTGAAGGCGTCGTTGCCGCTGCCGCCGGTGAGGACCTGGAAGTTGCTGAACGTGCCGGTCAGGCCGGTCACGGTGTTGCCCGCCGTCGAGAGCAGCCAACTGTTTGCGCCGTCGGTCTTGACCAGGGCGTTGGTCCCGGCGCCGCCGTCGAGGCTGCCGGTGAACGTCGCCCCGGCCGCGAAGGTGAACGTGTCGGCGCCGGCGCCGCCGGTGAAGGTGCTGAAGCCGCCGAAGGCCGCGCCGTTGAGGGTGATCGCGCCCACGGCGTCGATGGCCCAGGCGTTGTCGCCGTTGCCGGCGATGAACGTGCTGCCGCCCACGCCGCTGCCGACGATGCCCTGGATGTTGACCAGTCCGCCGGCCAGGCCCCCGTTGACGGCGGTGGCCGCGCCGGTGGCGAGGTTGACGGTGACGGCGGCGCCGAAGGTGGTGTAGTCGATCCCGTTGGTTCCCGCGCCGCCGTCGATGACGCCCGCCAGCGAGGCGCCGGCGCCGACGGTGAACGTGTCGGCCGCGGTGCCGCCGGTGAGGTTGGCGATATTCGACCACGTGCCGCCCAGGCCGGTGACCGTGCCGGAGTTGGCCCCGGTGAGGCCCCAGGCGTTGGCGCCGTCGGCTTTGGCCAGCGTGTTGGTCCCCCCGCCGCCGTTGATGGAGCCCGTCAGGCTGCCGCCGGTCTGGAGGGTGAAGGTATCGGCGCCGGTGCCGCCGGTCAGGCTGGCGATGGCGCTCCAGGCGCCGGTCAGGCCGGTCACGGTGCCGCTGTTGGCGCCGGTGACGGACCAGGCGTTGGCGCCATCGGCTTTGGCGAGCGTGTCGGTCCCGCCGCCGCCGGCGATGCTGCCGGAGAAGGTCACGCCGGCGTTGATGGTGAAGGCGTCGGTGCTCGTGCCGCCGGTGGCGGTCTCGACGCCGGTGAAGCTGAAGGTATTGGCGGCGGCCGCGGCGGTCACCGTGCCGGCGGCGGCGCCGGTGAGGGCCCAGGTGTTGGCGACGTTGCCGGCGACGACGGCGTCGGTTCCGGCGCCGCCGGCGATGGCGATCGTGCCGGCGTAGGCGCTGTCCACGCCGCTGACGGTGATCTGGTTGGTGCCGTCGCCGGCGTTGACGGTGATGGAGGTGGCGGGGTTGGTGAACGTGACGGTCTCGCTGGCGCCGCTGCTGATGCGGCTGATGCTGTTGCCGCCCGTGCCGTCGTCGCCCAGGACGATGGTGTTGCCCGCGTTGCCGAAGGTGAAGACGCGATGGGTGGGCGAGAGGTTGTCGGTGATGGGCTCCAGGCCGGTGTACGCGATGGTCTCGGCCTCGGCGTTCATCTTGATCGAGCCGCTGCTGGCGCTGGTGAAGGTGTGCGTCACCGTCGTCGGCGAGCCGTTCTGGAGGATGATCGTGTCGCTGAGCGTCTGGCCGTCGCCGTTGAACGTGACGCCGCTGTTGGGCAACTGGACGCCGGCGGTCAGGTCGACCGTCAGCGTGTCGTCGCCGTCGCCGGCGTTGATGGTGATCGAGCCGGCCTGCCCGGCCGCGGCGCCGTTGATGGTGAAGCTGTTGTCGGCGGCCGTGCCGGTGATGGTGACGGCTGCGCCGACGATCTTGGTGTCGACGCTCAGGGCGACGGAGCCGCCGTCGGACTGGATGGCGTAGGTCGCGGGGACGGCGTTGTCCATCTGGGCCCTGGCGGGCAGGTCGGCGTGGGCGATGGCGGCGTCCTGGCGGAAGGAGAAGGAGGCGGGCGCGCCGGTGCCGTCGTTGTCGAGGATGTCGGGGGCGTTGGTGATGACGTTGACGACGGCCGCGGAGCCCGCCCCGCTGCCGGCCCGCAGGGAGACGGTGTTGCCGCGGATGTCGGCCCCGGCGCCAGAGAAGGTGAGGTCGCCGACTCCCGTCGTGCCGGCGTGGATCGAGACGCCGGCGGCGTCGCCGCGGGCCCGCAGGCCCGAGCTGGCGGCGAACGTCACGGCCCCGCCGGCCGTGACCGTGATGCTGCCCGTGCTGGCGCCGCTGGTGCCGGCGGTGACGATCTTGTTGACGGCGACGGTGCCGGCGTTGACGTTGACCGTCGAGCCATTGGGCAGGTCGCAGTCGTTGGTGCTGAAGTTGACGGCGCCGGTGGTGTTGAGCGTGAACGTGCGGCCGGTGAAGTTGGCCATGCCGCCGGTGAAGCTGAGGTCGTTGACGGTGATGTCGCCGCTCTGTGTGCCGCTCTGGCCGAAGGTGACGGCGGAGATGGCGGCGCTGAACGCCCCGATCTCGAAGATCTCGGTGCTGGTGACGCTCCAGCCGGCCCCGGCCGTGCCGACGAACATCGCCTGGCCCGGCCGGCTGTTGCGGAACTCGACGGTGTTGTCGGCGGCGACGATTCGGTCGCTGCCGCCTATGGACGTGATGGCGACGTCGGCGGCGGTGATGGTCATGCCGAAGTCGCCGCCGACGGTGACGGTGGGCGCCGCGGCGATGCTGAACGTCCCCGTGCCGTCGCCTTCGCTGTCGGCCGTGACGGCCACGGCCCCGGCGGTGGTGGTGATGCTGCTGTTGACCGCGATGTCGCCGGTGGCCGTCAGCGTCACGCCGCCGGAGGTTGTTCCGGCCGTGATGGTGTTGCCGACGGTGATCGCGTTGTTGGTCCCGGTGGCGGTGATGGAGACGTTGCCTGTGGCGCCGGCGGAGACGGCGCCGGTGATGTTCACCGTGCCGGCGTTGGTGATGACGACGTCGGACCCGGCCGTGCTGGTGGCGCCGAGGATGACGTTGCCGGTGTTGGCGATGTAGATATCGCCGGCGGTGGTGCTGCTGGCAACGAGCGTGCCGGTGCACGCGGTGCTCAGGGGCGTGCCGGAGGAGCCGACGGCCCCCGTGGCCTTCAGCGTCAGCGTGTTGCTGGTGGTGATCAGCCCGGCCCCGCCGATGCTGGCGGCCCCGGCGCCGGTGCCGTCGATGGTGACCGCGCCGGCGCCGGCGTTGATGGCGGCCCCCGCCGTGATGGCGCCGGTGTTGTTGATGTTTACCGCGCCGCCGGTGGTCGTGATCGCCCCGCCGGTGTTGTTGAACGTCGTGCCGGCGGTGGCCAGGACGATCTTGCCGTTGCCGGAGGTGTTGCTGATGGCCGCGCCGATGGCCACGCCCGTCGTGGCGTTGAGGTTCAGGTTGAACGTGTCGCCGGCGTTGTCGGTCGTGGCCAGCGTGATGGCCGAGTTGACCTGGATTTCGTTATGGGCCGTCAGCGTCAGAGTCGAGGTGGTCGCGCCGGCGTCGCTGAGGTTGACGTTGATGGGGCTGTCCACGTGGATCCACCCGTCGCTGCCGGCGCCCGACGCGGTCGTCACCGTCACCGTGCCGCCGCCGGCGCCGTTGAGCACCGCCTCGATGGCCGCCACGTCGATCGTGCCGGGGGTGGGGTTGCTGCCGTCGTCCACCCAGTCGGGATTGCCGTTCATTCCGGCCATGGCGCCCGCCAGCGAGACGTTTGTCGGGTCCAGCAGCCAGCGTCCAGCCGTGCCGGCCGGGGCCGCCAGGTCCACCGCCGTCGAGGCGCCCACGGTGAGGGACCCCTTGGCGGAGGTTTCGACGAACCCGCCGTTGCCGCCGCCCGGGCCGCCGCGAACGCTGAACGCGCCGTTGACGTACGTCGCCTTGTCGGCCCAGACGATGACCGTCCCGCCGTCGCCGGCGGCGGTCGCGTCGGCCTTCACCACGCTATCGGCGCGGACGAACGTGTACTGGGCGTTGGGGACGGACTTGTCCTTGCCCTGGAAGCCGCCGCCGATCTTCACCGACCCGCCGCCCGCGGCGCCGGAGGCGTCGATTTCGGCGCCCTTGACGGACACGAATCGGCCGATGATGACCACGCTGCCGCCCCTGGCGTCGGGGCTGGAGGCGTCGATCTTGCCGCCGACTTCCACCGCGCCCTTGCCGCCGTCGATCTTCACCTCGCCGGCGGTGACGGGCCCGCTGTTGCGGGCGGCCACCGCAAACATGTCGCCGGCGCCCATGGCCACCTGCCCGCCGGGGGCCTCGATCCTGCCGGTGTTCTCCACGCCGGGGGCCTTGTCGTCCTTGGCCGCCGCGGCGCTCACCCGCACGTGGACGCGCCCGTCCATCGCGTCGGTGGTCAGCAGGACGTCCCGGCCCGCCGCCAGGACCACCATGCCCTCGGGGGCGACGATGGACCCGTGGTTGGCCACGTGCCGCCCCAGCAAAGCGACGGCCTGGCCGTTGATCGTGCCGTTGTTCACCACGTTGCCGCTCATCGCCGTGAAGCGGTTGGCGCCGCGGGCGAAGTCGTTGTTGGAGAGGTTGCCCGCGGCCGCGTACAGCCCGGCCACGTCGACCACGCTGCCCTGGCCGAAGATGACGCCGGCGGGGTTGACGAGGTAGACCACGCCGTTGGCCGTCAGCGAGCCGTCGATTCGCGTCGGCTCGCAGGAGCGGATGCGGTTGAGCACGCGGCTGGCGGCGGAAGGCTGCACGAACCGCACGGCCTCCTGCGCGCCGATGTTGAAGCTGCTGTAGTTGACGATCGCGCCGTTGGAGGCGCGGATGGTGGTCAGGCTGCCGCTTCGGTCGAACTGCACCGAGCCGCGGATGACCTGCTCGCCCCGCGGGCCGGCCACGGCCCAGGAGCCCATCAGCAAGGCCGCCATGCCCGCCGCGAAGGCCGCCCGCCGCGCCCAGCGCCCCAACGCGTTGACGTTCGCCGAGTACCCATTGGTCATGAGTTGCACTCCCGTTGCGGGCCACACGCAAGGCCCGCGGTTGCTTGCGATCCATCTTCCTGCCTGGCCCGGTCAGCCGACCGGCCCCGGTCCATGCCGCCACTCCGTTGGTTCACCCCGTCCCGTGCCCGCGGCGCGATCAGTACACAATAGTCGCCACGATGTGCAGGCGGCTGTCGCCGGCTTCCACGTTCTGCGATTCGCCGTTGACGTCCTTGAGGGCGAAGCCGTAGTCCAGGCGAATGTTGAAGTACCGCGTGAACTGAAGTTCCAGGCCCACGCCGGTGCTCATCAGGCAGTAGTTCTTCTCGTAGGACAGCGGGTCGTTCACGATCGTCCGCCCCGCGTCGAAGAAGCCGCGGGCGATCAGGTCCCAGTCGGGCCGCCCGTACACGGTCTGCGGCGCCCACCGGAACGGCGTGCCCACCAGCGGCAGCTTCGTCTTGGTCGGATCGGTCACCGGGCGGAACAGCCGCGGAATGTGCAGGCGGTACTCCGCCGTGCCGACCAGCGTCGTGTCGCCCGCGGCGATGGATTCCGGGTAGCCGCGCACGGTGTACAGGCCTCCCGCCACGCCCTCGTTCTGGGGGATCAGGCGGTAGTCGAAGCCGTACTGCCCGCGGAACATGAAGGCCACTTCATGGGCCAGCGTCTGGCCGGGCTTCCACTTCGCCGGGTCGGGATCGACGTCGCGCCACTTCTCGGGGTTGCACAGCGGCTCGAGATAGAACGAGTACATCGCGTCCCACCGCAGCACGAACCAGTCGGCGTCGGGATTGGACCGGCCGAGGACCTCGTACTCGCCGGCGCCGCCGCCGGCGATGCCGGAGCAGTTCTTCTCCAACGTGGCCTGGGCGACCAGGGCGTTGGTCTCGGTGATGCGTTCGGCCCGCAGGCCCACGTAGGGCAGGAAGGCGTCCTGGGCGCCGCTGATTTCGGTGGTCGCGTTGTTGACGTATATCTTCCACCACGCCACGCCGGCGATGGCGTCAACGAAGAACTGGTTCTTCTGGCAGATGTTGGCGATCAACTCGCCGCCGGTGCGCCAGGTGTAGCCGGTGAAGTTCTCGCCGCCGGTGGGGCTGGTCACGTTGGCCTCGAACTTCGACCACTGGAAGTACACGCGGTAGCGCAGGCGGTCCATCTTGCACAGCGGGGCTTCATACGACGCCGAGAACGCCTGCGCCTTGGGATCGTCGTCGAACGGGCAGCTCGTGGTGTAGTCCACCGACAGAACGTCGTCGTTGCCCGTGAGTTGGTTGTGAATGAAGCCGAACCGGTAGCGGCACTGGCTGGTCGACACGGTGCCCGTGTTGGACGCCTGGAAGTACACCAGCCACGGCTTGTTCTCCGTCACCAGGTAATCCAGGGCGACCTCGCCGGGTTTCTCCGCGGAGGTGATGGCCCCGTCCACCCGCCGCCCGGGGTGGCGGTTGAGCAGGTAGACGTAGTCCTCCAGCTTGGTCTTGTCCAGCAGGTCCTTTTCCCTGATCGGCGAGTTCTCGCGGATCCGGTCGTGCGCCGGGTTGTTGATCCGCTCCTCGGCCGTGACGCGCTCCCCGGTGCCCAGCGTGCGAATCCGCGCCACCTCGGCCGACCACACCGCCAGCCGCAGCGCGGTGTTTCCGGCTGCCCGCTTATCCTGTCCGCCGCGGGAGTCGATGTCGTCGGCGTGCGGGGCGACGTAG
This sequence comes from uncultured Planctomycetaceae bacterium, assembly GCA_964461295.1. Lineage (GTDB taxonomy): Bacteria > Planctomycetota > Phycisphaerae > SM23-33 > SM23-33 > CAYWTX01. The sequence goes on along the minus strand of CAYWTX010000450.1, from coordinate 5,382 downwards.
ATGCCGACCAGCCCGCGGTTGTTGAACCAGGCGACGATGCTCTCGTCGATGCGGCGGATGGCCGAGGCGAAGAACGTCTGCTCGCCGCCCAGGCTGCCGAGCTGGACCGTCACGCTCGCGGCGCCTTCGCGCGGGGCGACGTAGCCCTGGGCGGTCTTGCCCAGCGTGACCGACAACTGCGCCAGCGGCCCCAGCGACGGCTGCCCGGCGTGCTCCCTGGCGTAGACCACCTGGAACTGGCTGACCTTGTAGGCCGCCCCGTCGTCCGCCGGCGCCGGCGCCGCCGGCTTGGTCTCCTGGGCCCGGGCCCAGCCCGCCGAGCCCGCCATGGCGACGCACAAAGACAGTAACGACAATGGAACGCTCTTGGCCAATGCGGACATAATCCCGCCTTTCCGCCGCCTCTGTAGCCAGTCGGCCATGTTGCGGACTTCTCCCGTACATACGGCGAGAACGGATTCCTTCCGCGGCTGCGCAGCGGCCCGGCCAGGACCAACAGCAAGCGCGCAGCCCCGGAAACCATAAATGCTCTGCCCAGGAGGCTAAACAGTTCATCGGTCAAGTCAAGCGATTTCCTGCGGCCTTTTTTCCGGCCCGGCCCGGCCGCTGCTCCCGCCGCCCCGGCCTGGCGCCGAAGCGACGCGCTGCTTCCGCCGCCATTCCCGGCTCTCCGGGCACGCCTCCAGGAAGGACGGATCGTCCGCTTTGACACCAGCCCCCTCGTCTTGGTATTCCTCGGGGCATGTCACGGCGTTCACAGCGTTCGGCGACGCTTTCGCCCCGCGCCTCCCGGCCAAGCCCACCGGTTGGGGGTGGGACGGCCATTGCCCGGGCGATCCTGCGCTGGTGGGCCGACGCGCGGCGCGACCTGCCCTGGCGCCGGCGAAGCGACCCCTACGCCGTCTGGGTCTCCGAAGTCATGCTCCAGCAGACCCGCGTCGCGACGGTGCTGCACTACTACGAGCCCTTCCTGCGGCGGTTCCCGACGGCAGCGGCCCTGGCGGAGGCGCCCCTTGCCGACGTGCTCAAGGCCTGGCAGGGGATGGGCTACTACTCGCGGGGGCGGAACCTTCACGCGGCCGCACGAGTCCTCCTGGCCGAGCATGGCGGGCGCCTGCCGCAAACGGCCGCCGAACTGCGCCGCCTGCCGGGCATCGGGGCCTACACGGCCGCGGCGATCGCGTCGATCGCGTTCGGCCAGGGCGCCGCCGTGGTGGACGGCAACGTCGCCCGCGTGCTGTGCAGACTGCTGGCCCTGGACGGCGACCCTCGCCGCCCGGCCGTGGCGAGGCAGCTCCAGGCCGCCGCCGATTCGCTGCTGCCTGGCGGCAAGGCGGGCGACTTCAACCAGGCCATGATGGACCTCGGCGCGATGGTCTGCACGCCCACCCGGCCGGACTGCCCCGCCTGCCCGCTTGGCCGGCGATGCCGCGCGGCGGCCGCCGGACGCCAGGCCGACCTCCCGCGCAAGACGCCCCGCCGGCCCGTACCGCATTACCACGTCGCCGTGGCCGTCATCAGCGACCGCGGGCGGCTGCTCCTGGACCGCCGCCCCGACGACGCCATGCTTGGCGGGCTGTGGGAACTGCCCGGCGGCAAGCCCGAAGCCGGCGAAACGCTCGATCAGGCCGTCGTTCGCGAAGTCCGCGAGGAAGTGGGCCTCGACGTGGAGTCGCTGGGCCTGCTCGCGAAGGTCGACCACGCCTACTCGCACCTGCGCGTCACGCTGCACGCCTTCCGGTGCCGCCGCATCCGCGGCCGCACCAGAGCCATCGGCTGCGCCGCCGTCGCATGGGTCCCCTTCGCCAGGCTGAGCGAGTACCCCATCCCGGCCGCGACACGGAAGGTGCTCCGAGGAATCGCCCTGACGAAAAGGACAAGCCCATGATCCGCAAGTGCGACGCGAGCGACGTGCCGGCAATGTTCGAGATCATCAACGACGCCGCGCCGCGCCGCCGCCCGCTGCTTGACCAAGGCTATAATTGTCCCGGAAGACCAAGAACCGAGGAGACCGGCAATGACAACCGACAGGCCGAACATCCTGGTGCCGGTGGACTTCTCCAGCGCCACCGACGCCGTCCTGGACCAGGCCGTTGTGCTCGCCCGCGCCATGCAGGCGAAGGTGTGGGTCATTCACGTCTCCGTGCCGTTGCCGAACGTCGTGGCGGAAGACTTCGCCGCCATCCACGATCGCGACGTGGTCGCCGAGGGACACCGCGCCGACCATCGCGCCGTGCAGGACTGCCAGGCCAAGCTCCGGGCCGCGGGCGTGGAGGCGACCGCCTTGCTGGTGCGAGGCACGCCCACCGACAAGATCATCGACGAGGCGCGGCGCCTGCGCCCGGCGCTCCTCGTCATGGGCTCCCACGGGCACGGGGCGCTGTACCACCTCCTGGCCGGCAGCGTGTGCGACGGCGTCCTGCGGCACGGGCAGTGGCCCGTGGTCGTCGTGCCGGCGCCCGCCCGGCGGGGATCGCCTGCGCCCTCCACACCCTCGACCTGCGCGGAAAGTGATTCGGGGCGTGCTTCGCGGTAGACTCTCCGCAACAGGCTTCCCTCCTGGCCAGGACCACGGGCTGCGCCCCGTGGGATCGCCCCAGGGAAGACCATCTCACGCAAGCGAAACCGGAGCACGCATGGAATCCACCGCGCACAAGAAGCGGCGAACGGCGAAGATCATCGGCATCCTGAAGAAGACCCACGCCGACGCCCGCTGCGCCCTGGATCACTCCAACCCGCTGGAGCTGCTCGTCGCCACCATCCTCTCGGCACAGTGCACCGACCAGCGCGTCAACATGGTCACGCCCGCCCTGTTCAAGAAGTATCGCGCCGCGGAGGATTTCGCCGCCGCCGGCCAGGCCGCCCTCCAGCGCGAGATCCGCTCGACCGGCTTGTTCCGCAACAAGTCCGCCGCCATCCGCGGCGCCTGCCGCATCATCGCCGACGAACACGCCGGGCGCGTGCCCGACACCATGGACGAACTGCTCCAACTGCCCGGCGTCGCCCGCAAGACCGCCAACGTCGTGCTCGGCAACGCCTACGACAAATCCGAAGGCATCGTCGTCGACACCCACGTCGCACGCCTCGCCGGACGCCTCGGCCTGACCGCCGCCGCCAAAGCCCAGGCCGAGAAGATCGAACGCGACCTGATGCAACTCGTCCCCCGCGACAACTGGACGCTCCTGGCACACCTGCTGATCTTTCACGGGCGGCGCGTCTGCACAGCCCGCCGACCCAACTGCCTCCTCTGCCCGCTGAACAAGCTCTGCCCCTCGGCATTCAGTGCGTGAGCCCACAACGCCCCATCCGCCGCCGTTGCCGGGGCCGGCGACGCGAACTTCGCGAATCGCGCCGCTTCGCCCGGACAACACGGGCATTCGGCCGTAACCGCGCCCGGCGCCAAGCGGCACTATGGATCACATTCCGGGCGCCCCCCATCCGACGTCCGACTCTCCGCGGCCGAAGCATGGGTATCGCAAGGCGCGTGTCGCCGCGGGCGACGGCGACGCCGACGCCGCCAACAGCCCGAAGCAAAGCCTGAGCAAGTTGGTGAAGCAGGGGGGATCACGCGCCGAGGTCCGTCCAGACCGTGACGATCCCAATGCTCATTGCTCGCCCTCATTCGATGCGTGTTCCGTGCTCCATCGCCTCAGCAACTTCCTTCACAGACTCGGAGCGCATCTCCCTGCGGCGGTACAGGTGGGCCAGCCCGTGCTGTGGCGATGAATAGATCCGATCATACCGTTGCTCAAGTTGCCCCATGATGGGCTTCATTCGTTCGCCGGCCAGCCCTTCATCCGTGACGCCCCATAGCAGCACGTAGTCGACCTCCCCCCCTGTGCGCGCGTGATAGGTCACGAAATCCACCACCGGCGGCACGGCCTCGATCTTGCCGATGTGAGTGAACGGGTTCAGCTCGCGCCTGAAGAGAATCGGGAACACCGTGTAGGCCGCCTCGTAGTTGGACAGATCGACCAGGTCCCTCTGAACTGCCATGTAGCCCGCCGCATGCCGGAATACCTCGACGCGTATCGAAAGGTCCTTGCCGTCGCGCGTCATTCCGCGCGGGGAAAGGCAGAGCGGAAGAAGAGTGGAATTGGGCTGAACCCAAGCCCCCGCTGAGTTGTACTCGATGAGGTACTTGTCGAGTTCGCGGTACGTTGAGGCGTGGACGCCCAGGAACGCCAGCGCGATGCAGGCCGCCCCAGCCTGTATCCGCTTCCGGGCGACCTCGCCATAGGGGCGACCCGCCAGCCAGAGGAGCAGCGCGAACCATGGAAACAGGCTCATCCGCTTCGAAATCGCGCCGCATTCTCCCACCCACTCCGGCGCGACGAGGTACACTGCCGCATAGCCCATGGTCAAGAGGGAGAATACGTTCCAGGGAGACGGTGCGTTCGGCCCTCTTCGGCTCCGCAGGGCATGGAGCAGGATGCCCAGGAAGAGCAGGGCCAACGTGCATGAAAGCACCAGTTCCAGCGAGCTATAGGAAACCAGTGAGACGAGCCCCAGGAGTTGCGCCGACCTCCATCCCAGCGTCTGGAGAAGGCCCATCGAGGCGTACGATATCCGGGTGTCCTGCTGGTCGAGAAGAAGAAGGATCAGGATGAGGGTGGGAAGACACGCGCAGGACGCCATGACGATGCGCGGCCCGTTCGCCGTCCACGCCGCCCGCAGCAGCGGCTCGCCGCGTCTTCTCCTGTCGACAATGGCGGCAATCGTCTGCCACGCCCCCACCACCGCTATGCCCATACAAGCCGCTGCGAGGGGAACGGGGTGGCACAGATACGTGATCGCCATAAGCGATCCCAACACGAGGGCGTTCCGGGGCCTGAATCGCTCCGCGTGTCGTACCCAATAGCCTAGCGTCACGAGGAACATGCCCACCCCGAGATTGAAGTTGTGGAACCCCGCATGGAACATGTTGTTCTGTACGAATGGTATGCCAAGAATTGCCAGGAACCGGGAGCGAGGCCCCACCGCACGCAGGGCGTACCGAAGGGCCAGCGGCAACAGCACGAGATATCCCGTGAGAAGAATCCTCTCAGCATACGGGCCGGGCACCAGGTACATGAGCCCGGCCATGACCAGATGCGAGACCCAGTTGGGCACGGGCCTTGTGTTCAACTCGTAGTACCGGCGATATGCCGGATGTTCCGCGCTGTGGTACTCCTGCAGTATGCGGGCGTTGTGCAGGTGCGAGGGGCCGTCCTGCGAGGGGAAGTACGTGACCAGCCAGACAGGCAGAATACAGAGCAGAACAAGGAGCCAGAAAAGCGGATTCTCGCCGTCTTTCACCCATGCGCCGACGCGGTGGGGGATCACTGATAGGAGATCTAGTCCAGCGGGGGGCAACCCAGCGGCCGGGAGGGGGTGGGGGGC
>CAYWTX010000449.1:0-26759 GCA_964461295.1 uncultured Planctomycetaceae bacterium | reverse complement strand
CTTCGACGACCTGCTGCTGCGGGTGGCGCGGCTGCTGCGGGACCGGCAGGAGATTCGCGAGCTTCTGGGCCATCGCTACCGGTACGTTCTGATCGACGAGTACCAGGACACCAACCGGGCGCAGTACGTGATCGCGCACGGGATCGCGGTGGAGCACGAGAACATCTGCGTGACGGGCGACCCCGACCAGAGCATCTACCGCTGGCGCGGGGCCGACATCCGGAACATTCTCGAGTTCGAGACCGACTACCCCGACGCGGTGGTGGTGCGGCTGGAGGAGAACTACCGCTCGACGGCGCCCGTGCTGGCGGCGGCGTCGCGGCTGATCGCGCGGAACGCGCAACGGAAGCCCAAGACGCTGTGGACGCGCCGCGAGGGCGGCCCGCCGGTTCGGGTGCTGCGGTGCGACGACGAGCACGCCGAGGCGGCGGCCGTCGCCGAGGCGATTCGCCGCTACGGGGAGGGCGGGGGGCGGTACGACGACGTGGCGGTGTTCTATCGCGTGAACGCTCTGTCGCGCGTGATGGAGGACGCCCTGCGGAAGGGCGGCACGGCGTACCGCGTGGCCCGCGGCGTGGAGTTTTACAACCGCAAGGAGATCAGGGACGTCCTGGCGTACCTTCGGCTGCTGGTGAACCCCTCCGACGACCTGAGCTGCGTTCGGGTCATCAACACGCCGGCGCGGGGGATCGGCGCGGCGACGGTGACGCGGCTGGTGGACGAGGCCGAGCGGCGCGGGGTGAGCCTGCTGGAGCTGTGCCGCGCGCCGCAGGAGACGTGCCTGGGCAACGCGGCGGCGAGAAGGGCCGCGAAGTTCGCGGAGATCATGGCCGGCCTGGCCGCGACGGCGGGCAAGCCCGGCCTGACCGTGCGGGAGATCGTCGCGGCCGTGTTGGAGGACAGCGGGCTGGAGGCGAGCCATGACGGCAGCGAGGAGAACCGCCAGGCGCTGATGAACGTGCGGGAGCTGGTTTCGACGGCCGCGGAGTTCGACGCGGGCAACGAGGGCGCCGGGTTGAGGGACTTCCTCAACCAGGTGGCGTTGGTGAGCGACGTGGACCGCTTCGAGGGCAACACGGGCGCGGTGACGCTGATGACGCTGCACGCGGCGAAGGGGCTGGAGTTTCGGATGGTGTTCATGATCGGTTGCGAGGAAGGGCTGCTGCCGTTCCAGCGGGCCGGGGAGGTGAGCGGCCCGGGCGAGGCGATGCAGGCCATCGAGGAGGAGCGGCGGCTGGCGTTCGTGGGGATGACGCGGTCCATGGACGAACTGACGATGAGTTGCGTGAAGACGCGGATGATCCGCGGGATCACGGCCGCGCAGGTTGTGTCGCCCTTCCTGAACGAGATCGGCGCCGAGGGCGTGGAGTGGGAGGACCGCACGAACGAGCAGGGGGGCGGACAGGGCGGGCGGGGAGGAATGCACGAGCGGTACGGGTTCCGCCGGGGCGGTGGCCGGCGGCGGTCGGGCGGCGGCTTCTACGCCGACAGCGATGAGCGGCGGGAGATCGAGACCGCCTGCGACGCGCAGGTGGACGCGGCGGCGGCGCCGCCGCTGGATGAGGCGCCCGAGTACCCGGCGGAGTATCACGCCTTGAAGGTGGGCTGCCGCGTGCGGCACCCGCAGTTCGGCGCGGGCAAGGTGGTCGCGCTTCGCAGTCCCTGGCCGGAGACGCGCGCGGAGATTCTCTTCGACCGCGATGGGCACAAGACGATCCACCTGAAGTTCGTGAAGCTGGTGGTCCTGGACGAGTGGGCATAGCCGGCCGCGCGAGGTGCGTGTGTGGCGGCGGGGAGAGAGCGATGCGGACTATGGCGATTTGAAGGGCTATGGGGATCGGAGCATCTGTTCGTGAGAGAGACCCCAATCGCCACAGTCTCGCCAATCGCCACGAGCCCTTTTCTCTCGGTGCCGGTGCGGTTACCTTGTGGTCATGACAATCCCGGCACGACCGAACATCGTCCTGATCAACTGTGACGACATGGGCTACGGCGACATCGGCTGCTACGGCTCGCGGACGAACCGGACGCCGGCGCTGGATGCCATGGCGGCCGAGGGGATGCGGCTGACGGACTTCTACATGCCGGCGCCCGTGTGCTCGCCGTCGCGTGGGGGGATGCTCACCGGCTGCTATCCGCGGCGGATCGGGTTCGGCACGTTCAACGGCAAGCCGGTGCTGTTCCCCGGGTACGACTGCGGCCTGAACCCCAGCGAAGTTACGATGGCTGCGCTGCTGAAGCGGCAGGGGTACGCGACGGCGCTGATCGGCAAGTGGCACTGCGGCGACCAGAGGGAATTCCTCCCCACGCGGCACGGGTTCGACAGCTACTACGGCCTGCCGTACAGCAACGACATGGGGTTGATGAAGCGCTGGCCGTACTACCCGCCGCTGCCGCTGATGCGGGACGAGGAGGTCGTCCAGGAGCAGCCCGACCAGGCGCCGTTGACCGAGCGGTACACGGAGGCGGCCGTGCGGTTCATGCGTGAGAACCGCGATCGCCCGTTCTTCCTGTACCTGGCGCACATGTACGTTCACGTGCCGCTGTACGTGCCGCCGCAGTTCGATGGGGCGTGGAACGGCGTGTACGGCGCGGCCATGGCGTGCCTCGACTGGAGCACGGCGGCGCTGCTGTACGAGCTGAAGCGGCTGGGGTTGGACGAACGGACGATGGTGATCTTCACGTCGGACAACGGCGGGGCCATTCGCAGCGGCGGGTGCAACGCGCCGCTGCGTGGGGCCAAAGGCACCACGTGGGAAGGCGGCCTGCGCGTGCCGTGCATCGTTCGCTGGCCGGGGACGGTGCCGGCCGGCAGCACGTGCCCGGAGATCACGACGGCGATGGATTTCCTGCCGACCTTCGCGGCCATGGCGGGGGGCGAGCCGCCGTGCGACCGGATCATCGACGGCAAGGACATCGGCCCGCTCCTACGCGGGGAGGCGGGGGCCCGCTCGCCGCACGAGGCGTTCTTCTACTACGGGTGCGACAACCTGGACGCCGTGCGGGCCGGGCGATGGAAGCTGCACCTCAGCACGGGGCAACTGTACGACCTGGTGGCCGACGTGGGCGAGTCGCAGAACGTCGCGGCCGAACATGCCGACGTGGTGCGTGACCTGCGGGCACGGGCGGATGCCTGCCGCGAGGACCTGGGCGACGCGGCCGTGGGCGCGCCGGGCAAGAACTGCCGCCCGGTCGGCCGCGTGGCGAAGGCCGACACGCTGACGCACTTCGACGAGGAGCACCCGTACATCGTGGCGTCGTACGACTAGGCGAAGCGCACTACCGCAACTTCGCCGCCGGCGCGCTGGCCGGTTGCGACGGCGCATTGGGCTGCTCCTGGATGAGCCAGCCCTTCACGACCGCTTCCGGCCAATCGCCGCTGATGGCCTTTGTCCCGCTATCCCTGGTCCACAGCGCGATGTCCAGGCGTGATTCGCCCTTCCGCGGCACGCCCAGGCACAGTTCCTTCGCCGACCGCCACGCGGGCACGATCGGCGCCATGCTGCCCTGGGGCCCCGCTTCGCCCTGCGCTTGGATCACCTTCCCGTCCGCCAGGGAGACCACGAACACCTGCAAGCCCTGCGTGGGCACCGAAATCATCGTCCCATCGGGGCTGGGCTCGAACAGGCAGGCCAAACTCTTCAGCTTCTCCATCTCTTCCGTCACCGCCGCGATCGGCCGGATGTTCTGCCCGTTGGGGTCCAGCCGGTAAATGGCCATTGCCTCGCTCTCCTTGGCCGTCCGAGGCGGGGAGGGCGCCTTCCAGTCCTCTGTCGCCAGGAGCATCGAGCCATCGCCAAGCACGCGCACGCGGGTGTTCAGGCTGAACACGACCCGCGCCACGTCGCGCCGGGCCGCGCGCAGCACACCCATCCGCAGGGAGCCCTTCTGCTTGATCGCCGGCCCCTCGGCCGCAACGTACACGATGTGCCCGTCGCCCGACCAGTCGAACCATTTCGCCACGTCGTCGGCCACGCTGGTCAGCTTGCCGCCCTGGCTCATCGTCCCGCTGAACAGCGACAACGCGTTGGCGTCCTCGCCGGCCAGCACGTCGCCCTTGGCCACGAACGCATACGCATGGCCGTCGCGTGACGGTCGGATCTCCTCGATTTCCTGGAGCGTGCGGGCCAGCTCGGCCCCGGCAACGAACTTGCCGTCGGCCTTCCGCTCGCACAATCGCACCACGTACAGCGGGCGGCTGGCGTCCTTCACGTCCCCCCACTTCCCGCCGAATTTCGCGGCGAGTTCCTTCTCGTGCGTCTCTCGCAGGTACACCAGCGACGCGGCGAAGTCCGCCGGCGCCGCCTTCAGTTCCAGCTTCTCCGGCGCGCCCTTCCACGCGCGGACCTCCGCCAGCAGCGAGTTGGCGTCGGCCATCACGCGATGGCGGGCCTTGGGCGTCAGGTACGGCAGCAGCGCATCCCACGTGGCCAAGCCGTGCCGCTGCACGACGAGCAGCCGCTCGCCCTTGCCCTTGGCCCACCTGGCGTGCTCCACGTCCTTGAGCTGCACGTCCGACAGTTTGCCGTCGCCGTCGCACAGCCGCAGCCCGTCGGAGGCCAGCACGGCCGCCGCACTGCCGTCCGGCGACCAGGCGATCCGCTCACGCGGCTCGCATCCGGCCAGGACAGCAACGGCGACGCAGAGGAAAGGCAAAGGAATCTCCCTGGTCATCTTCAGCTCCTTGAGAAGTGGTTTCAGACGAGCGGAGGCCAACCTTCTTCTTCCTTCGGCGACAAGCGGATGCGGATGGAATGCGTTTCCGACACCGGTCCAGACGCCGATGGGTTCTCATCTTCCCGCGCCCGACGCTGTGGACTTCGTAAAGGTCCGTCACGAAATAACCTGAGCAAGCCAGTCTTGGTGGCACATCTCTCCAAGCTGTGCAGCACAGGTCGGAGACCTGTGCCACCTGGGAAACGTGAACAAGTTATTTCGTGACGGCACCTAACAGTCTATCCCAGCGGTACGCGCCCCGCCACTCGGATGCGGCGCCCAAGCCACGCCCTTCAGCGTTCGTCAGCGGCCGGGGCGACGAGGCCGCAGCCTGGGGAGATGCGAACGAAGCCGGAAGCTGGGAGCAGGAGACTGAGCCGCTATAATGGGGGTTTGCGGCCGGGCAGCGGCCGCACAAGGACGCCATGGGCGACTTCAAGGTCATTTCGAAGATGGCGCCTGCGGGCGACCAGCCGCAGGCGATCGACCGCCTGGAGGCGAACCTGCGGGCCGGGCAGAAGCACAACGTTCTGCTGGGCGTGACCGGCAGCGGCAAGACGTTCACCATGGCGCACGTCGTCGAGCGGATCAACAAGCCGACGCTGGTGGTCAGCCACAACAAGACGCTGGCGGCTCAGCTCTACGAGGAGTTCAAGGACCTGTTCCCGCAGAACAAGGTCGAGTACTTCGTCAGCTACTATGACTATTACCAGCCGGAGGCGTACATCCCCGCCCGGGACATCTACATCGAGAAGGATGCCAGCCGCAACGACGACCTGGACCGGCTGCGGTTGTCGGCGACGACGAGCCTGTCGTACCGGCGCGACGTGTTGATCGTCGCCAGCGTGTCGTGCATCTTCGGCCTGGGCAGTCCGGAAGAGTACCAGAAGATGGTGGCGGCCGTGCGAACCGGCGAAAGCGTCGGCCGTGAGGAGATGCTGGAGAAGTTCGTGGCGTTGCAGTACGACCGCAACGACGTGAACTTCAAGCGGGGGACGTTCCGCGTGCGCGGCGACACGGTGGAGGTCTACCCGGCGTACGAGGAGTTCGGCTACCAGATCGAGATGTTCGGCGACATCATCGACGCCATCCATCTGATCAACCCCACCACGGGCGAACCGCTGAGCGACGTGGAGCAGGTGTTCATCTTCCCGGCCGTGCACTACGTGGCCGCCGAGGGCACGATCGAGCGTGCGGCGGGGACGATCAAGCGCGAGCTGGAGATGCGGCTGATCGAGCTGCGGAATGCGGGCAAGCTGCTGGAGGCGCAGCGGCTGGCGGCGCGGACGCGGTACGACATCGAGATGTTGCAGGAGGTGGGGTACTGCTCGGGGATCGAGAACTACTCGCGGCACCTGGACGGGCGGTTGCCGGGCCAGCGGCCGTACACGCTGATCGACTACTTCGGGGACGACTGGCTGCTGATCGTCGACGAGAGCCACGTGACGCTGCCGCAGTTGCGTGCGATGTACAACGGGGACCGCAGCCGCAAGCAGGTGCTGGTGGATCACGGCTTCCGGCTGCCCAGCGCGATGGACAACCGCCCGCTGCGGTTCGAGGAGTTCCAGGACTCGTGGCAGCAGGTGGTGTTCGTGTCGGCCACGCCGGCGGAGTACGAGTTGAAGCTGGCGGGCGGCGAGGTGGTGGAGCAGATCATCCGCCCGACGGGCCTGGTGGACCCGCCGGTGGAGGTGCGGCCGGCGCGGGGCCAGGTGTCGGACCTGCTGGAGGAGGTGCGGAAGCGGGTGGCGGCTGGGGAGCGGACGCTGGTCACGACGCTGACGAAGCGGCTGGCGGAGGACCTGAGCGATTACATCCGCACGGAGGGGTATCGGTGCAAGTATCTGCATAGTGAGGTGGATACGCTGGAGCGGGTGGACATCCTGCGCGAGCTGCGCGAGGGGAAGTTCGACGTGCTGGTGGGGATCAACCTGCTTCGCGAGGGCCTGGACCTGCCGGAGGTGAGCCTGGTGGCGATCCTGGACGCGGACAAGGAGGGGTTCCTGCGGTCGGCGACGAGCCTGATCCAGACGATCGGGCGGTGCGCCCGCAACGTGAACGCACAGGTGCTGCTGTACGCTGACACGGTCACGGCGGCGATGAAGCAGGCGATGGACGAGACGGGGCGGCGGCGGCAGACGCAGTTGGCCTACAACGCGGAGCACCACATCACGCCGGAGACGATCCGCAAGGAGATTCGCACGGCGCTGGCGGACCAGTTGCGTTCGCGGCTGGTGGCGAGGGACGCGATCCACGCGGGGGCGAGCGAGTTCGACCGCATCGAGGAGATCTCGGCGCTGGAGGCGGAGATGTTCGAGGCGGCCGAGGCGCTGGAATTCGAGCGGGCTGCGCGGCTGCGCGACCGCGTGGCGGAACTGAAGGCGGGGACGGCGAAGGCGACGGCAGGTGTGGGGGGGGAAGACCGGGAAACACCGCCGCGAGGCAAACCGGCCGAGGAAGGCGAGGAACCGGAGGGGGGATGGTATCGCGAGCCGAAGAAGACGGGAAGGAAGGGGAGACAGATGAGGAAGGGAGGCGGGGGGTGACCTTTCTGGAACCGTCAAACGAGAAGAGAATGGAGGTGGCTGCGTACCATGAAACCGATTACTTGCTCACGTGGAATGTAAGGCACCTGGCGAACCTTGACAAACTGGAGCATCTCGTGGCAATCAACCGGCGACTTGCATTGATGACGCCGAGAATCGTGACGCCGGAGATGCTGTGGGCTGAGGAGAAATGAGATGGCAGAGCGACGAGAGGAACTTGAAGACTCGTTCATTGGGGACGTGCGGTGAGCCCGCGCGAAGATTCTCAGGGAATGCGGCAGCGATTTCTCTGTTCTGGCCCGCAAGCTCCAGGAAGTGCAAGCGCAGCACCCCGGACCCGTGGTGAACCTTCGCGAGCAGAGGGAGCGGTCGAGGAAGGCCGGGGCATGAAGGCACGCGAGGACGGGCGCGGAGCGGGACAGGACGGCTGACGGCTGCGGGTCGTCGACTGCCGCGAGGATAGGGCCGCGGCTTCTACGCGGGGAGAACGGGCATGGGCAAACGCAGAAGTTGTGAACGTGTGCGAAGCTCCGTGGCAATCTGTTGCTGTAAAGTGTAAACTTCAGGTGTAACCTTGGAGACACACCATTGGGCACCATGAATCTGAAGGAAGCAAGGAAGCGTTTGGGTGAGATCGTCAATGCGGCCGAGAAGGGGCAATGCACGATCATCACCCGGCGCGGCCGAGAAGTGGCGAGCATCGGACCCTTGCGGAAGCGGCGGCCCTTGCCTGACTTGACGGCGTTTCGAGCGTCCCTGACGACGAAGGGCAAGCCGTTATCGGAGATGTTCATCGAGGCGCGTCGGAAGGCGAGGTACTGATGGCCTACCTCGACACCAGTGTGCTGATCCCCTACTACTGGCGCGAGCCATCGAGCGATGTCGTCCAGGAGGTCATAGGACAGGACTCCGATCCGGTCATCACCGGGCTTGTGAAGGTGGAATTCGCCGCGGCGTTGGCGATGAAGGTTCGACTCAGGGAGACGGACGAGGCATCTGCGAGACGGGTCTCGTCGCTTCTCAACGAGCACTTGGAGGAGGGACGCTACGAAGTCGTGCCGATCGAGCAGCCCGAGTACGACCTCGCGTATGGCTGGATCGGGCGGTACTCGGTTCCGATTCGTGCGCCCGATGCTCTCCACCTTGCGGCGGCCTTCACGCACGACATGGAGATCGTCACCGCGGACAAACCATTGGCCCGCGCAGCCAAGCTCTTCGGAGTGGCGGCGAGACTGATTGAGTAGAGGTGAAGCCCTTCACTTGACGTATAGGTGGTGAATGCGGTACACTTTTTCTCAGTATGGGGTGGGGTATGGCAGAAAGCGGTGACGCATGCGTTTGTCTCCCGCGGCGGAGTTGGCGGTTCGAGGCGTACTCGTCCTGGCTGAGCACCATGGCGAGGGTCCGGTTGCGCTGAAGACCATCTGCTCGGCCCGCGACCTGCCCAAGCAGTACCTGGTGAAATTGTTCGCCCTGCTGGCCAAGGCGGACATCGTGACGCCGGTGCGAGGCAAGGGCGGCGGGTTTGTCATGGCGCGCGATCCCCGGAGCATCACTCTGCTGGAGGTGATCGAGGCCGTCGAGGGTCCCATCGCGCTGAACTTCTGCCAGCACGTTCCACCGAAGTGCGATGCCGTCGGGTGCAGCATCCGCAAGGTGTGGGGCGAGCTGCAGGACACCTTCAAACGCAAGCTGAATGCCATCACGATTCGCGAGTGCCTCGCCGGGGGGCCGAAGGCGAAGGCGGCGGCAAGGCAGACGGCAAGCTGAAGGGCGAGGGGCGAAGGGAGGGAAACAGCCGACGACGAGGAGCGGGCAGGGGAGGGGATGCGGTCTGATCAGGAATGACGAACCAGGATTGCGATGGGGAGTAAGGGCGGCCGCCAATGATTCCGAGAGTGCCCGGGCCGACGCCCGGCTTCGCGTAGCGATCCGCCGGGCCGGGGCAGCCCGGCTCCGTCTCGCCGGGTTGGGCGTGTCGATCACACCATGTGGCCCATTCCACTCATGTGTGCCGTCTACACCCGGATGCGGGCGAGGTGGGTCGGCCAGTCGAGGTGGTTGTGCTCGACCTCGCTGAGCAGGCCATGGTCGTCCGGGACGTAGAGGACTCTCCCCCCGCCCGCGGAGGCCTCCCGCACGGCCGAGGCGCGCGCGGTGACGGCGGCTAGGATGTTGCGGGCTTCATTGGCGAGCGACGGCGAGGCGGACGCGATTGGCGGGGACATCGTAAGCTCCTGACTAGTAGGTGCAGGAGATGATGCTGCACCGCTATTGTGTATCGGCCAGCGGGCCGCGAGACTTTCGCGAAATCGGAGGAGGGGAAGGAGCGATTCCCGAGTGGCGGGCGCACTTTGTTGGCGGAGCGAAGAGACCACGAATTGCCCAGCGCGGCCGGTGGCCGCAGCCAAGGGCAGCAGGGAGCAGGCGGCGGCGGGCGGGGGTCACTGGGGTGCCGGTGCCTGCCTGAGGTCACGGCTGATCCGCATGGCGCACCAGTCGCGGCCGCACATGGAGCAGTAGTCGGCGTCGGTAGCGACGCCGTCCTTCTCGCGGATGGCCCTGGCGGTGGGGGCGTCGAAGGCGAGGCGGAACTGCTCCTGCCAGTCGAAGCGTGCGCGGGCGTCGGACATGCGGTCGTCCCAGTCGCGTGCGCCAGGCAGTTTGCGTGCGACGTCGGCGGCGTGGGCGGCAATCTTATAGGCGATGCAGCCGGCCTTCACATCCTCGGGGCCGGGCAGGGCCAGATGTTCGGTGGGCGTGACGTAGCATAGGAAGCTGGCGCCGTGGAACGCGGCGGCGGTGGCGCCGATGGCGGAGGTGATGTGGTCGTACCCGGGGAAGACGTCGGTGACGACGGGTCCCAGGACGTAGAAGGGCGCGCCGTTGCAGATTCTTTCCTGGCGCTTCATGTTGGCTTCGATCTGGTCGAAGGGGACGTGGCCGGGGCCTTCGACCATGACCTGGACGCCGGCGGCGCGGGCACGCTGGACGAGTTCGCCCAGCGTGTCCAGTTCGGCGAACTGGGCGTCGTCGGAGGCGTCGGCGAGGCAGCCGGGGCGCAGGCCGTCGCCGAGGGAGTAGGCGACGTCGTACTCGCGCAGGACGGCGCTGATCTCGTCGAAGTGTTCGTAGAAGGGGTTTTCGCGCCCGTGATGGGTCATCCATTTGGCGAGCAGACTCCCGCCGCGGGAGACGATGCCCATCTTCCGTCGGCGGGCGAAGGGGAGGTGGGCGCGGCGGATGCCGGCATGGATGGTGAAGAAGTCGACGCCCTGTGCGGCTTGCTCGCGGATCGCCTGGAGCGCGTGCTCGAAGGTCAGGTCTTCGAGGGGTCGCTGGACGATCATGGAGTAGATGGGCACGGTGCCGAGGGGCACGGTGCAGCGGCCGATAAGGAACCGGCGGGTCTCGTCGAGGTTGCCGCCGGTGGACAGGTCCATGACGGCGTCGGCGCCGTACTGGACGGCCCAGCGGAGCTTGACGAGTTCCTGCTCCTTGCAGGAGGCGTTGGGCGAGGCGCCGATGTTGGCGTTGATCTTGGTGGTGGCGCAGCGGCCGATGGCGACGGGATCGAGGCGGCAGGCGGGGTCGTCGGTGCCGGCCAGGTGAAGGCGGTTGGCGGGGATGACGAGTCGGCCGGCGGCGACTTCGTCGCGGACGGTTTCGGGAGCGAGGCGTTCGCGGTCGGCGACGCGTCGCATCTGGGGCGTTGTCTGGCCGGCCTTGGCTGCTTCGTACTGGGTCATGGGTGCGCCTTGCAGAAGACACGGGTGCGGCGCCGCGAGAGGGGCACGCCCCGAAACGGCGTGATTATACCATTCGCCGGGCGGTATCGCCAGAGGCAGGCGGCGGCGAAGGCGGCTCGTGGCGAACCAGCGAGGCTGGATGCAATTTTAGTTGAAAAATGGGAAGTGCGTTGCCGAAGATGGAAGTACTATAGTGAAACGAAGGCGGGCGAGGGTCCCGCGTCGGCACTGACGACGGCTGGTCGGCCTTGCGGAGAGTCGCCATGGCAAGGGATGAAGAAGTCAGGCGTCAGAGAGAGAGCAGCGCGGAGTACGTTCCGGCGGTGTTTGCCGCCGATGAGGCGGAGGCCGAGGAGTACTGCGAGTTGTTGAGCGACCACGACATTCCCGCCAAGTTGGGCGTCAGCGAAGGCGCGAAGAAGGCCTCCGGCGCCAAGCAGGGGATATCCCGCGGCGTGCCGGTGCTGGTGCCGGAGTCGAAGTTGGACGAGGCCAGTGAGTTGATCGCCGAACAGGACGAGTTCGAAGACCTCGACGACGAGGAAACGGACGACGAAGAGGATGAGGACGGTCTGGACGACGAGGAAGACGACGAGTTCGACAACGACGACGAGGAATTCGACGAGGACGAAGAAGACGACGAGGACGAAGAAGACGACGACGAGGACGAAGACGACGAGGATGATGAGGACGACGAGGACGACGACGAGGACGATGAGGACGACGGGTTCGATGACGACGACGAGGATGGGGACGACGACGAAGAGGACGAAGAGGACGAGTTGTTCTAGGCCGGCCGCGGCCCGGCGCCTTGCCGGGCAGCCGCCAGGAGATCTCGATGAGCGATGCCGCCGAAAGGCCGCAAACTGCCCCGGAAGCGCAAGGGCCTCCGGCCGGAACGGAACGTCGGGCCACAGACCGGCGTCAATGCGGCGTGGACCGGCGCTGCGGGTTGGACCGCCGTCGCGGGCCGGGGCGCCGGCGCTCGGACGACCGCCGCTCCGCCGAGGAAGGTGAGATGACCGATGAGCAGTTCGGGTTCATCATGGCTATCAACGAGTACAAGAAGGTGAACGGGCGTCCCTTCCCGACGTGGACGGAAGTGTTGGACGTGATGAAGGCCCTGGGATACCGCAAAGTGGCCGAACCGCAGGACATTCGCTGATCCCGCCGACCAGGCTGGAGGCCCGATGACCCTCGGTAGCATTCAACTGGATCTGTCGGTGCAGGTCGCCGCGGTGGTGGTGCCGGTGGCGGCGTATTTCCTGGTCCTTGGGCTGCTGAACAGCCGCCCGCACCCCCAACTTCTGCGCGGGCGGCGCGACTTTGCCGTGCTGGTGGCGGCGCTGTGCCCGCTGTTCGTGCTGCCGATGCTGGCGTGGATGAGTTCCTCGCCGGCGGGGATAGCGGCGGGGGCCGGAGCCGGGGCCGTGGTCATCCTGGTGTTGGCGCCGCCGCGGCGGTCGTGGGTGTTGTACAACATCACGGTGACGCAGGCCCGCGAGGCCGTGGACGGCGCGCTGCGGGCGGCGGGGATCGTCTGCCGCAAACAGGGGCGGACGTTCTTCCTGGGCGAGGACGAGGCGAAGCTGACGCTGGCGGCGTTTCCGCTGCTGCGGAACGTGTCGTTGCGGCTGGAGGGGCAAGCCGCGGCCGAGCTTGCCGGGCGGTTCGAGGCGGCGCTCGAGCGCCGGTTGGCGGGCGTCGCGGTGAAGACGGCGCCGATGGCGATGGCGCTGCTGCTGGTGGCGACGGCGATGCTGGCGGCCCCGCTGGCGATGGTGGCGCCGCGCGTGCCGGAGATCGTGCGGCTCATTTCGGGGATACTGCACTGAGCATTGGCGATTGGCGATCTCAATGTCATTCGTCGAAGATTTCCCCTGTCTCTTCAGCAGAAGGGGAGCGCGCCCGCGGCGGGCCGGGCGGAACCGGCAGTCGGCGATCCTGTCGCGGCCGTGGGCGCGGCTTGCTCCAAGGCCTTGACTCCGCCGAACGGACGCTGCATCATTTGGGATTCCCGCCAAGGAGCGCGGCATGGAACAGGCTATTGAGAAGGCCAGGACGCTGACGGAAGCCCTGGGTTACATCCAGCGATTCGCCGACAAGATCGTCGTGGTGAAGGTGGGCGGCTCGCTGATGGACGACCCCAAGGTCCTGCGCGACATGCTCACCGACGTGGTGTTCATGAACACCGTCGGCATGCGGCCCGTCGTTGTTCACGGCGGCGGCAAGGCGATCAACAACGCCATGGAGGAGCGCGGCCTGGAGGTGCAGTTCGTCCAGGGGCGGCGCTATACGGACCAGCGGACGCTAACGGTGGTCGAGCACGTGCTGTGCAACCACATCAACAAGGACCTGGTCGAAACGATCGAGTCGCTGGGCTCCAAGGCGATGGGCCTGCACACGCTGGCCAGCGGGGTGCTGTTCGGCGAGAAGCTGTTCCTCGAGGAGGATGGCCGCAAGATCGACCTGGGTTTCGTCGGTAAGGTGACCAGCGTGAACGCCAAGTTGATCGCTTTGCTGTGCGCGGCCGACACGATTCCTGTGATCGCGCCGCTGGCGCGGGACCGGACGGGCGCGCGGCTGAACTGCAACGCGGACACGGCGGCGGGGGAGGTGGCGGCGGCGCTGGAGGCGGAGAAGCTGGTGGTGGTGTCGGACACGCACGGGATCCGGCGCGACCCGAAGGACGCGGAGACGATGATTCCTGTGGCCAGCGAGGCCGAGATACAGGCGATGATCGGCTCGGGCGTGATTTCGTCGGGGATGCTGCCGAAGGTGGAGGCGTGCCTGCGGGCGCTGGATGCCGGGGTGAAGCGGGCGCACATCATCGACGGGCACTTCGGGCACTCGCTGCTGCTGGAGATTTTTTCGGACAAGGGCGTGGGAACGCTGATACAGAAGTAGCGGTCGAGCCGGCCCCGGTCGCGCTGCGCGCGGGCTTGTCTTCGATGGCGTTACCGGGGCGACAGGCAGCGGCTTTGGTTGGCGGGCGCGGGCTGGGACGAAGAGCCATGACAAAAGACTTCATCGAGTTGAGCGAGTTCAGCGGCAAGCGGCTTTCGGGCCTGCTGGACAGGGCGATTGCGGACAAGGCGGCTTTCCGGGCGGGGACGCTGCCGGCCAGTCTGCCGCGGAAGACGCTGGCGATGGTGTTCGAGAAACCCTCGCTACGAACGCGGGTGAGCTTCGAGACGGCGATGGAGCAACTCGGCGGGCACGCGATCCACCTCACGCAGGCCGACATCGGGCTGGGATCTCGCGAGGCGATCCAGGACATCGCCCGCGTGCTGGGGCGGATGTGCGACGGCATCATGGCCCGCACGTTCAGCCACGAGCTGGTGCAGAGCCTTGCCCGCCACGCCCCCGTGCCGGTGATCAACGCGCTGACGGATTTCTCGCACCCCTGCCAGGCCATGGCCGACCTGATGACCGCGCAGGAGGAGTTCGGCACGCTCGCCGGCCGGACGCTGGCGTTCATCGGCGACGGGAACAATGTGGCCCGCAGCTTGGCCACGGCGTGCACGAAGCTGGGGATGAGGTTCGTGCTGTCCAGCCCGGGCGACTACCGGCTGGAGGCGAAGTTCGTCGCCTCGCTGGATTGTCCGTCGGCGTGCACGTGGGAGGCCGAGCCGGCCAAGGCCGTGGCCGAGGCCGACGTGGTATACACGGATACGTGGGTATCGATGGGACAGGAACAGGAGAAGGCCAAGAGGCTGGCGATCTTCAAGAGCTTCCAGGTGAACGCGGAGTTGATGGCCGCGGCGCCGAAGCACGCGGTGGTGATGCACTGCCTGCCGGCCTATCGCGAGCTGGAGATCACCGAGGACACGTTCGAGCTTCACGCCGGGACGATCATGGAGGAGGCGGAGAACCGGCTGCACTTCCAGCGGACGCTGCTGAATGTCCTGATCGGCGAGGGCGGGATCCCGTAGGGGCGAGAGAGAGGAATGCGACAGGCGGCGGGGAGCAGAGAAGAAGGGCGTCATCCCTTCGGTTCCCGCAGCTGCGCTGTTTGCAGCCGTGCCCCGACGACACCGAACCGAGACCCGGACGGGGCAGGCCCGGCCGCGAACAACGTGCCCGTGGCGTCCGGGAACGGGTCGGGCGCGCGGGCGGCGCCGCGATGGAAAACGCGTCTTCGCTTGGGGGGCGATTCACGTATACTGTCGCCTATGTCAGGCAGAACAAGAAGCGACGGGCGTGGCGCGGGCGAGATGCGACCGGTGAAGATCACGCCGGGGTTCGTGCGGTCGGCGGACGGGTCGTGCCTGATCGAGATGGGGGGCACGCGGGTGATCTGCACGGCGAGCATCGTCGAAGGCGTGCCGCGGTGGCGCGAGAACAGCGCCCTGGGGTGGGTGACGGCGGAGTACGGCATGTTGCCGGCGTCGACGAGCCAGCGGAAGGCGCGGCCCGAGGGCCGGCCGGACGGGCGAAGCGTCGAGATTCAGCGGCTGATCGGGCGCGTGCTGCGGAGCGTGGTGCGGCTGGAGCGGTTGGGAAGGAACACGATCTACCTGGACTGCGACGTGCTGGAGGCGGACGGGGGGACGCGCACGGCGGCGGTCAACGGGGCGTGGGTGGCGTTGGCGGTCGCGGTCGCGAAGGGGCGGGCGGCGGGACGGTGGGGGGCGGGCGTGTTGAAGGGCGGCGTGGCGGCGGTGTCGGTGGGCATCGTGGCCGGGCAGGCGATGCTGGACCTGAACTATCAGGAAGACTCGACGGCGGATGTGGACATGAACGTGGCGATGACGTCGGCGGGCCAGTACGTCGAGGTGCAGGGATCCAGCGAGCAGGAGCCGTTCGGGGCGGGCGAGTTGGCGGCGATGCTGGGCTTGGCGAGGAAGGGAATCCGACAAGTGCTGAGGTGTCAGCGGACGGTGGTGCGAGCAGCCCTGTGAGGCGCCGCGGAGCAAGCTGAAGTTGCGGAGAGGCGCGGGGGGAGGCCGGTTCAGGAGTCGGGCATGACAGACGCGGTGAAGCGGACAATAAGTGCGGTGGCGATGGTCGTCGCCGGGGCGCTGGCCGCCTGCGGCGGGTGCGACGGGATGAAGATGGACGGGGCGAGCGGCATGGCGACGCCGAGCGCCAAGGCGGGGGGGGCGGCCGCACGGCCGGCGGAGGAGAGCAAGCCGGGCGGGCTGTTCGGCGCGATGGCGGGGGGCGGGGCGGGCAAGCCGATCGGGACGGCGGAGAACTACACCATCCTGCTGCGGGTGTTCCGCAACACGATGAACGCGGGGCACGTGGCGGAGGCGAGGCGGTGGAAGGAGGAGACTGAGAAGAACGCGAAGTGGAAGGACCTGTTCATCGTCCACAGGGACGACCACAGCATGCTGTACTGGGGCCGGTTCCGGTGGGCACAGGACGCCGAAGGCGACCTGAAGAAGGCGAAGGGGTATGTGTCGCCCAGCGGAGTGAGGGTATACCCCGGGGCGATCCTGATGCCGATGCCCGGCAAGGAAGCGGAGCAGGTGGAATACCGGCTGGACGGTGCGCCGAAGGAGGCGGTGTTCACGGTGCTGCTGGCGATCTTCTACGACGTGCCGGAGGCGGAGTACGTGGGGCGCAAGCAGTTCGCGCTGGACTACTGCCGGCAGCTCCGCGAGGAGGGCCTGCCGGCGTTCTACCGGCACGGCGAGAATCAGTCGGTGGTGACGGTGGGGGCGTTCGCGGCCTCGGCGGTGGCGAAGGAGACGAAGGACGGCAAGGCGACGCACATCGCGCGGGACGAGACGGTGAAGGCGATATTCCGGCGGTTTCCGGACCTGGCGGTGAACGGCAACCAGCGACTGATCTGGACGGTGAACCAGAAGACAGGCAAGTACATGCGAGTGCCGGACAGCACGTACCTGGTGGTGATTCCTCGCGAGAAGGGCGAGGAAGGCGTCGGCGCGGGGGCCGCGCCGGCGGCCGGCGGGCCGACGAGCGAGCCGGCGGCTCGGTAGGGCGATTGGCTTCGCAGATGAGCTCAGGACAAGCGAGTCACCGCAAGCGTTCGGCCGCAGCTCTTGGCGGCTGCGGCCGTGACTGCTGAGAGTTTGTGAAACAATCGCGGAAGCGGCCTTGTCCCTCTTCGCCCGGAAGGGGCGATCAGGATCTAGCCGGGGGCGTAAGCCCCAGGTACACAAGCAATTAAGCATGGAGCCCCGAAGGGGCGACAGAAAGCGTCCAGCGCGGGCAAACCTGCGAGATCCAATTCTTTCACAAACTCTGAGGGAGATAGGCGGCGATGGGATCAAGCCTGGAGCATCCTGGTGCGATGGGGTCCTCTGAGATCGTCGCGGCCACGCGGAACCCGGGCAAGCTGCGGGAGATCCGGCAGGTGCTGGAGCCGCTGGGCCTGCGGGTGCGTGCCTTGGAGGATGATGGCGTGCCCGAGCCGGAGGAGACCGGAACGACGTTCGCCGAGAACGCCCGCCAGAAGGCCCTCTACTATGCTCGGGCGACCGGGCGGTGGTGCCTGGCCGACGACAGCGGGCTGGTGGTGGACGCCCTCGGCGGCGAGCCGGGCGTGCGCAGCGCCCGATTCGCGGAAGAGGCGTTCCCGCCCGGCGCGGATCGCTCGGCGCGGGACCGCCTGAACAACCTGAAGCTGCTGGCGGCGATGTGGGACGTGAGCGACGAGCGGCGGACGGCGCGGTTCATGTGCCGCCTGGCCCTTGCCAGCGCGGATGGGGTGATCGTGGAAGCCGGCGGCGCGGTAGAGGGGCGGATCCTGCGGAGCGGGCGAGGCGAGAACGGATTCGGCTACGACCCGCTGTTTCACGTGGAGGCCAAAGGCCACACGGTGGCGGAGTTGCCTGCCGAGGAGAAGAACGCGATCAGTCATCGGGGCCAGGCGCTGCGGGATCTGGCGGAGAAGCTGAGTGCGATGTTCGACGAGGGCAGTCGCAGGTAGGCGAGCCGGCTGCAATCCGGTGCAGGTGGAAAGGGATTGTGGGGATTGACGGGATTGTGGGGATTGGACTGTCTTGGGACGCAATTCCTACAATCGCATCAATCCCCGTAGTCCTTCTTCCCCCTGCTTCTGTGGCGGAACATGGCCGCGGCGACGCCGAGCGCCAGGGCGGTCGAGAGGTCGATGAGGACCGGGGCGTACCAGCAGGCGGGCGGGGCGGCACCGTAGAAGCCGCCCTCGACGTGGGAGTACATCAGCCCGCCGTCGCGGTGCCAGACGAAGTTCGGCTGCACGTCGAGCGTGTTGGTGGCGGCATAGAAGGGGTTGACGTAGATGGCGGCGGCGAGGGCGGAGCGAGCGAAGGGGCGGTCGGGTGAGCGGGCGGCGCCGCCGGCGAGGAAGGGGCTAGCGAGGCGGAGCAGGAGCAGCAGGCCGACGGCGACGGCGAGGGCCGCCTTGGCGGCCCGCGAGCGTGCCAGGCACAGGGCGGCGGCGGCGGCGAGGGCGACAGCGGCGAGGACGCACCAGGCCTTGACGGCGGAGGCGGCCGAGAAGACGGGCGAAGCCAGGGCGAGCACGGCCAGAGCGGCGGCGGAGGCGTCGGCCACCGTGCCGGCGCGCAGGAAGGCGCCGAGGGGGTCATCGGCGCCGGCGGCGGCGCTTGGGGCCGCGATGGCGGTCCACAACGCCGACGCCGCCAGTGTCGCCAGGCATGCCTGGAGCGGCCCGGCGCCCGCGGCCACGGCCACCACGTACACGCCCAGCTCGACGATGAGGGTGGCGGCGGCGACGGCGATCATTGCCTCGCCGTGCGTGCGGAGGGCTCGGCGGACGGCGCCGGCCGGGGCCGGGGGGGCAATGTCGGGCGCGGGTTGGTTACGGTCGTTGTCCACGCGATTCTCGGCTTCCATCAGGTCGAGGCACTCAGGTCCCTGGGCCTTTGGGCGGCGTGGCCTTCAGCTTGGCGGCGCGGAGTTGCTCGGCGTAGTCCTTGAGTCGCTGGCGGTCCTGGTCCATCGCCTTGAGATGCCTGTCGATGCGGTCGAGCTGCCGTTGGGCTTCGTCGTGGGGGTTTTCGATGTAGTCATCGGGCTTGGCGAACTTGCGGGTCCACTCGTCCATGGCCTGTTTGAGGTGCCCGGCGGTGCGGGGCAGGGGCCCGTCGGGGATCGCGAGGCGTTGGAAGTCGAACTCCCGCACTCCGCCGAGGCGGAGTTGTGCGCGGGCGGTTTCGAGGTCGTGGACGAGGGCGCCGCCGGCGGCGCGGATGACGACCATGCCGCGTTCGTGGGCGGCGATGAACCTCTCGGCCCAGTCGGGGAGCTTGTTATCGGCGATGGGCTCGCCGTCGATGCGCAGGCTGCCCGTGGCGTCGATCTCGAGCGTCGAGCGGGCGTGGGGGCATTTCTCGGCCCCGGGCCGGGGGCGGATGGCGACCGTGACGGCGGTGCCCTTCTCCGGGACGGCCTTGGCGTCCGCGAAGAGGTCGCGCTGCGCGTCGGCGTTGGAGCTCTCGACGGGGATGTCGATGACGGCGGAGGGGAAGTTCGTGACGGAGATGATCTCGCCGTCGACATCGGCCCAGTAGCGGTTGTCGGGGAGCACCTCGGAGCCGACGAAGGCCCAGTCCTTGGGCAGCTTGAGGTCCTTCTTGTCGCCGGCATGGAGCCAGCTCATCGAGTCGGCCGACCGCGGCTTGCCGTCCTTGTCCTTCCATGACAGGGAGATCGTAAGGGCGGGCCCGGCGGGGGGGAGGAAGCGGGCCTCGGGATCGCTACCGGACCAGCGGGCGGGTTTGCCGGGGTGCAGGCCCAGCAGCAGCAGGCCGGCATGGATGTGTGATGCCTTGGCCTTGGTGTGCAGGATGCTCTCGTGCGTCTTGGTGTTCCAGGCGCACAGGAGGAACTCCAGCACGCCCTCGCGCAGGCAGACCTCGGCGTTGAACGTCAGCTCCCGCTTGACGGGGTCGACATGAACCAGGCCGAGGCGGGTCTCCTTTCCGGCGGCGGGGGTCGTGGAGGGGCTGGCCGCGACGGGAGCGGCGAGCAGACATACCGAAGCGACGATGAGAACGTGGCGGTTCATTCTGTTCGCCCTGGTTGAGTCCGGCCCATCCGGCCGGCAGCGGCGCCGTCCGGCACAACGGGTATTGTACAGGCTTGCGGCCCACGGGGATCAAGGCATTCTCGAGGCAGATGTAGCAGGACTTGCCGGGAGACTGGAACGTGGACCTCGCCGGCGGTCCCGCCCCGACGGAGCAGGCGTGAGGCGAAGTTCGGGCACGCCCGCGCCCTGTCCGCGCGAGGCAGGTGCGACGCGCCCGTCTTGCGGCGGCATCACAGAAGCGTCTGTCTCAACGGAACGAAGCGGGCCGCGATTCGTTGGAACCGCGGCCCGCATGGGGGATCGGAACTTGCCGGGACCTACGGCAGCCGCGGCTCCTCGAGGTAGAGCTTCTCGTTCTTCTCGGCGACCTCGTTGATGAGGATCTTGGGCTTGATGAGGATCAACAGGGTGCGTTCGTCGCGGACCTTGACCTTGTTGACGAAGAAGCGGTTGAGGACGGGAACCTTGCTGAGGATCGGCGGGCCGACCTCGCGTTCGATCTCGCCGGCCATCTTCTGTCCGCCCAGCACCAGGGTGCCGCCGTCGGGGACGGAGACGGTGGTCTGGAGGTCCTGCACGGCCACGGTGGGCAGTTGCACGCCGCCGAAGGTGGGGATGCCGCCGACCGCGTTGGGGTCCGACGGCGTGGTCCCGCCGGTGGCGCCCCCGGCGGTGCTGGTCTGGTTGCTGGAGACCTGGGGGCGAACGGTCATCAGGACGTATCGGCGGTCGGCCGAGGCGGTGGCGGCGACATCCAGGACGGAGCCGGTGGGAATGTAGCCGATGACGGGCCGGTTGGCGGTGGCATTGCCGGACACGACGGGGATGACTTCGCGGATGTAGGCCTGCTGGGTGGCGACGGTGATATAGGCCCGCTGGCCATTGCTCAGGCAGATTTTCGGGGCGGTGAGGGTTCGAGTGGCCAGGTTGGCCTGGGTGGCCTCGATGAGGAAGTTGACCTGGATATCGTCAAGGAACGTGCCCGCCATACCGAAGGCGCTGCCGGTGCCCAGGGCGGAGCCTATGTCGCTGCCGACCAGGGTGCTGATGCCGCGGGTGAAGGCCAGCGAGTTGGAGTCCGCGCGAACCGGGGTGACTCGGTTGGAGATCTTGCCGTTGTTGCCCCAGCCGCTGGACCCGCCGCTGGTGGGGACCGTCGCGCCGGTCCAGGGGTCGGTGGTGCTGGTGCTGCCCAGCCGCGAGCCGATGTTGAAGAAGATATCGACGTCGAAGCCCACGCGGTTGAGGAAGCCGCTGTCCACCATGATGAACCGGGCTTCGATCATGATCTGGATGGTCTTGGCCTCGCGGAGCTTCTCCAGCAGTTCGGCGATGGACTGGTGGTTCTCGGCTGTCTGGGTGACGACGAGTTGCCCGTTCATGACCTGGATGAAGCCGGTGCCGCCGCCGCCGCCCTCTGGGTCGGACCAGGAATCCTTGTCGATGCCGCGGCGGATGAGGGTGATGAAGTCCTTGGTCAGGTCTTCCTTGGTGATGATCTTGATCTTTTCCTGGGTGTTGGTGGTGGAGGCGGTATCGAAGATGCCCCCGCCGCTCCCGCTTGTGCCGCCTGTGCTGCCCGTGCCGCCCATGCTGCTGGAGCTGGAGGAGCTGGATGAGGTGCTGATGTCCAGGTCAATGCGGGGGCCCTGGAAGTCGGGGACCGGAACCAGCAGATCCCGCACGTCGTACACGCGCCGGATGGGCTTGCGGGCCAGGTCGGCCTTGGTGGAGATCGTCAGGACGCCGCCGTCCACCACGTACGTCAGTTCGGCGTCGGCGCCGGCCGCGGCGCCCGACACGTCCCGCAGCACCAGTTCCAGAGCTCGCTTGACGCTCACGCGGCGCACGTCCACGCTGACCTTGGTGGTGGGTTCGATGCCGGCCGCCTGGAGCGCACGCCAGTTGACGTGAATGTTGGCGTCGGAGTACTCGCGCAGGAAGTTCACCACTTCCTTGAAATCGATCTCGTTGAAGGTCAGCCGTTCGATCTCGCGGCGGAGCTTCGCCCGCAGGGCCGCGTCGGTCGGGCTGTCGCCGGAGGTGGTGGCTTCCATGGCCTTGCGTTCCTCGGTGAGCTGTCGCCAGTTCTTGGGATAGCGCAGGTACTGGTACCATGGGATTTCCGACTCGCGGAGATCGATGAGCGTTTCCTGCTCCTGGAAGCGGTTGTTGCGGACGGCTTTGCCTTCGCGGACCAGGAGGTCGAACTCGGCCAGGACATCGCGTTCCTGGAGGGCCCAGGGATTCTTGGGGTCGATGAGGAGGATTTCCTCGACGACGGCCAGGGACTTGCCGTACTGCTTCTGCGAGCGCAGTTCGCGGGCCTGTTCGGTGAGCACGACGACCCTTCTCATGCGGGTGGCCTGTTCCTGTAGAACCCGCTCGCGGCTCATCTTCTCGATTTCGACGGCCTGCCTGGCGGCTTCGGACCTCTCAAACGCCATCTTCCGCGTCTCGGTGAGCGTTATCTGTTCGTCAACGCGAGCAAGCTGTGTTGCCCACTCCTGAGCGCCGAAGAAGAGCTTGTTGGCTTCAAGGGTTTGCTTGGCCTCGTGGGCAGCCTTGTTCGCCGACTCGAAGTCGGCCGACTTGGCAACCGTGGTCAGTTGCTGACGTGACTGATTCAGAAGCCTGTTGATTTCAACCAATGCCGCTTCCCTGGCCACAAGCATTTGGCGCTGGAGGCGACCGAGCGAGCCGGGCGCCTGGGTAGAGGACTTGCGGGCCAGGAGGTTGGTGGAGTTCTTGAGGAGGGTGTCGGCTTCGGTCAACTCGCTGTCGAGTTCCAGGGCTCGCTGGAAGAATCGCATGGCGGCGTCGCCGTCATTGTCGTCTAAGGCCTGCTTGCCGCGGGCAAGGAGTTCGCGGGCCTTGGCTTGGCGTGCGGTCAGGTCGCCGTTTGCCTTGGGATCGGCGACTGTGGCGGCGGGTGCGGGTGCGGGTGCGGGAGAGGGTGCGGGTGCGGCGGCGGCGGGTGCGGGTGCGGGAGAGGGTGCGGGTGCGGCGGTGCCCACGTAGGAATCAGCGGCCGCGAGCGGGGCGGGTGCGGGCGTCGGGGCCGGTGCGGGCGCCGGTTCGGTCGCGGCGGCAGCGGCGGCCGCCTTGGCCACGTCCTTCTTCATCTTGGCCAGGGCGAGTTGGGCCTGGGCGTCCTGGCGGGTGCCGGGGTTGAGGAATTCACTGGCGGCCGCGGCGCCGAAGCCGTTGATGGCTTCGTCGAACTGCCCGCCGCGCAGGGCCTTCTCGGCGTCCTTGTAGGACTGCTGGGCGGCGCCCTGCTGACGGATGGCGTCGGGCGCCTTCTCCAGGTGCTCGTTGAGCTGCTTCTTTTCCTCGTCGCTGAGAGCGGAGCCCTTCTCCTTGAGGAGGTCGTTGGCTTTGAGCAGCGTGGCCTGCGCCTGCTTGAAGTTGAAGGATTTATATTCCTTGATTCCTTGCTGGAGCATCGCCTTGGCCTGGTCGGCGGCGACTTCCTGTCCCTGCGCCAGAGAACCCAGCGCAAGCACCACGGCGGCCAGCAATCCCGAGGGTACGATTCGCGCAATTACCACAGCACAGCTCCTTCTATACGCAAGCCTGCGGCGCGGCATAGGCTACGCCAAGGACCAACAGGTTGCAACACCAAAAACAGCCTTCGCAGAGATATCCGTTCTCAGGGCGGCGGCTTGACGCCTGTGCCGGCGGCGGCGCCGGCGGCGGCACCGGCGGGCGCTCGCGCACCCGCATCCCTCCAGGCCTTGTACTGATCCGACTCCTGATCCCATGCCAGGTACCGAGCGCTCACTTGCCCTTGGGCGTCCAGGTACAACAGCATGAACGTATTGCGCACCAGGGCGCCCCTGGCCGCCTGCATGTCGAAGCGGAAATCCAGCGTCGTGCAGCCAGAGCGGAAATCGACCATCACGTTTCGCGCGCCCTTGGCCACCGGGTCGTACACCTTCACCGGCGAGGGGCCGCCGATGGGATCGCCCGGGGCCAGGTTGAACTCCTGCGACACCACTTGGTTCAGCACGCGGGTGAACACTCGCGCCTTGACCTGCTGGTTCATTCCAATGCCTGTCACGAAGAAGTCGACGGGCTTGCCGACCGAGACGGGGGCCGACCAGTCGCTGAACTTCGTCTGGATGTACTTCGCCTTGGCGTCGTCGGCGTTCTTCCTGGCGACCACGTCGTCGTGCGCCAACAGGGGGCTGACCAGTTCCAACTGCACGCTGTAGCGGTAAGTCCTGCCTGGCTTCATGGTCGCGTCGTCGTGGAAAGCGATCCGCAGTTCGTCCTTGGGCGGTTCCTCGGGCCCCGCCGCGCGCAGGTCCTGCCAGTCGCCCTCCGGCGACCAGACGCGGTAGTAGTCGCCGCGCGTGATCCGCCGCTGGCGCGGTTCCTCCGCCAGGGCGCGGACCGCGGCGTGCACAGCCGCGTGGTTGCTTCCGTCGAAGGCGGGGATCTCGACGGGGGCTTCGGGGGCCGGCGCGGTCGTCGTCGCCGGCTTGGGAAGCGGGCGAAGCGAGGGCGTCACCTTCTTGGCCTCCGACCACTGTCCGCCGGGCAGCAGTTCCTGGACGCGGACGATGACGTCATGCACGACGAGGGCAGGCCGGACGCGGTCCTGGGGGAGGATCGCCTGCCATTCCTGGAGTTGGCGGGCCAAGGGGAAGACCAGCTCGCCCCGCGCCAGGATCGTGTCGGCCGCCTGCTCCTTCTCGGGCACAACTTCCGTGGCCGTGACTGTCAACTCGGGCAGCGCGAGCATCGACTTGACGATGTTGTCCAGCGTGGGGCCGCCCTTGTCCAGCCCATTGGCATCGTAAGGGCGGATGGGCCTTTGCGGCGCCGAGAGGGCGACGGCGTTGGCTTCGGCCGGCTCGATGAGCCGCAGGTCGGCGGTCTTGCCCGCATGCTTGGGCATCGGTCCGACGACAGCGGGGTAGTGGGCGATGCGGGCGCGGATGGCCAGCGCGGCCTGGTGGAGGACCCGGTCGGCCTTTTCCGGCCCGACTTCGGCCTTGCCGGAGCCGGCGGGTCCGACCACCTCGAACGTCAGCGGCGAGGAAAGCACCCAGCGGTAGACGCACAGAGCCAGCAGGACCACGCCCGCCAGGAGCACCAGTTTCTCCACGTGCTTCTCGAGAAAACCAATCTCGTCGGCCTTGGCCATACGTCGGCCTCCTGTACCAGCTTTGGCAGCCTATCGGGCGCCACTCTTGGGCATCAAGGGGTTGATCCACGACCGCAGCAGCAGCAGTTCGCCGGCGACGTCCACCTGCATCACTTCTTCGGGTCCGTAGTAGAACAGCGACTCGTCCGTGAGGGACACCTTGCTGAGGTTGACGCGGTGGACAGCGTGGAAGTTCTGGAGCATCAGCGTCCGCAGGAGACGTTCCACGTGGCGAGTGGGCATGATGACGGTGAAGTCGTAGTTCTGCACCGCGTAGCGGGCGGTGGAGTAGCGGCGCGTGATGGTAGGGGCCTCGCCGACGGCGCCGACGCTGCGGGGCGCCGCGAACTGGCCCTCCACCTTGATCCGCAGCAGGTGCCGCACCGCCGAGTCGGTGATCCCGCCTTCGGCGCCCCCGCCGAGGTTCTTCTCTCGTTCGGCCGCGACTTCCTCGTTGGTGGTGATGATCGCGCGGAGGACTTCCTCGGTCGCCCAGAGGTTGACCTGGGCCTCCCAGAGCTTCTCGTCGGGGGCGGTGTTGGTGGGTTCGGTGAAGACGCGGTCGAGGACCTTGTCGCCGACGTAGAGGGCGCCCTTCTTGGTCCATTCGAGCATCACCTGCTGGCGGGCGAGTTTCTTGATCACGTCGGGTTTTGCGCCCGGAGAGGTCAGGGTCGCGATGGCCGCATCGACATCCTTAACGTCGGGGGGTTCAACGGCTCGCAGGCGCGGCTGTTTGAGCAGGGAGGCCACCACCTCGCAGTACTTGGTGGTGAACTCCAGCCGCCCGTTCCACTTGGCGTATTCGGCGATACTGATGGGGAAAGCGGGCTTGAGTTGTCCCAGAGGGATCTGCAACACCTCGAAGTTGCGGCGGTTGAACTGCAACGAGGCTTCCTCGTCGCCCTTGGAGGCCTCCGTCACCGCCGTGCCGCGGGCCGTCATCGCCTTGAGTTTCTCCTCGTTCACCTGGCGGGTGTTGAGGGCGTTGCGCGCCGCCTCCAGTTCTCCCGAGAGCTTGGTCCGCTTGGCCACCTTCTCGTCGACGCCGCTCAGCAGCGGATAGACGAGTTCGGCCACGACGATCACCGTCGTCAGGCCCCCCAGGATCACGTAGAACAGGTTGTTTCGGATGAACTGCATGAGCAGCCTTTCACTCGCCGTCGCACAACGGCATCGTTGCTAGTTCCTCTTGCCGGCCGCGGCTGGGGCCTTGCCCGCCGGGGCCTTCTCGACCGGATTGACCTGCTGATTGTCCAGCGCCTCGCCGCTGATCCAGCCTTCGCCGATCGCCTTGCCGTCGGCGCCCGAGGCGGACACCTTATACCACGCGGCCGTCAACTGCGTCCGTTGCTCGCGGACGGTGATGACGGCGCCGGCCGGCAGGACCCTGGGCTTGTTCTTCTCGTCGGCCTGGAACAGGCTCATTCCTGAAGGAGGCTGGAAGGTGGGCAGCAGCAGCAGGTTCTTGGTTAGCGTGTAGGCCGAGCCCGGTTGCACCGAGGCCATCGTCACGCCGTCGTTCACCACCTCGATCATCCAGGTGAGCTTGAAGGTCGTGTCGTTGTCCTGCGGGCGGA
>CAYWTX010000448.1:0-2934 GCA_964461295.1 uncultured Planctomycetaceae bacterium | reverse complement strand
ATGGTTCCGGGGACTTCTGGCAGAGGAGTCGCTGATGTACGATAACGACGCACAGAGCGTTCTGCCCGCCGCGGCGGGTTGGGAACCGGCTGACCGGCGGCGCGTGCCGTTCGAGGGCGACCTCGCGCCGCCGGCCAGCGGCCCGTTGCCGGCGGACGACGCCAACGCCGCCGCCGACGCGGCGGGCGGCGAGATGCCTTCACGGTCCGAGGACGCCGACCGCCGGTTCCGGGAGCGGATCGTGCGTCGCTTCCAGGCCTGGCTGGACGAGGTGCTGTCCGACGAAGCCCCGCCGGAAGGCCTCGATGCCGAGATCCTGGCCGAGCTTCAGTCGGCCCAGCCGGCGGACCCGGACGCCCCGGCCCAGGCGCCGGAAGATCTCGGCTCGCTCTGGTCGGCCATGACGGCCCTTGCCCAGGAGACGAAGCTCCAGGGCCGGACCTTCAAGCAACTCCACGAGTCGCTGGAGGCGCTGCCGGCGTCGGTGCGCGGCGTGGTGTCGGCCCATGGGGAGGCGCTGGCGGCAGTCCGCGACGCGGCCTGTCACATGGACGACCTTCGCGAAGAGCAGGTCCGCCGGGCCGCCGAGACGGCGCGCCAGGAAACCGAGGGGAAGTTGGTGAACGTGCTGCTGGACGTTCGCGACCGCCTGACTCGGGGCGCGGACGCCGCCGGGCGATTGCTGGCCGCGGCCGGCGCGGAAAGCCCAAACTGGCTGGGCAGGCTGTTGCGCCCGGGGCGCGGGCCGGCGCGAGCCGCCGCTGCCGCCGAGGCGCTGTTGGACGGCTGCACGCTGAGCCTCGCCCGGCTCGAGGAGGCCCTGGGCGCCATTGGCGTTTCGGAATCGCCTTGCCAGGGACAGCCGTTCGATCCTGAACGGATGACGGCCGCCGCCGTCGAGCGAACGGCGGACGTGCCTGAGGGAACCGTGGTGGAAGTGTATCGAGCCGGCTACCAGTGGCACGGGCGCGTGCACCGGCTGGCGGAGGTCAAGGTGGCGCGTCGCCCCGCCAGCGGCGGGCCCGACGAGGCACGGGAGGACAGCGATGGCCGTGAGCGAACGTGAAGTCATTGTCGGCATCGACCTGGGCACCACTAACTCGGAGATCGCCGCCCTTGTGGGCGACCGCCCGCGAGTGCTGGGCCCCACGGCCGACAAGATGCTCCCCTCATGCGTGGGGCTTTCGCCCACGGGGCAGCTCCTGGTCGGGCAGGCGGCGCGCAACCAGATGCTGGTCTACCCCGAACTGACCGTCCGCAGCATCAAGCGGAAGATGGGCAGCGACGAGAAGATCCTGCTGGGCGACAAGGCCTTCACCCCGCCGGAGGTCTCGGCCTTGATCCTCCGCGAACTGGCCGAGTGGGCGGCTCGCGAGCTGGGCCAGCCCGTCCGAAAGGCCGTCATCACCGTGCCGGCCTACTTCTCCGACGCGCAGCGCCAGGCCACGCGCGAGGCCGGGGCGCTGGCCGGGCTGGAGGTCGTGCGTATCCTGAACGAGCCGACGGCCGCCAGCCTGGCCTATGGCTTCAGCGACGCCACGCCGCGCACGGTCATGGTCTACGACCTGGGCGGGGGGACGTTCGACGTCTCCGTCGTGACCATCCAGAGTGACGTCACCGAGGTCCTCGCCAGCCACGGCAACAACCACCTCGGCGGCGACGACTTCGACCAGCTCATCCTCGGCCGCCTGCTGGCGGAGTTCCATCGCCTCCACGGCGTCGATCTGAAGGACGTTCACCCGGCCTCGTACTCGCGCCTGCGCTGGGCGGCCGAGGAGGCCAAGAAGAAACTCAGCTTCGAGCCTTACGCGGTCGTGCGCGAGGAGTCGCTGGCGATGGCGGACGGCAGGGCGCTGCACCTGGAGATGGACCTGTCCCGCGCCGACTACGAGGAGATGATCCGCCCGCTGGTGGAATCGACGCTGGACAGCGTGGCCAGGGCCCTGGAGGACGCCCGCAAGACCCCCGCCGACATCGACGCCGTGCTGCTGGTCGGCGGCTCGACGCGGACCCCGCTGGTCAGCGAGGTCCTCACCGAACGCATGGGCGCCCGCCCGCGACAGGACGTGCATCCCGACCTGTGCGTCGCCCTGGGCGCGGGCCTGCTGGCCGGGCGCCTGGCCGGCCATGACGTGCAGCGAGTCCTCGTCGACGTCTCGCCGTACTCCTTCGGCCCAAGCTACCTGGGCGAACGCGACGGGGCCTCCTATCCCTACTGCTACCACCCGATCATCCACCGCAACACGCCCCTGCCCATCACCCGCACCGACCGCTATTACACCGCCCACCCCAGCCAGACCGAGGTCGACATCGAGATCTTCCAGGGCGAAGACCCCGACGCGCTGAAGGACATCCTCGTCGGGCGGTTCCGCATCGAGGACCTCACGGCCATGCAGGACAGCAACGAGATCCTCTGCCGCATGAGCCTCGACCTGGACGGAATCCTGAAGGTCACCGCCATCGAGAAACGAACCGGCAAGAGCAAGTACATCACCATCCGCGACGCCTTGAAGCCCAAGAGCCCCGAGGAGATGGCCTCCGCGGCCGACCGCATCCGCCAACTCTACCAGGCCCGCGCCGCCGACCTGGAGGAACTGTTCCGCGCGGGCGCCCTCGACGAGGAGGAACTCGACGCCTCCGATGCCAGCCTGGGCGCCATCGACGTCGATGCAGCCCAACCAGGCGCCGCCTCGACCGCCGGGGCGCCGGCTGCCCATGGCATCTCGCCGACCGACCCAATCCCCGCGGCCGCTCCGCCGACCGGCCAGGGCGCCTATGTCGCTGAGCCGCCCCCCGGGAACGACGCGCCAGCCGCAGAGGCCTACGACGACGCCCGCGAACTGCTGGACCACTCCCGCAAGCTCCTCGCCGACGTCCACGATGAGGACCGCGAGGAGATGATCGATCTCCACGAGCAGATTCACCAGGCGATGG
>CAYWTX010000447.1:0-7311 GCA_964461295.1 uncultured Planctomycetaceae bacterium | reverse complement strand
AAGTCTTTCATGCCCTTGGTGATCGGGTGGCTGG
Source organism: uncultured Planctomycetaceae bacterium (assembly GCA_964461295.1). Classification (GTDB taxonomy): domain Bacteria; phylum Planctomycetota; class Phycisphaerae; order SM23-33; family SM23-33; genus CAYWTX01. The sequence goes on along the minus strand of CAYWTX010000447.1, from coordinate 7,277 downwards.
CGTCCTCGATCTTCATCTTGATGACGATACCTTCCTTGTACCCGCTGGCGCCGACGGCGGCGCCGTCCTCGCGCTTGCCCGCCTTCACCCAGTACCTGCCGCCGGCGATCTTCTCGAACTCCGGCCAGTCGGCGCAGTTTGCCATCGCGTGGTGCCACACCACCAGCCCCACGCCTCGCTTCAGCAGCGCCAGCAGGTTCGCCTGCTGCTGGGGCGCCATGCCGCTGGCCAGCGTGTACATCACGACCACGTCGTGCTTGAAGTTGTTGGCGTCGTCGAAGGCCGTATAAGGCTTCTTGCTGTCCTTGTAGACCTCGCAGGAGATGTCGTGGATGCCATCCCACACCTTGGGAAAGTTCTTCTGGTCGTACCCGTGCCCGCCAACCAGGATCAACACGCGGATGGGCTTTCCGTTCGGGTCGACCGGTGCAGTCGGCTGCGCAGTCGGCGCTTTGTCCGCCGCCAGGCAGGCCGTAATCACCGAGGCAAGAACGACAACGGCGAGGCCGTTTCTCATGGCAAAGCTCCTTCTGAGTTGGCATTCAGGCGTCCCCTTCTTCAATGCGCGGCAGCAGGATGTGTTTCGCGGCGTCCGCCGGCTGCTAGGCGAACAGCCCGCCGCCGGGCAGAGGGGTGATGTAGTGCTCGTCGGTGAAGTGGCGCATCGCCTCCGCCGTCGATCGGAAGATCTTCGTCGCCGTCGCCGTCACGAACGGTGATGGATCGGCCGATGGATGCCAGATCACGAACACCTCCCGCGTGGCCTCGTGGGCGTGCTGCAACTCGCGCTCCACGCCGCTGGAGATGGCGGGCCGCCCGTCCGGCAACTCCGGCACCAGCGAGACGATCATGTCCGACTGGTCGATGAGCTTGAAGTCGCGCGCGTAGATCTGCCCGTCGATGTCGCGGATGATCCCCAGCAGGTCGGCCGTGTCCATCGCCACCCGTGCCTCCGGCGGGCCGACCTCGACGATGCGCCGGCCGTCCTCCGCCGCGCTGACGGCAAGCTGGGCGAGGTACTTCTCCTCGACGTCGCCGGGGTCGAAGCACGTGAAGTACCTCTTCATCTGCCGGCGGAAGGTCTCGATCTCGCCGAGCAGGACGCTCGATCCGTTCACGTGCGACATGGGGAAGCTCAGGTACGCCTTGCGGCGGCGCGGCTCCAGCAGCAGCCGGTACAGCGCGTCGGCGGCCTCGTCGCCGTCGTGCTCGCCTCCGCGGGCGACGAGGTAGAACCGCCCATGCCCGCCGACGATCTGGCTGAGCAGTTCGGTGGCCAGTGCCTCCTCCTCGCGCCAGACCATGATGTCCTTGAGGCCGTGGTCGATGTGCCCGTCGCGGACCAGGCGGTAGTGGATGCGGTCGACGTTGTCGACCATCGCGACGTACAAGTCGGCGTCGAGCAGCTTCATCTGGTCGTAGTCGAACGCGTAGAACAACCCGTGCCGCCAGCGGAACGTCGCGTGCGTGTTCACCAGCACGTTCCGCTGCCGCCCCGCGGCGGCCAGCACGTCCTTGAACACGCTGCGACGCAGGCTCTGGAGGCGAAGCAGGGGCAGGTCGAGGATGCGCCCGGCCGCCACGTCGGGCGCCTCGGCGTACATCCTGTCGCCGACGTGGAATACCTCCAGGTCGTGCCCGTGCCGGCTCGCGATGGCCGCGACCTTCTCGAGGAACGGCTTCTTGTCCAGGCCAACCTGTCCGGTGACGACAACGCGCATGGAAGGTCCTAGAAGTCGTCCTCGTCGGACTCCATCGTGTCCTTCCAGATCTCGAGGTTCTCGAGATAGACCGCAGTCCCGCGTGCGACGCACGTCAGCGGGTCGTCGGCCAGGCGGATGTCCAGGCCGGTGGCGTTGGACAGGACGGTGCCCAGGCCCCGCAGCAGCGCCCCGCCGCCGGCCAGGGTGATGCCGTTATCGACGAGGTCGGCCGCCAGTTCCGGCTCGGCCTTCTCGAGGGTCCGGGTGACGGCGTCGATGATGGAGCCGACCGGTTCCTTGAGGGCCTCGCGAACCTCCTCGGAGGAGATGATGGTCTTCCGCGGCAGGCCGGAGATCATGTCGCGCCCGCGGACCTCCAGCGTGAGCTCTTCCTCCAGCGGGGCGGCCGAGCCGATGTCGATCTTGATGCGCTCGGCCGTCTGCTCGCCGATCATGAGGTTGTAGGTGCGTTTCATGTAGGCGCCGATGGCCTCGTCCATGTCGTCGCCGGCGATGCGGATGGATTCGCATACGGAGATGTCCGCCAGGGAGATGATGGCCACCTCCGTCGTGCCGCCGCCGATGTCGACCACCATGGACGCGGTGGGTTCGGTGACGGGCAATCCGGCGCCGATGGCGGCGGCCATCGGCTCCCCGACCAGGTACACGCGGCGGGCCCCGGCCCGCTCGGCCGAGTTCAGCACGGCGCGCTTCTCGACGGCAGTGATGCCCGAGGGGATGGAGATCACGACGCGAGGCTTCATGAGGCTGCGACGGCGGTGGACCTTGCGGATGAAGTAGCTGAGCATCGCCTCGGTGATGTCGAAGTCGGCGATCACTCCGTCCTTCATGGGGCGGATGGCGGTGATGGAACCGGGGGTCTTGCCGAGCATCTCCTTGGCGACCAACCCGACGGCGTTGCCGTTTTGCAGCACCCGGTTGGTGCCCCGCTTCACCGCCACCACCGACGGCTCATTGAGGACGATCCCCTGGCCGCGGACGCAAACCAGCGTGTTGCACGTGCCCAGGTCGATTCCCATGTCCATGGAGAACAACCCGAGAAGCGAGTCGAAGATCATATCCGGCCCATCCCATGGCCGCTGCGGCCGCGAGTCCCTCGCGGCTGCCCTGCGGCGAATCTAGCGGTCACATGCCAGAGGGCCGTCGGAGGGCGCAACCACAGACCCGCGCCGCCCCGGCGCTCTCGCCACCGCCCGGAACCTGCCAGCCGCCCTCACATGGAGAACGACTTGAACAGGTCACCCAACTGCAGGCCGTAGCCGACGGGAGGCTGAGACATGAGCTTCCACGCGGCGACGCTGACGGCCGCGGCCAGCGCCACGACCGCCACCATCAGCAATATCGTGTACACGTTCGGCTGAGGCCTGACCTCGATGACGGGGCCTTGTGCCGGCAATTGGCTCATCGCTTGGTCCTCTCACGGGCACCACGGCTGTCCGCATGTTCGCGACAGCCATGCTCCCTTTGCGGGGACACGGCCACGTCCCGATCCTGCGTCGGGGCAGCCGCGGCGCCCAGACACGCTACTTCAGCAAGTCGTTGGTGACTCTGTCGCCCGGCAAGGGATCCGTCTGGCGATCGACGACGATCCCTGCCGCGTCCGCGTCGTCCACTTCGCGGATCTGGATATACCCCACAAAGCGGGTGTCGCGGTAGACGTACATCTTGTTGCCGGTCCGCACGCCCTGGGCCGAGCCGATGTTGATGCTGGCCAGGTCGCCCTTGATAGCCGTGATGGTGCCCTCGATCTTGCCGGCAGGGGCGGCGCTGGCGGGCGCGCCGGCGGGGCCGGGCGCGCCGGCGGGGCCGCGCTCCATGGCCAGCTCCAACTCCTTGATCCGTTCGTCGCGGTCCTGGAGTTGGCGCTGCATGGCCCGCACGACGCGCTCTTCCCGTTCCAGCTTGCCGCGGGTCTGGTCCAACTCCACGTGGGCGCCGGCCACTTCCTTCTGCAACCCGTCGATCTGCTTGCGCTTCTCCTCGAGTTGGGCGACCAGCGTCTGGTTGCGATCGGCCATGGACTTGTTCTGCCCGACGGCGTCCTTGAGCGAGACCTCGAGCTGGGAATACTTGTTCGACAGATCCTGGGCGAGGATCAGGCTGGGGTCGGAGAGCTTGTCCGCCTTGGCCTTGGCCAGTTCGCCGGCCAGGTCGTCGCGCGATCTCTCGGTGGCTTTGCGGTCCTGGTCGAGCCGCAGGGCGTGCAGCTTCTGGAGTCGGGCGTCCTGCGCGTTGAGTTCGGCGACGATCTTCATCCGCTCGTACTGGACCTTCCAGTTGGGCGCCACGACGGCCATGTTCACAAAGACCGTGCTGGCGACGAGCACCAAGACCAGGAGAAACACGATTGCGATCTTCGTCAAGATATCCACGCGCGGCTCCCTATTACGAGGTCACTTCCATGTGAGCGGTTTTTCCGATGCCGGGCGACCAGGTACGTCCTGGTGCGCCTTGCGCACCTCGATACAACTTCAGGCTGATTGTAGTTCGGCCGAAACGCAAGTCAAGCATTATGCCGCGCTGCCCCTCCGGCAGCGGGCCCATACGACGTATCGGACCCGTGCCGCCCATCAGTCCTTCCCGCCGGCCGTGTGCAGCCTCGGCGCCGCGGCCGGTTCGGCCGTCGCGGGCAACTCGACAACCGGGGCCGTTGTCGGAGCCGTCGCCGGCCTCGTGGCAGCCGCGGGCGCCGGCATGGCCGCCGCCGCCTCGGCCGCGCGGTACGGGGCCAGCAGCCGCAGGATGCTCATCGCGGCGGCCACCCGCAGGCCTCCGTCGTCGTCCCGCAGCAGCGGGTGCAGCAGGTTGACCGCCTCATCACGGTTCATCCAACCCAGGGCGATCGCCGCCAGCCTCTTGAGGCTCGCCGCGTCGGTGTCGACGTTCCGCTTGGAGAGCTTCGAGGATTCGGCGAGGACCTTCTGGGGCTCGCGCAGCGACTGCATCGCCAGTTCACATCCGCGATCGTCCACATGTCCCAGCCGGGCCAACTCCCCGGCCGCCGACAGCCGCACCCGCGCCGGGTGCCGATCCTGGATCAACTCCGTCAGGACTCGCGCGGTTCGCCCGGCGCCCGAACGCGCCAGCGCCGGGATGGCGGCCAGCCGCAGGTCGAGGAAGTAGCCCTTGGTGTAGGCCTCGAGCAGGTCGGCGCTGGCCGTGTCGCCCAGCACCGCCAGCGCTTCCACCAGCGCCAGCTTGACGCCCTCGTCATACTCGTTGGCCAGCACGGCCTTCAGCGGCCCGATGGCGGAGGGTTCGCCCATCTTGCCCATGCCCTGAGCGGCGGAACTGCGAACCTCGCCCTCCTTGTCGAACAGCAGCTTGGCCATGTCGCCAACGTGGCGGACGTCGCCCAGGCGGTACAGGGCGTACATGACGGCCGCATAAACGCGTTTGTCGCTGTCTCCGACGCCCACTTCGGCCATCTTCCCCAGGTCGCCCAGGGCGGCAACGCACTTGGCGTCGCCGACGGCCATGGCGGCCGCGTAGCGCACGGCCGGGTTGGGGTCGCGGAGGGCCTCGCGGAAGACGGCCCCGCAGTCCTTGCCAATCGTGCCCGCCATCGCCTCCAGCGCGTAGATTCTCGTGGCGGGGTCAGGCGCGTCCGCCGCCTGCAGGAGGGCAGTCCTGGCGTCCAGGGACGCCTTCACGGGGTCGATGGCCAACGGTTCCGACCTGGACTTGGCCCACTGGGGAAGCCTGACGTCCCTGGCGCTAACGTCGCAGCCAAGCAACAAGCCTCCCGCCGCCGCCAGAACCATCCAACGCACAAGCTTTGCCGTCATCAATGCCCGGCCCCTTCCAACTTGCCGGCCCGCCGCCACGCCAGGCGGACCGCCATGCCCGCAGCCGCCGCGAACACCACGGCGGCGAAAAGGTCTCCGACGCGACTGTACCCGCTCACGCGGCTGTCCACAAGTACCTTTGGGCCATGCCCGTGAGCAAACTCCTTCTCGTTCTTCCGACGCCCGTCCAGTTCCAGCGTGCCGGACACCATCGTGCGCAGCGAGGGTTGCGCCGGATGCGAAACCGTGGCGACGATCCGCCCGGTGGAGTCCACCGACGCGCTGATGCCCGTGTTGACCGACCGCACCACGGGGCAGCGGTTCTCCACCGCCCGGTAGCAGTAGTGCGCCAGGTGCTGCGCCTGCTCGGAACTGCCGCGACGCTCCCGGCCCCACGGGCAGACGAACCAGCCGTCGTTGGAGATGTTCGCGATGATGTCCGCCGCCTTGACCCCGCCCCCCCCCGCCATCCCGCGGCACACGCGGCTGAACGTGCCCTCGTAGCAGATGGGCGCCACCAGGCGCCACTTCCCGCCGCCGCGACGCTCCAACTCGAACACAGTGACCTTCCGGCCCGGCTGTAGTTGCGGCATGACTCCAGGCACGAACATCCGCAGCAACTTGTGCAGGCCCGTCCACGAATCGCGGAACGGCACGTACTCGCTGAACGGCACAAGGTGCATCTTCGAGTAGGCGAGGCCGCTCGCCGAGTTCGGTTCGATCCACAAGGCCGAGTTCCGCTTCAGCCAGCCCTCATGCTCGTCCAGCGGCTGGAGGTTGGGATGGAACGTCGCCCCCCCCGCCAGGATGGGGCAGCCCAGTTCCGTCGCCATCGCCCGCACCTGCGCCGCCATCGCGCGCCGCCCGGCCGAACGCGTGCCATCCGCCCGGACGCCGCCGGCGATCTCCAACCGCAACAGGTCCCGGATCAGCCAATCGGGGTACGGCTGGACCGTCCCGTTGGGCATCTTCTCGCCCCACACGCCCGACCACCCGAAGCACTCCAGCAGCCGCCGCTGCTCGGCGGGGTCCATCTTCTCCACGTTCACGTTCAGCACGTCGGCGTTCATGCCGCCGGGCAACATCGTCTCCGGCCAGATGACCAGTTCCGGCCCGCGGGCGTTGCCGTCGCCCTTCGCGGGCAGCAGCGTCCCCGACGCCTTCAGGTGGAAGTCGAGTATGGATTCGGCCGTGGCGTCCCTCTTCTGCAGGGCGATGGGAAAGGCGCCTTGGACAAGGCCGATGACCGGACCTTCGGTCCGCGTCGTCTCGCTCAATCGGTACGCGCCGTACAGAAGAAGGAAGGTGCCCGCGGCAATCGTCGCGATCTCGCCGACACGAGCAAACCCCAGCGACCGCGACAGGATGCCCCGACCCGCCTGCGTCGCGGCGCTGTCGGCGGCGCCGCGCTGCATCACCCATGGCGCCAGGCGGTCCACGACCGCCCCGTTCACCATCGCAACGAAGAACGACACGCCGTATTCGCCCGTCACGTCGGCTATCTGGATCAGCGGCGTCACGAGGTACTGCGTCTGCGACAGGTTGAACCACGGGAAACCGCTGATGACGTATGCCCGCGCCGCTTCCAACGCCGTCCACACCACCGGCAGCACGGCCCACGCCGGCCAGGGCCGCCGAAGCGCCGGACGCAGCACCGCCGCCGCCGCCACCCAGTACAGCGTCAGATACCCCGCCGCCGCGAAGTACCCCGGCAACGTGACCCACACAAGCCAGTACACAGCCAGCAGCCAGCCGATCAGGCCGC
>CAYWTX010000446.1:0-10110 GCA_964461295.1 uncultured Planctomycetaceae bacterium | reverse complement strand
TCATGCTGATCTCTTTCCTCCCGGTGTTCGCCCTGACCGGGCAGGAAGGCAAGATGTTCCACCCCCTGGCCTTCACCAAGACCTGAGCGATGGTGGGCGTGGCGCTGCTGTCGATCACCTTTGTGCCCGCGATCATCCCCCTTCTTATCAAGGGCCGGCTCCGCAGCGAGGAAGACAACTGGATCGTGCGGTCGTTCAGCAACGTCTACAAGCCCGTGTTGACCTGGCTCATGAAGGTGCCGGCGGCCGGCCTGTGGTTTCTCGCCTTCCTGCTCATCATCGGCCTGGGGCTGGCGGGGTTCTTCGGCCGGGGAGCGTCCTGGATCGGGCTGGGCGTCCTGGGGGGGCTGCTCCTGCTGGGCACCGCGTTCTTCCGGCGAACCTGGAGCCGCTGTCTCGCCTTGGCGCTGCTGGTGGCGACGGCCGCATGGGCGTGGAACCTGCCCAAACTGGGCCGGGAATTCATGCCGCCGCTGGACGAGGGCAGCATCGTCGACATGCCCGTGACCGTGCCGCGAGTCTCGATGGCGCAGGCCGCCGACGACATCAAGGTCCGCGACCGTGTCATGGCGAGTTTCCCCGAAGTGGACATGGTGGTCGGCAAGGCCGGCCGCGCTGATACCCCGACCGATCCGTCCGGCATCGACATGGTGGAAACCGTGGTCACCCTCCGCCCCAAGGAATGGTGGCCCAAGCGGATGGTGAGGTTCGAGGATGCGCGGAAGGAGGCCCGTGCGCTGGTGGCGGTCCTGCGCGACGCGGGGTTCGTCCGCGACGGGCTCAAGCCCGACCAGGTCGAATCGCTGGTCGCCAACGCCACGATGGAGGCGATGGCGCTGTTCGACCGCACCATGCGGGAATTGGCCAAGCGCCGCCAGGTCGAGTACGAACCGGTGCTGGCCAGGAAGCTCGTCCTGGCCACGCTGGGGGATCTCCTGGACCTGTTCCGCCGGAAGGGGATACTGGAACGGGAACCCTCCGCGACTCAGTTGGAGGAGATATCCCAACCCCTGACCAGGGAACACGGCGTTCTGCTGGTCGAGGCGCTCCGCAAGGAGGAGATGACCAGGCTCGTCACCGCCGCCGCCGAGCGCCTGGTGGAGTCAGGCGTGGTCAAGCAGCGGGCGGATCTGCTGCTGCCCAGGGGAACCCCCTGGGGCGCGGTCGCCGATGCCCTGGCGACAGCCGGCGGCGGCGAAAGGGCTTCGGTGTTCCAGGACTTCTTCGACCGCTTCGCGAATCGCCTTCACAAGGAATGGGTGGCGCGGATGAAGGTCCTCAACTGGGAACTGGAGGATCATGCGGGCGACACGATGGTCTGGTATCTGCTGGAGGCCCTCCGCGGCAATGCCAAGGCGGCCGGGGTCGCGGCCAGGATTCCCACCGATGACGACCTGAGACCCATCCGCCAGGCCCGTGCGCAGCCCTTCATCAAGCATGCCTTCCTCTGGCACAAACTCAAGGCCGACGTGGTCCAGGAAATGGACAGCGAACTCCAGATGCCGGGTTGGGGCAACATCTGGACGCAACCCATCATCAACCGGGTGGACATGCTCGCCACGGGCGTCCGCACCATGGTCGGCGTCAAGGTCTTCGGGCCGCACCAGGACGACATTGCCGAGGAGGTCGTCGAGAACGGCGAGAAGAGCGTGGTCAAGCGGAAGGGCATCCAGACCATCGCCAACGAGATCGCCGCCGCCTTGCGCGGCGTCCAGGGGGCCGTGGACGTGTTCCCCGACCAGATCGTGGGGCGCAGCTACCTGCAAATCGACGTCGATCGCGAGAAAGCGGCCAAGTACGGCGTCAACGTCAGCGACGTTTCCGACGCCATCGAAGTGGCGATGGGCGGCAAGACGGTCATGAACACGGTGGAGGGCCGGCAGCGGTTTCCCGTGCGGGTGCGCTACGCTCGCGACTTCCGGCAGACGCAAGAGGCCCTGCGCCGGATCCTGGTGACCGGCCGGCGTGGTTCCCCGCCGCCCGCGACGAGCGGCGGTTCGCCCGGCGTGATGGGTCAAGGCGGCGGCGCCTCCGGGGGCGGTCAAGGCATGGCGGGCGGAGAGATCATCCAGGTTCCTATCTCCGACGTGGCTGATCTCGCCGTTGTCGAAGGCCCCAGTGTCATCAGGAGCGAGAACGGCATGCTCCGTTCCTACGTCCAGCTCAACGTCCGGGACCGCGACATCGTGGGCTTCGTCGAGGAGGCCCGGCGAGCGGTCGCCGCGAAGGTGGAGTTGCCGTCCGGCTTCTACATCGAGTGGTCCGGGCAGTTCGAGCACCAGGTCCGGGCCAGGAAAACCCTCACCGTCATCTTCCCCCTGGTGATCCTGCTGATCTTCGTGATCCTGTACGTGACGTTCAACGACTTTCGCGACGCGCTGCTGATCGTCCTGGCCGTGCCGGGCGCGCTGGCCGGCGGCGTCATCTTCCAGAGCCTCTTCGGCTTCAACTTCAGCGTGGCCGTCTGGGTGGGCTACATCGCCTGCTTCGGCATGGCCACACAGACCGGCATCGTCATGCTCGTGTACCTGCACGACGCCATCAAGTCCCGAGGCGGTCTGGCCAAGATCGCAACCGAGGCCGAGTTGACCCAGGCCGTCATCGCCGGCGCGGTGCATCGCCTGCGTCCCAAGCTCATGACCGAGGGCGTCGCCATCGTCGGCCTGATGCCGATGCTCTGGGCAACGGGTGTCGGCGCTGAGGTCATCCGGCCCATGGCAGCGCCCGTCCTCGGCGGCCTGCTGGTCGCCGACGAGGTGATCGACCTGCTGCTGCCGGTGATCTTCAACTGGTACCAGGTGCGGCGCTGGCGCAGGATGCGCGCCTCCGACTGCGCCGCCAGCCCGGTCGCCGAGACCGGATCGGCCTGATCGCGGGCTTCCAGGACGTCGGCGCCCTTCGCCGGTCGGCGGGAATCGGCATCGCACGGCGGGCGATCTCGCATCCGGTGTTCTGGCGCCGGAGCCTCCAGGGGAGATCGGTCTGCCCGCGCCGAATCATCAAAGGGTGGACTCTCTCCCGCCCAAATGGCATAGTAGCCGCATGGATAAGCAGCAGATGATCGAGTGGATCGCCTCCGGCCATGCCGATGCGGCCGAATCGGCGTGGATGGCGGCCGCGGAGGGTGAGCAGGCTGTCGCTCCGGGAGACGCGGCTGCGGTGCTGGCAAAGCTGGTGGAAGCGAACCTGGCGGACCAGGCCGAGGCGATGGCCTGGGCGCTGCTGGAGGAACGCAAGCCGCGCCTCAGCCCCGAGGAGGCACTGTCCCTTGCCAAGGCGTTGGCGCAGGCCGTGCCGGCCAGCGCGGAACTTCGCGACCAGGCTCTGGCCGTGTACCGCTTGGTCTATGGGCAGCACGAGCACTTCGACGTCCTGATCCGCGCCAGCGACCTGATGGGCGGCACGCCGCCGCGCCGGGCGTTCGCGACGCTGGACCTGTGCCTGCGCGTGCACGACGGCACGTACCTGGCCAACCAGTTCCAGAACATCGTCGTGCAGGTGAAGCGATACGACGTCCAGACAGGCGAGTACGAGTTGGAGGACCTCGCCGGCGGCGCGATGGCCATGGAGCCCCGCAAGTTGGGCGACGAGTACGCCATCGTCGAGGAGACCGACTTCCGCGTGCTCGCCCGGCGCGACCCCCAGCGAGTTCGCGAGGTCTTCGAGACCGACCCCGCCGGGGTCCTCATCGGCATCTGCAAGGCCCACGACGGCCGCATCGACGCCAACGGCCTCAAAGAACTGCTCATCCCTCGCTACCTCGACAAGGAAGCTTGGAGCGGCTGGTGGGGCCGGGCTCGCGCGGCCGCCAACCGCAGCGACAAACTGACGGTGGAGGGGCGCAGCCCGATCCGGATCGTGTACCACCCGCGAGGCAAGTCGCTGGAAGACGAATTGGAGACCGCGTGGTCGGCCGTTCGCACGCCGCAGGACGCGCTGGCGCTGCTGCGGACGTACGCCCGCGAGGCGAGGCAGCGCAAGCTCGGCGTTCGCGAGGAGTTCGCGCGCAAGGTCACCACTGCGCTGAGCGATCAGGCGAAGCTATACGCCGCGACGCGTCCGGCCGACGCGCTGGTCGCGGCGCTGGGGTTGGTCGAGGCGGAACGGATGAACCTGCCGCCCGGGGCGCTGCCCGCCGAGAGGCCCTCGCCGCGGGAGATCCTGGCGACGGCGCCGGACCCGGTGCGGCTGGCGAGTTCGCTGGAGGACGAGTCGCTGTGGGCGGCGGCGGCGGAGGCGTTGTCGGCCCGCCCAGACGGGCCGGAACTGATGGTGCGGCTGCTGGAATGCTCGGCGCCGAGGCGGATCGAGAAGATCGCGTCGCTGCTGTCGGCCGCGGGGCGGGCCGATGCTGTGGCGTCGGCGGCGTCGTCGGCCGTGGCGGACCCGTTGAACCACATGGAGTTGTGCCTGTGGCTGTGGGGCGATTCGCCGCAGGTGCCGCGTGCGGCGGCGTCGCGGTTGGAGTTGCTGACGCGGCTGCTGAAGTTCCTGCACGACCTGGAGGTGGACCCGTCGCTGCCGGTGGAGAATCGGCGCGAGGTGCAGCGGCAGGTTCGCGCCGCGCTGTCGGTGCGCGACTACGCGGGCTTCCGCGAAGTGATGGGGCAAGTCGACGAGGCGATGGCCAGCATCATCAAGAAACGCGTGGACCGCGGGGCGGGCCTGGCCAGCACCGTGCGCGACGACATGCTCAAGATCTTGCGCGAGCACTTCTTCCATCTCTTCGCCAAGCCCAAGATCGATCCCTGGCTGGACGAGAGCGTCATCTACACGACGCAGGCGGGCCTGAACCGCTACGAGGGCGACTACAAGCACCTGGTGGACGTGTTGATGCCGGCGAATTCGAGGGCGATCGGCGCGGCCGCGGAGCGGGGCGACCTCAGCGAGAACAGCGAGTGGAAGTTCGCGGTGGAACAGCGCAACGAGTTCCAGGCCCGCCAGGCGAAGATGCAGGACGAACTGGTGAAGGCCCGGGTGCGGCACCCGGAAGAGGTGCACGCCGACAGTGTGGACATCGGCTCGAAGGTCACGCTACGGCGCATCGACGGCGGCGGCGAGGTCACGATCTCCATCCTGGGCCCGTGGGACACGGATGTACGCAAGCGGATCTACAGCTACCAGACGGGCCTGGCGGCGCGGCTGATGGGCCTGCCGGTCGGCGCGAAGGTCGCGATGAAACTGGACGCCGACGAGGTCGAGTACGAGATCGCGGCTCTTGGCGTGGCCGAGGGAATGTAGGGCGCGGTCCCGACGGCAACCGGCGGCGGGCGCGCGTGCACATCGGGAACCGGGAAGCCCCCGGGCGTGACGGTTCACCCGTTCGCGGAAAGCCATTGGTGAAGCTTTCTGACCTGAAGGGGCGACAGGAAGCGATGGGTTGCCGCCTTTGAAGAAGGTTGCATTTGTCTTTGCGCGGGCCTAGGATACCCGCGGTCGGTGGGGACCGGTGCGGATGGCCCGCGCGAGGTGTCATGTGGCTGGCGCGGCGGCAGAGCATGAGCGGATGCGTCAGTTCGTCGCGAGCATGAGCCGCGAAGAGCGGATGCTGGTGGTGCTCAGGACGGAACTGTACGAAGGAAGCTGGGACGAGATGGAGGCTGACCTCCAGGCCCGCCTGGCGGGACGGCCGTACATATTCAAGCTCGCCAACCGGATCAACGACGACCTGGAGCGCATTGGCCGCCTGAGGCGGTTCGAGCAGGACGGCGGGCTGGACTTGAGCGATTTTGTACACCTGGAGCCGTAGTGCGGCACAGGCAAACGGCAAGGAGCATCGCATGCGTCGTAAGGCGGGATGGGTGCTGGCGGCGACGGTAGCGGCCGCCCTGGTTGGCTGTGCCGATGTCTCCCAGCGTGGCACCACGTTCGTGGGCAACGAGGTCTTGGGCAAAGTGGGGTTGGAGCGGTACTGGGAACTGCCCCTGGGCCTGTCGCCCGGCCAGACGCTTGTCCGCCTCACGCTGGTGGAGGAGAACCTCTACTGCCTCACCAACGACAATGTGATGATCGCGGTCGACGCGGCCAAGGGCGTGCGCAAGTGGACGCGCACCATCGCGCCCGCCAGCCAGCAGGTGTTCCCGCCGTGCCACAGCGCGGCGGCCCGGATGGCGAAGGATCTGCCGGGGATCGAGGCGATCCTGCGCCGGCCGCCGGAAGAGACGCTGCCGGCGCAGAACGTGGTGATCGTGAACACGACGCACAAGGCGCTGGTGCTGAGCCGCGACAGCGGCGAGGTGCTTCGGGAGATCAGCTTCGACCTGAAGTCGCAGGACTTCGTCGCCAACACGGGCGGGGCGTGCGACGGGACGTACTTCTACGTGGGATCCAACGACGGGCGCGTGGTGGCCTACCACCTCAACACGCTGACGGTGGCCTGGGTGCTGTACACGCCGCAGATCCTGTGGGCGGCGCCGCGCGTGCAGCAGTCCTCGGACATCGTGCGGGTCTACGTCGCCGGCGCCGACGGGCATCTGTACGTGCTCCGCGCCGGCGACGCGCTGGCCCAGGTCTGGCCGCCGGAGAGTAGGCAAGGCTGGCCGACGATGTCGTCGGAGGTGGTCGCGCCGATCGTCGTGGACAACCGGGCCGCGTTTGTGCCGTCGGTTCAGCGGCGTGTGTTCGCCTTCCCGCTGAGGGGCGGCGAGCCGCTGTGGAAGTTCAGCACGCAGGGCGACCTCCTCGATCCCATCCAGGTCAGCGAACAGTGCGTCTACCAGTACGCCCGCGGCGACAAGCTCTACGCCCTCGATCCCGCCAGCGGGCGGGCCCGCTGGTCGCTGAGCGAAGGCCGCCGCGTCCTGGCGGCCATGCCTACCGCCCAGGGCCCCTCGACCTTCGTGCTGGATCACCGCGGCAACCTGCTGCTGGTGGACGAGGTGCTCGGCAAGGTGCGGGCCGCCGTGCCGCTGACAAGATGCAGTCTCTACGCGGACAACACCGCTGCTTCGGGCGTGTGGGTCGGCGATCGCGATGGGCGACTGTATTGCCTGCGGCAGGTGGGCGCGGAGCACATGACGGCCGCGTCGCTGAAGAAGGTCGCAGTGGGCAAGGCGCCGGCGTTGCCGGCGTTGCCGGTACCGAAGAAGGCGCCGGCGCCCCCGCTGCCCGTGACGCCGTAGACGAACTGGATGCAGTCAAACCGGTCACTGAAGTGACCAGCCCTCGCCAAGAGGGACAAAGGCGCATGGCCTCCGGCCCCCGGCTCGATGGTCTCACGTTCTGGAAGAAAGGAGATGTCTTTCATGGACGGGATGGTCACCCTTCGTCGCGCGTTGATCAGCGTTTTCGACAAAACCGGCGTCGCCGAATTCGCCCGGGCCCTGGCCGGCATGGGGGTCGAGATCCTCTCCTCCGGCGGCACGGCGAAGGCCCTGTCGGCCGCGGGAATCAAGTGCCGTGACGTGCAGGAGTGGACGGGCTTCCCCTCCATGCTGGGCCATCGCGTTGTCACGCTGCATCCCAAGGTGCACGGCGGCATCCTTGCCCTGCGCGACGACCCCGATCACCAGGCCGACATCGCCAGGCACGGCCTGGAGCTGATTGACCTGGTGTGCGTGGGGCTGTATCCCTTCGAGCAGGCGATCGCCAAGCCCGGCTGCACGCTGGCCGAGGCGGTGGAGATGATCGACATCGGCGGGCCGACGATGGTCCGGGCGGCGGCGAAGAACCACCGCTACGTGACGGTCGTGACCGAGGCGAGGCAGTACGCGGAAGTGCTGGCCGAGATGCGGGCGAACAACGCCGCCGTGAGCTTCCCGCTACGGCAGAAGCTCGCCCACGAGGCGTTCTGCACGACGATGAACTACGACACGGCCATCTCGACGTACCTGGCCGAGCAGCGGGGGCAGTTCCTGCCCGACCGCCTGGGGCTGAGCCTCAGGAAGGTGGCGGACCTGCGTTACGGGGAGAACAGCCACCAGCGGGCGGCGTTCTATTCCAGCGGCGACGCGAGTGAGGCGGGCGTCGGCACGGCAAGGCTCGTCGGAGGCAAGGCGATTTCGTACAACAACTACTTCGACGCCAACGGCGCGATCGAGCTGGTGAAGGAGTTCGCCGAGCCGACCGTGGCGATCATCAAGCACGCCAACCCGGCCGGCTGCGCGACCGACGCGGACCTGGTCGAGGCGTACCGCAAGGCGTATCTGGCGGACGTCAACGCGGCCATGGGCGGCATCATCGCTGTGAACCGGCCGGTGACCAAGGCGCTGGCGACGGCGATCGTGGAGAGCTACAAGCGGTGGGGCAAGGCGGCGGGCGCGATGGGGTTCTTCGCGGAGATCATCGCGGCGCCGAGTTACGAGCCGGGGGCCATCGAGATCATCCAGGCCCGCGAGGGCTGGGGCCAGGAAGTGCGCCTGCTGGAACTGGGCGAGCTGAGCGGCCGGCGGAACAAGGAGCGGTACTTCCGCTATGTGGTGGGCGGGGCGCTAGTGCAGGACCGCGACCTGCTGGGGCTTAACGAGGACCAGTGGAAGGTCGTCACGAAGCGGCAGCCCAGTGCCGGCGAGATGAACGACGTTCGGTTCGCGTGGATCGTGTGCAAGCACGTGAAGAGCAACGCGATCGTGCTGGCGAAGGACCGCACGCTGCTGGGCGCCGGGGCCGGGCAGATGAGCCGCGTGAACTCGGCCAGGCTGGCGATGATGCTGGCGAAGGGCTACGGCGGCAAGGGCGCCGACACCAAGGGCTGCGCCCTGGCGAGCGACGCGTTCTTCCCGTTCCCCGACAGCCTGGAGTGGGCGGCCGAGGCGGGCGCGACGGCAGTGATCGAGCCCGGCGGCGGGAAGAAGGACGCCGACGTGATCGCCCGCGCCGACGAGCTGGGCCTGGCGATGATCTTCACGGGCACGAGACACTTCAACCATTGAGAAGAGGAAGCTGTCAGGGATCAGCGAAGAGAGTAAGAAGCGGCGCTCCCTGGCGGGCGCCGTCTCTCATTCGACCAGCCGGCAACCGAGGAAGACGAAGGGAAAACCGTATGGTGTCCCGGGATAGATTTTTCTCTTTTTTTCTTCCCACATCTGCGGGTCCGTGGTATTGTTGCGCTTTCGCGGTGGCGGTCTGTCTCCTCGGATCGCACGAACTGACTGTAACCGCCGTTGGAACTGTCGGAAAGGAGCGGAGTCGCGGCAAGCAGAGCGTCTTGCGGAATCGGGAAGCCTAGCGGTGGCGGACTGGACGCCCCCGCCCCCCTAACCCCCCACCCCCTCCCGGCAGCCCGGTCCCGGCCCGCGAAATCAAACTTCCTATCAGTTATTGGACGCGGTGATGCGGTGCTTTCGCACACTGAACCCGCGACCATAGTGAGGTTTTTTCTTGGAAAGAAAGGAAATACAGTGTCACCTCAGGAATTGTCAATACTTGAAGAGGAACTGAGGAAATCCGAACGACTCTGTGAAGAACGAGAGTTCGCGGAGGATTTGGTCTGTCGAAGGCTACACTTCCTCTTGATTTTCTTTGCGGCCGTTGTGGTTGGAGTTGTACAGGTTCGCGTGTCACCAATCCTGACCCTCATGGTTCTGGCCGTAGGGGCTGTAGTCTCTGTTCTCCTTGCCCTTGCCCTCTTCCGCGTACACGCCAAGATGTCCCTCTTGTTCGATGCATTGCCGGAGAAGTACGCCGCAAACGTAGTGCATAGGCTGTGCAATGCCAAGTACAAAGGGGACTTTTTGGGCAGGGGATGCAGCCGGCGAAGACTGATTGGATATGTGATCCCTGTCATTTGTTGTGCGACCCTGGTCATTGGCGCGTTCTGCACTGTGTTGTCATTGCTCATGCCAACCTGTCTGCCATGGCCCTTCAAGATGACTATATGAAGCCCGAACTCGTTGACAACCGGAACGGGAACACGCTGGTCGCCGCCTTGCGGGGGCATCTGGACTGGCTGGGGCAGACGTACGCGCGGCCGGCGATAACCCCCCACCCCCTCCCGGCCGCCCGGTCCCGGCCCGCTAAATCAGGTTTCCCTTGCAGCCTGCAAGGCTGCGTGTCCAGCCGGTGCGAGACCGGCCCCGGGAGTTGACGGTTTGCCCGGGTAGTCATATTCGACGCGCCCGCAGGCGACTGCCGGCGTGAAAGCTCGAACGTAAACGTCTTTGTCGGTGAAAG
>CAYWTX010000445.1:0-5794 GCA_964461295.1 uncultured Planctomycetaceae bacterium | reverse complement strand
GGCTGAAGAGAACGGCAGTGAAGGTGCTACAGTGTCCGAAAGACCCCCGTAACGGCGCGAATCGCTGTTTGTTCTTCCGGCTCAGAACCGCTTCGAGCATGAGCCCTCTTGCCTTCGGGTCTGTTAACTGAACCGTATTGGCGTAAGCCACGGGTACACAAGCAATTAGGCATAGAGCCCCGAAGGGGCGACAGACAGCGTCCAGCGCGGGCAAACCTGCGAGATCCAATCCTTCCACAAACTCTGAGGGAGGCGTCTTCACAAACTCTCACCGCTGGAGTCATACGGTGAAACATGGATGAACTGGCGCGATACAACCAGGAGCGGTGGGAGGAGTTGGCGCGGAACGACGTGATGTACTCGCGGCCATGGCTCGACCTCACGGCCGGGACGGCGCGGCAGCGCGTGGACCCGGAGGGGAAGATGGACGACCCGGCGGGCAAGGACGTGCTGCTGCTGGCGGGCGGAGGCGGACAGCAGTCGGCGGCGTTTGCGCTGCTTGGCGCGCGGGTGACGGTGCTGGACCTGTGCGAGACGCAGCTCGATCGCGACCGCGAGGCGGCGAAGCATTACGGCACGGCCGTGACGACGGTGCAGGGGGACATGCGGGACCTGACGTGCTTTGCGCCGGGCAGTTTCGATCTGGTGTGGCACGCGCATTCGCTGACGTTCGTGCCGGAGGCGAGGACGGTGTTCGAGCAGGTTGCCCGCGTGCTGCGGCCGGGAGGGCAGTACCGGTTGCACTGGTCGAACCCGTTCTCTCAGGGGGCGCACGAGGAAGGCTGGGCGGGGCGCGGGTATCTCATCACGCGCCCGTATGGGGACGGCGAGACGGCGTCGGCGGACAGCCATTGGGACATCGATCAGTCCGACGGGCGGAAGGTTCGGGTTCGCGGCCCGCGCGAGTTCCGGCACACGTTGGGGACGGTCGTGAACGGCCTGATCGGCTGCGGGTTCGCCATCGAGGGGTTGTGGGAGGATGACCGGGGCGATCGCGACGCCGAGCCGGGCTCGTGGGCGCACTTCAAGAGCTTTCTGCCGCCATGGATCACGGCATGGGGGAGGAAGGACGAAACAGGCGGCAGGCATCGCTGATCCTGCCGGGGGGCCGCGACGGCCTCGACGTGCCGGGGCGGGCCGAGCACGGGGGGGCCGGTACTCTCCAGGACAGGTCGGCCCGGCTGGCTCACTTGCAGATTTCCAGCAGCAGTTGCTGGAGGGCGGCGGCGGAAGGTGTGCCGGACTTCATGGCCAGGTCGGCGCGGAGCAGAGCGCGGAAGTCGCGTCGAAGCGACGCGGCCGAGCGGCGGCGCAGCATGTTCTGGAAGTCGCGGATGGCCTGGTAGGGCATCTTCGGCGTGGCCTGCTGCGGCGTGGCGCCGGCGTCGATCTGCTCGCGGGCGGCCAGGACGCGGCGCAGGTGCCAGCCGATCATCCCCAGCGCCCGGAACTCCTCGCCGCGAACGTGCAGCATTCCCGTCATCGCCTCCAGGGCGGCCTTGCAGTCCCCTAGCGTGAGGGCGTTGGTCAGCGCGAATGCGCCCGGCCCGGCCGAGGAGGTGACGATGGCCTCCACGTCGGGGACGTCGATGGTGTCGCGGTCGCCCACGTACAGCGAGAGCTTTTCCACTTCGGTGTCCAGGCCCGACAGGTCGCGCCCCACCCACGCGGTCAGCAGTTCGCACGCATCGGCTGTGAGCTTCTTGTCGCGCCGGCCCGCGGCTTCGCCGAGCCACCCCGCCAGGTCGCCCTCGGGGCTCGAGCAGGGGAAGGTCAGGCCGATCCTCGCGGCCAGTTTGGCCAGGCGCGTGTTGCCCGGCCAGGACGCCACGATCAGCATGAGGCTGGATCGCGTTGGCGGCGACTGGAAGAAGCTCTCGAGTTTCTCGCGGTGAGCGGAGACGAATGCGTCGGCGTTGCGGACGATCACCAACCGATGGGGCGCCAGGAGCGACGCTGTGCGCAGTTCGTCGAGCACGTCGGCAAGGGGCAAGTCGGCGCTGTGCGCCCCGGCGCCGGGCGTTCCGCGCGCCGGACCGGTCCCCGCTCCCGCTCCCGCGGCGGCCGTCGAAGCCGCGTCGGAATCGCCCTCCTCGGACTCCACGGCGCCGCCGGAGCGGCCCCGGCCTCCTTCGAAGACGGCCGTGCAAAGCTGCGGATCGCCGCCTTCGGCGATGGCGTTCACGATGGCCCTGCGGTGGGTATCCACGAGGAACGCGTCGCCGCCATGCAGGACGTAGAGGGGTTTGATCTCGATGCCAGCCATGGGCGCAAGAATACCACAGTCATCCCCGAGTCTCGACCCACAAACCGGTTCCTCAAGCCGAAGACCCCTTCGAGGCGGCCGGCTTCCGGGGTTCGTCCGGTCTCCGAGGCCCGGCGTCCGGTTCTCGATCGCTCGGCGCGCAAGAAAACGGCGATTTCCCCCGCGCGGCGCGAGGAAAGCGCCGTTGTCTTGCCGCCAGCTCGCCTTACTTGGCCAGTCCGATGACCAAGGGCCCGACCTGGATGGCCTTGGCCGTCCCGGTCAGCGACTTGACGCCGCCGGAGGCGTCGCGCCCGGCCGCCTCGTTGAGCGAGTAGTAGATTTCCTTGCCCTGGCGGCGATTCTTGGCGATGCCCGCCATGCGAAGAATTGCCAGGTGCCGCGAGACGGTGGGCTGGGGCAGTTTCAGCGCGCTGCACAGGTTCGTGACGTTGCTTTCGTCTTCCTGAAGGAGCTGAAGAATGCGAAGCCGCGTCCTGTCGCCCAGGATGTGGCATAGTTGCGCCAGATGGTCCAGATCAGCCTGTTGTTGCTTTGCCATTGGTTTCCTCAACTCAGGGTGAACAGTCTCGACAGAAGATGAACGCTCTTACCCGCAGTATAGCACGCAAGGTGTGTTGATAATGACAAATATGGATTCCCGCCTCCAGTGACGCGGAACCCGCCCTTGCCATCGCGATGCTTCAGCCTGCCCCGAGTGAGGGCCGCAGCCTGTTGTTCGCCTAGTACTGGCGCTTGCGATACCACACCATGAAAACGATCAGGCCGACGAGAACCGCGACCAGGGGAAGCTGCCACCAGACGAAAAAATCAGAAATCGCCGCCAGCATCGACATCATCGGAAGTCTCCTCGATACATACAGCCTTGCCGTCCACCTCAACAGCACGCGAATGCTTTTACTCGTCACTGCCGCGATGCGCCAAGCAAATTCCGCCAACCAGGACGAAGATCACGCGGAACCTCGCCCGTGCCGCCGGGCAGCCCGACGGCTCCTGTCCCAGCCATTCTCGCCTTCACTAGCGGCGACTGGAGTCGAACCAGTGACCTAGGGCTTATGAATCCCTCGCTCTAACCAACTGAGCTACGCCGCCACATCACGATCAAAGGGCATTATATCTACCGTTCATGGCAGCTAATGCAAGCCTTTTTCGTGCATCCGTCGCACCCCACTGGAATTGCCCAGCGCGCCCAAGGCGCCTCCGCGCGTTCCTCATCGGCAGCAACACCGCCGCGGACATGCTTCCCGCGGGCCGCCGGAAAGAAGCGGGCCGGCCCGTGGGGGCCGACCCGCATCGCGCTTCCATGCTCTGCCTGCTATATATGGCACGAACCGTGTTACTTCGGCTGAACCGCATCGCCCTTCTTCGCGCCGTCCTTGCCCGCCTTCTTGTCATCGGCCGGCTTCTTCGGCTCGGCGGCCTTCTTGTCCTCGGCAGCCTTCTTCGCCTCGGCGGCCTTCTTCTTCATCTCTTCCTTCTGTGCGTCGGTGAGAACCTTCTCCTCGATGTCCTTGCTCAGCACCTGCGAGGGCTGAAGGGGCTTCTTGCCCTTCTCCGGGGGGGCCGCCTTGACCGAGGCGATCTTGGTGGCCATGTCGCGAATCTGCTTGTCCTGGTCGGCCGTCAGGTTCGCGG
Organism: uncultured Planctomycetaceae bacterium; assembly: GCA_964461295.1. Lineage (GTDB taxonomy): Bacteria > Planctomycetota > Phycisphaerae > SM23-33 > SM23-33 > CAYWTX01. The sequence continues at coordinate 1,893 of CAYWTX010000445.1, read as the reverse complement.
CCTTGTACTTGCCGATGGTCGAGCGGTAGACGGCGAACCCGGCCCACTGGGCCTTCTGGTCGTCGGTCAGCACGGCCATCACCTTCGCCTTGCCGTCTTCCTTCAGCTTGGCCTGCTCGGCGGCAAGGGCTTTCTGCTCTTCGCCCAGGCTCTTGAGCTTGGCCTGGTCCTTGGCTTCCTTCGCCTTGGCCAGGTCGTCCCGAACCGTCTTGGCCTTCGTGCCGCTGGCGCCGTCCATCCAGGCCTTCTCGGCCGCTTCATTGGCCTTCACGGCCTCCTCGAGCTTGGCCTTCTGGGCGTCGTCGAGCTTCAACTCGGCGGCCATGATGGCATATTCGCCCTTGAGGATGCTCTTGGCGGGCTTGGCGGGCTTGGCCGCCTTCGCGTCTTGCGCCAGAGCCGGCGACACGACCAGCATCGCTCCCGCCAACATCGCCACCAACCAGTTGCTGCGTTTCATACCCGTCTTCTCCGTGGGGCCGGTTCCCTTTTGTCTTCGCCCGTGGTCCCATGGGGACGAAGGACTGGCCGCGTACGCCCGTTGTCAGGGCACCTGTACGCGCGCCAGCAAGTAGAACACCGCGGCACAGAGAAGTTCCGGGTGCTGGATCAATCTGCTTCTCGCCCTCGCTTCCCGGCCCCCCCCCCGGCTGGGTCCGGACCGGCCCTTCGGGGCCAAGAGGGATGGGGCCGCTTCTCCGATTCTCTCACAAGCTCTCAGAACTCCCCGCCCTCGCTCGACGCGTCCGCGCCCGCCTCGCCGACGGCGCCGGCCTCCGCGTTTGGCGCTTCGGCGCCGGGCGTATAGCGGGGCGGCAGCGGCGTGCCGCCCAGCCTCGTCAGCGGCGAAACCGGGTTGGCCGCCTCGTGGGCCTCCAACGCCGTGGAGAGCGCCTTTTTCACCGGGTCGTCCAGCGCGACCCATGCCTGCCGCCCGCGGCACTTGGGGTACTTGGAGCAGCTCAGCCACGGCCCGCGGGCCGAGCGCCGCAGATACAGCGGCGCCTGGCACTTCGGGCAGGGCACGTCCACTTGCAGCGGCGGGGCCGTCGGCGGCTTGACCACGCCCTTCTTGTCCAGTTTCACGATGCCGTCGCAGTCGGGATACCGCGAGCAACTCAGGAACGCGCCGAACCGCCCCTTGCGCAGCACCATCGCCGCCTTGCACTTCGGGCACGCCAGGTCCACCGTCTGCTTGGTCACCCGCTGGCCGCTCTCGTCCACCGGGTAGGTCGTCTTGCACTCGGGGTAGCCGGTGCACGCCAGGTATCGCCCGTTCTTGCTGAACCGGTACGCCATCGGCTTGCCGCACTCGTCGCACTTGTAGTCGCTCGGCTTGCTCTCCGCCCGCGCGTGCACCATGTTGGCCGCGGCCGCCGTCAGGTCCGTCTTGAACGGCCCGTAGAAGTTCCGCAGCAGGCCCAGCCAGTCCTCGTGGCGCTCCTCGACCTTGTCGAGCTGGTCCTCCATCCGGGCGGTGAACCGCACGTCGAACAGTTGCGGGAAATGCGCCACCAGCTTGTCGGTCACCACCTTGCCCAGGTCCGTCGGCATGAACGCCCGGTTCATCAGGCGCACGTACTTGCGGTCCTGGATCGTCGAGATGATCGACGCGTACGTGCTGGGCCGCCCGATGCCCTCGGCCTCCAGGGTCTTGACCAACGAGGCCTCGGTGTACCGCGGCGGCGGCAGCGTGAAGTGCTGGCTCGGCACGACATCCACGGGACCGAGGGCCTGGCCTTCGGCCAGCGCCGGCAGGATCGGCTCGTCAAACTGGCCGGCCAGGGCACGTTCGAGTGATGCCCGCCAGCGCACGAGCGCGGCTTGGCGGACCGCAACGGGCTGCTCGCTATCGCTGAGATCATCGGTCTGGCGCAGAAATGCGTACAAAGC
>CAYWTX010000444.1:0-12116 GCA_964461295.1 uncultured Planctomycetaceae bacterium | reverse complement strand
CAGCCCGAAGAGAAGTGGTTCATGGAGACCCGCACTTCTCCAACTCTGTGGCGGTTCTGGTCGCATCGCTTGGCGCGGCAGGAGTGTATGCTTTTTCTGACCTCGCTGGACGGGGAACTCGTCCATTACTCCTTCGTCTTGCTGCGGGGCCCCTCTTTCCATCAATGGACGGCGGTCTTTCACCCAGGGGCGGCCATCGTAGGGCCCGCATACACAGTCCCCGAGTCACGCGGGCTACGAGTATTCGGCCAGACGGTGGAGCAGGTAGTCGGACAACTCGCGGGGGCGGGTGTACAATGGGCATACATTTTCGCCAGACACGACAATATCCCCTCGCTGGGGGGGATCAGGAAGATGTCGGACTGGCGCGCAATCGGGCAGTTCCTGTTCCGGCGATGCGCCTTCGGTCGCAGGAAGCTTGTTGCGGCGACTGTTGTCGCCCCCTTGGCCGTAAAGAGCTATGAGAAGCGATGAAATGGACGAACTGCCCCGGCGTCGACCATACGGCTGGCAGTCACCACGGAAGCCCAATACTGCCGAACTGCGCTGGCGTCCGATCTCGGAAATGTGAGTGGGAGGTGCGAATCGATGGCCGAACAACCAGCCGTCAACGCCATGGCAAAGCTCTTTGGCGATGGCGAGTACTATGCCCACTGGAGCAAGACCCGGGACCGGGGATTGTACCCCTGTGAGGCGGCGATGGTCCAGACGTGGTGCACCCATCGCGACGCGGCTATTGTCACGATTGGTTGCGGAACGGGCCGCGAGACGTTCGCCCTCTACCGCTTAGGGTACCACAACATCCGAGGTGTCGACTGCACGGAGGCTCTATTGCGGATCGCTCGGGACTACGCCGCTGCGCAACACCTGGCAATCCCGTTCGACCTGGCAAGCGCCGATGCCCTGCCGTTGGAGGACTGTAGCGTCGATGCAATCACGCTGTTTGAGAACCTCTACGGACATATCACCCCGTACACGGCACGCCTGGCGGCCCTGGCCGAAGCGCGACGCGTGTTGCGTCCCGGCGGCCTCGTCTTCATGACGGTTACCGCCCTTGCGCATCGCTGGCGTCACTACTTCTACATCAGGTCTCTGGAGACCTTGCGCCTGGCATACAACCCCCACTCCATGGAGAAGGGCGACAAGTTCATGCGCCGTGATCCGCGATCGCAAAACCGGGCGAGGTCTCACTGGTTCAGAGCATACGAGGTCCCGGACGATGCGGGCAGATCCGGGTTTGCGGTTCTTCAACAAACCACAGACCGTGACATCAGGCTGAACCCGTCCGGCAACTCCACCCGCGTGCATCACGGCGGCCGGCTGCTGTACGTGCTCGGCCGCGACTGAAGCGGGTCCGTCGCGACGACCGATCCCACGCGTGTTGCCGCGTTCCGACCATCCGGGGCGGCGCCGCAAAGCATCGCCTGCCCATGGTGGGCGCTGCGATCCGGCGCCCATGATCGCCTTGGCCGGCGAGGCCCGACTGTCCACACGCGTCGTGGCTGCCGAGCGAGCGAGCGTCCCGGAGCCTATACCTTCCCGATCATGCGATCGTACTTGTCGCGGAAGAGCAGTTTCAGCACCGCTCGGACGCCGGGACGCAGAACGGTGCGGGCCGGGAAGGGATTCGGAACGAAACCCAGACCTGTCTTGAATCTCTCCAACGTGGCCACCCGTGACTTGATGGCATAGTGGGCCTTGGTGACGCCCGGCAGCCTGGCGGCATTGGTGACGAAGCTGAACATCACCGCGTCATTCACGTTTGTGTTCATCATCTCCGTCCGCGAGGCGATCGTGTCGACGTAGGCGGTGTCCGCGAGGATCTTGACAACCAGGAACCCGGCGATTTCGCCTGTCTCAGCTTCGCGACCCACGATGATGGATACGCCGGGGCAATCGGCGAGCTTGCGCCAACTCTCGACGAACGCCGCCTTCTCCAGGCAGTGCTTCCAGCCTGTACGCGAAGACAAGTCGTTCCAGGCCGCCAGGCATCCCTTCAGGTCGCCGGCGTCCAGCGAGTCCAGGACCGCGAGGCGGCAACTGCGCAGGCCCTTCCGGACGGCGTTGCGACGCTTGGCGTCGACCGACTTCACACTGTACCCGGGCAGGTCCAGAATGGCGTTGATCACCAGATGGCTGTTCCCGGGAGTACCCTCGCCAACCACGTGCTGGAAACCGAGGAAGCTGCCCGACAGCCTCGGCCGGGCTGCTGACGGTTCGATGGGGCGAAAGGCTTCCACAGGCCAGCACAAGCCGGGCTTGACCTGGTACCACCAGTTGCCGGCCGCGTCCCTGAAGGGGACCGAGTAGTTCCCCAAGAGACGGCTGGCGCCCTGATACCACCAGAAGGGAAGGCCGCCGGCACGGCGAAGCGCCTCCACGTGCTCGTCCACCGAACAATGGCGGAGCGGCAGTGCCGGCACGTCGATCTCGGCGGTCTGTGCAGTCATGTGGACGATCTCGATCGGGGGTGCAGAAGGCTCTCCAGGACGCGGAGATACTTCCGTGCCGTGCCGTCTCGGCTGTAATGGGCACGGACGTGTTGGTAGCCGGCTTCTCCCATGGATTCGGCCGCTTGGGGATCGCCCTTGATCTTCCGGATCGCCTCGATGAAGTCCTCCGGTCGCTCCGGTTCGGCAAACAACCCCGCGCCGGCGTCCTCCACCAGCTTGCGCGCCACGCCGTCAATGGCGATGATGATGGGCCGCTTGCACGACATGTAGTCGAACACCTTGTTCGGATACACCGTCTTGAATGTATCATTCCTCATCAGCACGGCCGAGCAGACGTCGGAGGCGTTGATGTAGTCGCACACCCGCTCCTTGGGCACGGAATCGACGAAGATCACGTTGTCCAGGCCGCGACGGCGCCCATCCTCCATCAGCGCGGGTTTCTCCATGCCGTCGCCCACCAGCAGGATGCGCACATCCGGCATGTCATCCCGGATTCGCTCCGCCACGTCCAGCAGTTGTCCCACGCGGTTCGCCCGGCCGTGGGCGCCGAAGTAGCTGACCACAAACTTGCCCTCCAGCCCGAGGCGGCGGCGCACCGGGTTGTCCTTCGGCCCCGGCAACATGATGTCCAGGTCGGCCCCGTTGGGAATCATGCTGATCCGCCGCGCCGAAACGCCCTTCTTCTCGATCAGCGCCTGCTCGAAGGCCGGCGTGAGGACGTTGATCCACTTCGCCTTGCGGTAGGCCAGCGCCTCCAGGCGGTAGCTCAGCCAGATCAGCGGCCTGGACGTGAGCACGCCGGTGTCGATGGCGCTTTCCGGCCAGAGGTCTCGCACCTCGAACACCGTCGGCACGCGATGCCAAAGCCCCAGCAGCCACATCGGCGGCGCCACCGTCAGCGGCGGGCTGGTGGCAATGACGACGTCCGGCCGGTCCGCCTTGAACATCCCCGCCCACATCGACCAGAAGAGAAAGGTCAGGTAGGCCCAGAACCGCCCCACGAAGCTGCGATTGTAGGACTCGCTGACGTGACAGCGCCAGACGGTGAGCCCCGGCTGCTCCTGCTCGCGCACGAGCAGTTTGCCCTTGTACTGCGGCGGCTTGGTTCCCTTGGCATAGTGCACCATCCCCGCCAGGACGGTCACCTCGTGCCCCGCGGCCGCCCAGTACTTCGTGAACTGGTTCCACCGCGACCCGCCCGCGTCGTCTTTCGCCAGATAGTACTGGTGGACCAGGAGGATCTTCATGCTGATGGCCCCCCCGCGCCGGCAGGGGCGGCGAATTCCTTCGTCACGTCCACCGTGCGCTCCTCTGCCGCCGACGTCACCGCCGCCGAACTGGCCCGCGTCACGTTGGCCAGTTCCTCCAGCGGAATCAGCGGCTCGCCTCCAGCCGCCACGCGATCCACGAACGCCGCGAACTCGGCGTTATGCCCCTTGTCCTGGCGGAAGGTCTTGAACTTGCCGAACCCGCTCACGCCCCAGCCCACTGTCCGGCGGAAATTGTCGATCTCCATCGCCCGGCCCTCGCTGAACACCGCCAGCCGTTCCTTCGGATAGCTCCTGGGGCCGTTGGCGAAGTAGTTCACCGTGCCCACCGAACCGTCCTCGAAGCCCAACGAGATCGACATCTTGTCGTCGCGCACGGCCACGCCCGATCCCATGCGCGTGGCCGCCACCGTTCGCACCTTGCTGCCGGCCAGGAACGCCAGAAGGTCGATGAAATGGCAGGCCTCGCCGATGATCCGCCCCCCGCCCACGGCCGGGTCGTGCACCCAGTGGTTCGGCGGGATGATGCCGGCGTTCACCGTCATCGTCATGGCCAGGGGCTCACTTCGCCCGGCCAGCAGTTGCTTCACCTTCCGCGCGTGCGGACTGAAGCGGCGGTTGAAGCCGACCATGACCATCCGGTCCGGGGCCGCGCGGGCCGCGTCGAGAACCCTTCGCAGTTCGGCCTCGTCCATCGCCAGCGGCTTCTCCACGAACACGTGTTTGCCGGCCTGGAGCGCCTCGATCACGAACCGCCCGTGCAAGTCGTGCCGCACCGCCACCAGCACCGCCTTCACTTCCGGATCGACCAGCGCCTGGCGGTAGTCGGTGGTCGCCACGCCGGCGCCGAACTTCCGCGCGGCGTACCCGGCCGCGGCGCCGTCAAGATCGGCGACGTAGGCGATGGCGGCGCCGGTCTTCACCAAGGCCGGCAGCATCGTCATCTTCGAGAAGTTCCCCGCGCCGATCACCGCAACGGCCGGCTTGCCGCATGCCGCCGGCATCGCCCGCCTGCGCGGGGCCACCTCCACGCTGCGCCGCGCCGCCGCCTCGCCCGGGTACTCCAGGATCACCCCGACCGCCTTGGAGTCGCCGGCCACGACCTGGTACGCGTCGGCCGCCATGGCAATCGGGAAACGGTGCGTGACCAGCCCATCCACGCGAAGCTGCCCGCTCCGCACCGCGCCCAGCACGGCCTGGAAGTTCCGCTGCTCCGTCCACCGCACCAGCCCGAAGGGGTAATCCTGCCCGCCCTGCTCGTATCCTTCGTCGTATCGCCCCGGCCCGTAGGAGCAGGAAACCTGGAACGTCAACTCCTTTTCGTAGAAGTCGCTCCGGCGCAGGTTCAGCCCCACGACGCCCACCAGCACGATCCTCCCCCGCTTGCGGCACATCTGGGCCGCCTGGCGCACGATCTCGTCGGTCTTCGCCGAAGCCGTGATCAACACCGCGTCCGCCCCCCTGCCGTCGGTCCAGGCCGCCGCGGCCGTTACTGCGTCGCCCCCCCCGCCGACGTTCACGGTCCGCGCCCCGAAGCCCTGGGCCATCCCCAGCCGCTCGGCGCTCAAGTCCACGCCCAGCACCTCACAGCCGCTGGAGCGAAGCAACTGCGTGACAACCAGACCGATCAAGCCCTGGCCGACGACGACCACCTTCTCGCCGAGAGTGGGCGCCACCAGCCGTATTCCCTGCAACGCGATGCTGCTGATGACCGTGAAGGCCGCCTGCTCGTCGGTCACCTCGTCGGGAATCTTCGCGCAGAGGTTCTTCGGCACGCAGACGATCTCGGCGTGCGGACCGTTGCTCGCCACCCGGTCGCCCTGGCGGAACTCCGTCACGCCCGGCCCGGCCTCCAGCACCACGCCCGCATTGCAGTACCCAAGGGGCATGGGCTCATCCAACTTGCTGAAGACGGCCTCCAGCGTCGGCATCAGCCCGTCCGTCTTGATCTTGTCCAGCACCTGCTTGACCTTCTCCGGCTGCGCCTTCGCCTTGCCGAGCAGCGAGGCCCGCCCGAACTCCACCATCATCCGCTCGGTTCCGGCGGAGATCAGGCTGGATCGCGTCCGGATGAGCAGGCAACCCGGCCTGGCCGGCGGCGCGGGGTTCTCGGTCACTTCCGTCTTGCCGTCCCGAAGGTTCTGGAGGACTTGTTTCATGGTTGTGGGCGAATCCTTGTCTGTTCGGGCCTCTCAGGCATGGCAGCCTGCACCGCGGCGGCGACCGGCGACTTCGTCGTACATCCGGAGAAGCTTGGCGGCCTGCACTTCCCAGGTGAACTGCGACAGGAAGAGCTCGCGGGCCCTGCGGCTGAACTCCGCGGATCGCGCGCGTCGCTCGCGCAGGCCCTGGACGATCCGCCGCAACGCGGGCACGTCGCCGTAGGGTTCGACATACCCCAGCGACTCTTCCTGGACGAAACGAGAGACCAGGATCTCCTTGTTCACCGCCACGGGCCTGCCCACGCTCATGGCGTCGTAGATCTTGTTGGGGCTGGCGTAGACGTTGTTGACGCTGTCCGGCGAGTAGTACGCCAGCACCAGGTCGCACCGCGAGGCAAGTTCCAGCGACCGCGGCGCCGTCACGATGCCATAGAACTTCACCGCCGGATGCTTCAGGAACACATCTCGCGCAACGTCGTCATACGCCCAGCCCGCCGACCAGATTTCCACGTCCTGGAGCCCTTCGATGGCGGCCAGGACCTCGCGCAGCCCGCGGCGATGCCCCAGCGAGCCCCCCACGTAGATCTTCACCGCGCCCTCGGGCGCCCGCTCGGACAGCTCCCATCCCGGATCGTCCGGGTAGTTCTGCACCACGGTCGTCTTGCGGCGGAAGCGCCCGAACCGCTGGTACCGCCGCTCGTCGGTGGCGATCAGGCGGTCACAGCCGATCCGGCTGACCTCCGCAATCAGGCGCAGCACCGACCGCAACGCCGGCGAGACCCCGCTGTGCCGATCCACCAACGCGTCGAACACGTCGCAAACCAGGTGCTTGTACAGCCACCCTCGGAAGGGAAGCAGAAGCATCGCGTTGTCTTCATTCACCGCATGAACTACATCCGGCCGCAGGCGAGCCAGACATCGTACCACATGCCCCATGTACGCCAGATGTCCGGACAGCGTTGCCCTGCCGAAGCGGGTCGGGAGAACCATGGTCTCCGCTCTGGCCGAGCCGAGGTCCACCGACTTGGGTTCTTCCGGGCGCCGGTCCCATCCCACCAATGTCACTTGATGCCCGGCGGCGCCGAGAGATCGGCATATCTTGCCGATCCGCACGTCCGATCCGTCGTTGCCCAGTACGACCGCTATGCGAGCCATATTCATGCTGCCATAGGGTTGGGAGCTAGAACGATGCGTCTGCTCGTGCGCCGGACCAATGCGTCGCCCCCCAGAGGTCGGGCAACGCTGCTCCCTGAACCCGCTGCTCCCGCAGCAATCGCCGCAGTCGGGCGTGAGCCAATGAGACGAATACCGCCATGAACATCGCGATGTTGCTGGGGCTATCCAGTTTCGATTCGAAGAACGCTCCGGCGATCAGCGCCAGCGTCAGGCCCAGCAGCAGCAGAGCCAGGTCGCGGTACTCCTGCTGCAACCTCGAGAACGCCAGCCTGACCCCCACACCCAACTGCCACACGAAGGCGCCGAGGAACAGCGCCAGCCCAAGCAGCCCTCCGTCATACCATATGGTCAGGAAGGCATTGTGGAAACCCATGCCCATGGTCATGTTGGCTCCGATGCCGTGCCCGAAGAACGGCTCCTGCAGGCATAGGTCGACGGCAAACAGCCATCGCTCGATCCGCCCGGTGGTGTCGGCGCTGGTGAACCTTCGGTACACGAAATCCGCCTGCTCGGGCATACCCGACAGCACCACGAGGACCACCGCGATGCCAATGCCCACGATGGCCGCGCCGCTCAGAACCCTCCGCAGACCGAACCGCATCAGCAGCGGAATGCAGCCGATGAAACCAGCGAACGTGCCCGTCCGCTGGCCGCTCACCACACATAGCAGGGCCGTGCAGACCGCGATGGCGACGCAGAACCATCGCCACGACCGCAGCGACCGGTTCAGAGCCCCCCATAGCGCCACGGGCAGAATCAACCCGCCCGTCATCACGAACAACGGCGCCGACTCGCCGGCGCCCGAGAACCGTTCGCCGCCCGATTCCATCAAGCTCGGCAGGGTCGCCAAGCCCAGTACCACGTACAGGCCGCCCGCGACCAGGAACCCCTTCAGCATGCGGATAATGTCGGGAAGCCCGTCGATGCCGCGGGCAATCGCCGCGGCCGCCGGCAGCGCAAGAACCAGCAGCAGCCCCCCCCGCTGAATGGCCCACCACATCGAGGGTGCGATGGGAGAGCATACGATTCCCCACACGGCAAAGGCTCCCAACAGGATGGCCGGCGGCCCCGGCGACGCCGCGCCCCGCATCGCCGTGAGACCCAGCAGGAAGATCAGCGTCCATCGCAGAAGGGTCGATGCCGAGTCGATCGCGGCCACCGCGAACCCGGAGAACATCAGCAGGATCAGGAACAGGTACAGCAGGATCTTCGTCTTGCCCAACGCCGTCAGAGTCAGCAGCCCCATCACCAGGATGATGAAAGCAAACAAACCCAGAACGCCTGCGTTCGTCAGGAACTCCCATGTACGCCCTATCAGGTCGCCGCTGATTCTCATTTCACTTCTCTTGCCATCGGACGCGCCCCCGATTCCGCCAATCCGCGGTCACCGCCGAAGCGACGTTCGCACGCACGGGCTGCACCCGTCGCTTCCGTCAGCCAATGCCCGCCTGCTCAAGAACATCGGCAATCCTATCCGCCGCCTTGCCGTCTCCATAGGGATTCTCTCCACGGCTCATCTCGGCGTACGCGGCGCCGTCGCTCAGCAGGCGGCCCATTTCCTCGACGATCTTCGCCCGGTCGGTCCCCACAAGCCTGGCCAGTCCCGCCTCCATCGCTTCGGGCCGCTCGGTCACGGTGCGCGTCACCAGGATCGGCTTGTGCAGGCTGGGCGCCTCTTCCTGCACGCCCCCGGAGTCGGTGATGATGACGTGGCTGCGGTCCATGAGATAGACGAACGGAAGGTACTCCAGCGGCTCGATCAGGTGTACTCGTTCCTGCCCGCTCAGGATCACGCGGACCGGGCGTTGCACGTTGGGATTGAGGTGCACGGGATAGACCACCACCACGTCCCGGTGCAGCCGGGCCACGTCCGACAGCGCCAGGCAGAACTCCTCGAAAGGCTGACCGAAACTCTCCCGCCGGTGCCCCGTCACCAGCACCAGTCGCCGGCCATCCAGGACGCCCGGGCTCAAACCGGGCACTTCCGGCCGCTGGCGGCGAACCCGGTCGCGAGCCAGCAGCAGCGCGTCGATCACCGTGTTGCCCGTGACGAAGATGTTCGCCTCGGGCACGCGCTCAGCCCGCAGGCTCTCGGCCGCCCTGGGCGTGGGCGCAAAGCACCACCGGCTGATCGGGTCGGTGAGGCGGCGGTTCATCTCCTCCGGCCAGGGCGCGTCGAAGTTGTACGTCCGGAGTCCCGCCTCGACGTGCCCCACGGGGATCCGTTCGTAGAACGCGGCGATGGCGCTGAACAGGCACGTGCTCGTGTCGCCATGCACCAGCACCGCCCGCGGCTTCATGTCGGCCAGCGCCCTCTGCACGTGCAGAATCACGCCGGCTGCCACCTCCGACAGCGTCTGATCGGGACGCATCAGGTTCAGATCCACGTCCGGCTGGATTCCGAACACGGCCAGGACCTGATCAAGCATCTGCCGATGCTGGGCCGTGGCAATCAGCTTCACCTCGATGCCCGCACGCTGTCTCAAGGCCAGGTACACCGGGGCCATCTTGATGGCCTCCGGGCGAGTGCCGACAATGACCGCGATCTTCACCGAGTTGCCGCCTCTCAACAAGATGGTTCAGGACACCCATGCGACCTTGCCGAAGGACGCCCGCTGTGGCATAATTGGGGAAGTTGCACGTCCCGTCGCAGAGCCTCTGTCGCTGTTCGCCCGTGATCCGCTCGAGGACCATACGCCATGACCGCGACGAACCAGGACCCCAGAACCGCCGACGCCCCGTCGATCCCCGCCGTCGCTTCACCCGCTTCCAGGTTCACCGTCCTGTCGTTGATCCTCCTGGCGGGATACGCGGCATCCCAACTGCCCATGCTCACCCAGGCGCCCAACGTCCTCATCGACGAGCCATGGTACGCCAGCATCTCCCACTGCTGGCTCACCCATGGCGTCCTGCGCGACCTGATCGGCCAGGACTCCTGGATATCGCTGTATCCGGTTCTCATGGCCGGGCCCTTCGCCATGGCCGGAACGGATCTCCTGGTGGCCCGCCTCGTATCGGTCCTGGCCGGAGCCCTGGCCTTGCTGGGATTCCTCGGCATCGTGCGGTATCTCCGCCTGCCAGGCGCCGCAACCCTTCTCTGCGGGGCCGTGTTCGTCCTCAGCAACGTCGTCTATGCGATTGCCCGGACGGTCCGGCCCGAGATGTGGGTGCTCGCCTTCCTGGCCTGGGCGGTCCTTCTGCTGCTCAAGGCCATCGACACTTCCGAGCCCAGGTACTTCTTCGGCGCCGCCCTTCTGGCGTCCCTCGCCTTCTGGTGCCATCCTGCCCCAGCCATCTTCATCTTCCTGCTGGGGCTGTATGCGCTGGCGAGGTCGGTGCGATTGCGAAAGGCCGGCCCCGTCCTCGGCGTGATCGCCGGCTTCCTGATCGTCTTCGGCCTGATGGTGCTCTTCATCCTGTTCGTTAAGAAGGCCAACCCCATCGAGATCTTCGGGCTATGGACATCGCGAACCGCCGGAGGCGAGACAGGCCCGGCGTCTGCCGGGGTTCTCCGCGACAACCTGACCAGCTTCTTCTCAACCTACACGATGGGTTGGCGGCGAGCCTACATCGTCCTGTTCGAGTTCGGCCTGCTCGCCGTCGGCCTGTTGTACATCCGACGAGACAGGCGGATCTTCGCCGTATCGATGCTCGCCCTGAGCTACTTCGTGCTCGGGTCGGTGTTCCTCAAGCCCTTCACATCCAGAATGTACAGCCCGGTCCTGCTGCTCTGCCTGGTGTTGTACGCCCTTCTCCTGCACCGTTACTGGTTCAACGGCGCCCTGGCCCGCAAACTCCTCCTGGCGGCCGGGGCACTGTACCTGCTCAACAACGCCGCCGGCGACGCCTTTCTGCTCTATCGCGACCGCCACAACACTCCGTACGGCGCCATCGAGCAAAGGATCAACGCGGCCGTGCCCGACGGAAAACTGGTGGCGGCTGAATGCTGGTACTGGTTCGCTCTTCGGAACAATGAAGCCTACTACGAGTACCACCGCTGGCGGGACACGCCATACGACTCCGTGGAATCGCTCATCGCCAGCGGGAAGATCGAGTACGTGGTCCTGAGCGGCTTCGGCGTCGAGATCACGAACATCAGCACGACCGGTCGCGTGGACGAGGGAAGCAAGGGCCACAAGAAACGACGGCACTTCCACGAAGCCGTCAAGGCCTTCGCGGAGAAGAACGGCAAGTTGGTCGATTCGTTCGAAGCCAAGCCCTACGGCGTGATCCGAATCTGGAAGACGCAGCCCGACCTGTCGCCGGGCGCCCCCAAGTAGCAAAGACCAACTGCACCCGCGGCGGTCCGGGCCCCGAAGGCGGCGCGGGGCGCTCAGAGCTCGTGAAGGAATCGAAACTCGCGGGTCTGCCCACTCTGGACGCCTTCTGTCGCCCCTTCGGGGCTCTATGCTTACTTACTTGTCTACCGGGGGCTTACGCCCCCGGCCAAATCCTCGACGCCCCTTCGGGGCTAAGAGGGATGAGACCGCTTCCCCAATTCTTTCACAAACTCTCAAAGCTTGTGGAAGAATGACGCCTCTCTCAGAGCTTGTGGAAGAATGACGCTTCCCGCAGAAGTCGCAGAATGCGTATATGGTTTAAGAATACGTAGGTTCGCATCTTAGCCCCGAAGGGGCGTCGAGGATCTAGCCGCAATACGGTTCAGTTAACAGACCCGAAGGCAAGAAGGGCTCATGCTCGAAGCGGTTCTGAGCCGGAAGAACAAACAGCGATTCGCGCCGCTACGGGGTTTTTCGGACACTGTAGCATCACTATTGCCGTTTTCTTCAGCCCAACGGGCTGATGGAATAAAGCCCAGGGCAACGCCCTGGGTGCCAGAACATCAATGGACAAGCCCTGTAAGGGCGGCAGAACCGCACGGAACCATTTCTTTCGCCCTTTCAGGGCTTGATCTTGGGGGCCATGGGTACCCAGGGCGTTGCCCTGGGCTGTATTCCGTCAGCCTTTCAGGCTGAAGAACAGTGCTCCGCCTGTCTGAAGAACCGTGCTCCACCTGTCTCCGAACCGCAATGATGACGCTACAGTCTCGTTCTTCG
>CAYWTX010000443.1:0-2523 GCA_964461295.1 uncultured Planctomycetaceae bacterium | reverse complement strand
AAGCCAACACCGTAAACGACCCGTGGGTTGCCGTGCTTGAGGATGTGGTCGGACGGGAATCCGCACATGTCCAGGCCGCCACGTATCTTTCGCATCCTCGGATTGACGCCTTCGCCGAAGATGCTGTTGACGCGCCTGCCGTTCTCCGTTTGGGCGAGCAGCAACTCGATCTCGTCGATGGTCTGGCCGGAAAGGTGGTACGATCCCTGGCCCTCGGTCATGCCGAGTTCCTTGTAGGCCACCGTCTCCGAGGCCTGGCCGCCGCATGCGCCCGCAGGTATCGAGATTCGCGTATACTGGCTGAGTTTCCTGCCGTACAAGCTGGTCGTGGCCATGGCGACGAGCCGGGGCTTGCGTCTGATGGCGCGTCCGGCCATTGAGGAGGCGATGATGCTGGAGGCATTTGCGTACCTGGCCTTGTAGGCGTGAACAACCTCGGGGCTGGCGAGCAGCATTGCGACCAACTTGCCGCCCAGGATTGTGTTGTACGGTGGGATTGCGCCGCAGATGGCAATCTCCAGCAGGTCGTTCCCAACGTGGATCGCCTTCACGTACCGACGGATTGCTTCCACTGCCTTACGGCCATCCGGTGAACCCAGCACCTTCTTCAACCACGCTCGACCGGTGTTCTTCCCGGCCAGAGAGTACAAGGTCTTTCGCACCCACAGCAGTTCGGCAAGCGTGCCTGCGCGTTTGGATCGGAAGAGGTTCGTCCTGGCCCGCACCCGCCAGTCCTCGGCGCTGCCACCATCCTTGGGATTCTTGTGGACGTGTTTGTTGGGGTACTTCAGATGCGCGGTTCTTGCCCGGGCAGCCTCTGCCCGGAGCGACTCAATGCATTTGTCCGTCGGATTGCTGATCTCGGCCCGGCTCAATAGGCGGTCACGTATCAGGTCGGCCACATGTAGTTCTCGGATAAGGCTCCTGACCGCAGAATTGACCCACTTCGCCCAAGCAGCTCGTGGAGATTCATCAAGGCGCTCCGACAGTTGCCCCGGTGCCCAGCCGATCCACTCGTCCCGCGTGTGCAACTGGACGACTGGGCTAGTCAAGGCGGCGATGCCGATCACGGGATGGTGTTCGGCCGCTCGGTCGCGGACCAGGACCATCATGCTGCGCCCCGGGACGGACTGGTAGGCCGTTACCCACGTGTAACGGAAGTAGCGCCAAATGTCCATCAACCGCAGTCCGGTGTGCTCGCACCTGTCTGGGCCACTGATGACCTGGACATAGGGATCGATGACCTGTCTCATGGCGCGGCTGGCTGCTGTGGCATCCGGTTCCTGAGCAAGGCCGCGAAGCCCCTCAGCCAAGATGCGGCCGTCACGCATCAGCGAGAACACGGATGCCCAATGCTGCCCGGCAAGCCTGGGTTCCTCCATCTGATGCACGAACCTGCGGACCGATGGCTTGCACAACTGAACTTCTCGCTCCAGGGCGTGGCCGGTTCGCACGTGGGCCCTGGCCTGGTCGTCATCCAGCAACTGCTGGGGGCGGGTGATCTGGACCTGTCCATCGACGACTGCGTACCCCCACCCCTGGGATCGGAGGTCGAACAGCACGGAAACGATTACGCGAATTTGCTGCTTTCGGCGGCACTTCTCGGCCTCGGCGAGGAATCTGGCTCGCACGCTACCAAGGGCCGCAGCCCCTTTGTCTGTCGTCGGATCGCACTTCTGCATGGCTTGGGTGCACTTCATGCAGATAGCCAGTTCCGCCGAGCCGGTCCTGAACGGCGGTCGCAGGTAGCCAGAATGTCCGTTTGATGAAGTCATATTCACAGGCCCAAAAACACCGCCAGTGCATCGCTCCATGCTTGTCGGTGCCGGGTGAGATACTTCCCGTGACCGTTCTTGCCGCACAATCCCGCCTCTGCACGGGCAGCCGCCAACAAGAGGCACTCGAGGGCCACCGATATGGAGTTGTTGCGGCCCCCGCACAGGGGCTCATAGAGGCGGCTGTAGAAGGGATGCTCCTCGTTGACCACAACATGCACGACGCCATCTGCGTCAAGCCGCCACGTGAAGAACTCCGTGGCATCCGACTTGGCGCTCTCGATGCGGTAAGAGAGCCCGTGGTATTCGTGCCGCTTTGTCGGCATCTCCGTTGGCCGACCGACTGGGCAGCGTTGAACGCGCGGCAAATCTCGGTCCACGCGCGACGCGATGCGGGTGGCCGCCGTCTGCCCTTGGGCGAGACGAGCCTTAACCTCGGCGTACCGTCTACGGACCCTCGCATTCAGCTTGTGGGCCACGGCCCCCAGGTCGGCCGAAAGCCAGGAACGCAAC
Source organism: uncultured Planctomycetaceae bacterium (assembly GCA_964461295.1). Lineage (GTDB taxonomy): Bacteria > Planctomycetota > Phycisphaerae > SM23-33 > SM23-33 > CAYWTX01. Next base: position 235 of record CAYWTX010000443.1, on the reverse strand, counting down.
GAGACCGATGGATTCACTCCCTGCTTGCTGTGGGTCACGCCGAAGTACTCGTCCAACTCGGGGCCGAAGCACACCTCGCACCGCCACCAGTCGTCGTAGTTTTCCTTCCGCTTCTCGCCCATGAGATACCAGCCGTAGTCGATCTCTCTTCCAGCTCGGACCATCGACACGCCGGCCCCCTTGACGATGCCCAGCCTGCGCTTGGCGTCCACGGGCAGATCATGGAACTGCTCCA
>CAYWTX010000442.1:0-5402 GCA_964461295.1 uncultured Planctomycetaceae bacterium | reverse complement strand
ATCGCCCTTCATCCCCCCCAGAGAGGCGCCGGTGATCCTGCGCCCGATGGCGGAACACCATCGCAAGGCCCTCAAACTGAAGCGAGATCAGCCGGTCCTCGTCTGCCTTGGCAACCCACCTTACGACCTCACGGAGGCCGTGGACGACACGAACAGGGCAAGGACCGGCGGTTGGGTAAGGTGGGGCAAGGATGAGAAGGGCGAGGAAGCGATTCTCCGCAGTTTCGTCGACCCGGCGCTGGAGGCGGGACACGGCATCCACGTACACAACCTCTACAATTTATATGTATACTTCTGGCGTTGGGCATTGTGGAAGGTGTTCGAATGGCAGGAAGACGGGCGTGACGACAGCGGTCGCCCGCTGCCTCTGGAGCGCGAACCGAACAGGGCGGGGATTGTCTCGTTCATCAGCGCATCAAGCTACCTGGACGGAGACGCTTTCTGCGGGATGCGCGAGCACCTGCGCAGACTGTGCGACGAGATCTGGATACTGGACTTGGGTGGCGAAGGCCGCGGCACTCGCAGAAGCGAGAATGTGTTCGCCATCCAGACGCCTGTGGCGATCGCGGTTGTTGTCCGGTACGGCAAGGCCCACCGCAACAGGCCGGGGAAGGTTCGGTACGTGCCCATCGTTGACGGCACACGCGCGGAGAAGTTGAGGGCGCTTGGTTGCATCCGCGGATTGGGATCGCTGGAATGGGAAGATTGCCCGGATGGATGGCAAGCGCCGTTCCGTCCGGCGGGAGTGGGAACCTACTTCCGGTGGCCTTTGTTGACGGACCTGTTCCCCTGGCAGCAAGGTGGCGTGAAGGCCGGGCGTACTTGGGTGATCGCACCTGATCAAGACACCCTTTGCCGCCGGTGGCGTGCCCTGTGCAACGCCGAAGGAGGGGCTCGGGCCAGCCTTTTCAAGGACTCACCCACCGGGCGCAAGGCGACGGATCGTCCTGAGCGGCTTCCGCCCCAGACCGGCAGACTGAAACCCATTGCCGACCTGCCCCGGAACGCACCGCATCCGCAGGCCATGCCGTATGCCTATCGTTCATTCGATCGCCAATGGGCTCTTGCCGACGCGAGGGTGCTTGACAGGCCCGGCCCCGGCTTGTGGGTTGCCCACGGCGACAAACAGGTGTACTTGGCCAGCCTTCTGACCAAGCCGCTTGGACGCGGCCCGGCCGTCACCTGTTGTGCCGCGATCCCCGACCTGGACCATTTCTCCGGTCGAGGCGCCAAGGACGTCGTGCCTCTGTACCGCGATGGCGCAAGCGTTGACCCCAATGTGCTTCCCGGGCTTCTGGACATGCTTGAGCGGACATACAAACGGAAAGTCTGGCCCGGCGACGTCCTGGCGTATGTCTATGGCATTCTGGCCCAACCGGCCTTCACCAGCAAGTACGCCGACCAACTTGGCACAAAGGAACTGCGGGTGCCCTTGACGAAGCTGCCCGCCTTGTTCGGCAAAGTGTGCCGGATTGGGGCGAGACTTCTGTGGCTTCATACGTATGGCCATCGATTCGTGCCCAAGGGTCGTCCTGGCGCTCACGTTCCACGAGGCAAAGCGCGTTGCGTCAAGACCGTCTCCGACGATGTCGCAGGATACCCGGACAAGTACAACCATGACTCGCCAAACCGGACTCTGCACGTCGGGGACGGACGCTTCGCTCCCGTGTCGCCTGAGGTATATGCGTATGAAGTGTCGGGCCTGAAAGTCGTGCAATCCTGGCTTAACTACCGCATGAAGAGGCCGCGCGGCAAGAAGCCCTCCTCAGTATTGGACGGCATTCGTCCGCAGCGCTGGACGAGCGAGTTGACCACCCAACTGCTGGAACTCCTTTGGGTGCTGGAGGCAACGCTGGCGCAATGCCCGGCTCAAGCTGAGCTGCTTGACTCCGTTGTGAAAGGCGGTTGCTTCAAGGCGGACGAACTCCCGCCTGTTCCTCCAGAAGCCCGCATTCCTCCCGCGCGACCGTCAATCAACGGGCTGTTCGATGAACCAGACCCAGAGGAGGGATAGGTTCGGCGTGCCGCGAGGGCATCAACGGCCATTTTCTTTTGCCAACTGGGGGGCGAGAACCTCGCGTTTTCCCGCGAACATCTGCCGCCCGGCCGCGTCTATGCGAAAAAGCCGCTGAGTCGTTGCGGCCTGGTGTCGGCGCCGCATACAATGGTTGCCTGCAAGTGGGCAAGCCGCTGCCAAGGTCGGCACGGCTAGAAGAGGAGAACAGAATGTCGCACCGCTCATCGCTCGCCGTCGGTCTGTTTGTCGTCGCCTGGCCGCTCGCGGCGCTGGCCGCTCCGCCGGCCGAAAAACCCAGGATCGAGCCGGTCGTGGGGCACGTCCCGGCCGAATCGGCCGGGTTCATCGTCATCAACAACCTGGACGCCGCGGCCGGCAAGGTCGAGAAGCTCCTGGCCGACCTGGGCCTGGACGACTTCCTCAAGATGGACCCCGAGAACCCCAAGAAGAAGGCGAAGCTGGCGGAGATGCTGCCGCAGATGGCCCAGCTTGGCGAGGGGTTCAATTCCTCCGGGGGCATGGCCGCCGTCCTGCTGGACCCCAAGGCCTACGGCGTGGACGTCGAGGCGTGGATGAAGAAGAAGATGGGTCCCGGCGCGGGGGCCGAAGAGGGTGCCGCCGGCCCCAACGCCCAGCCCAAGGCCCAGCCGAAGCTGCCGGTCCTGATCCTCATGCCGGGCAAGGGGATCGAGAAGATGCTCGCGGCGTACAAGCCCACGCAGGCGGGCAAGTACTTCACGGTCACGCTGCCGACGGGGCCGATGTTCGCCGCGCAGCTCGGCAACTACGTCGCGCTCAGCCCCAACGAGAAGGCCCTCGACGCGGCGATGGACCCCGCCGTGAAATCGGCCGCCGCCGACCTGCCGCCCGAACAGGCCAAGCTGCTCGGCGATGTCGAGATCGCCCTGCACCTGAACATGAAGGTGCTGAGCCCGATCATCGACAAGGCGATGGCCGAGGCCAAGAAGCAGATGAGCAACGAGTCCGAGATGCCCCCGCAGATCGCTCCGTTACTGAAGACTTACCTGGCGTTCATCGAGAAGATGACGGGCCAGATGACGGCCGTGACGGTCGCCGCGCGGATCGGCGAGACCGGACTGGTTCTTGACGAGATGGTTTCCTTCAAGGCGGGCAGCGTCTATGCCAAGTCGATCGCGTCGGCCCAGCCGATGACCGGCACGGGCGTGGAGATGCTGCCGGACCTGAAGTACGTGCTGGCCGGCGGCGGCACGGCCAACGTCGACGCCGAGGGCATCAAGAGCGCGCAGGATCTGGTGCGCGACCTGCTGGCGGGCGACCTGTTCAAGGCCGTCGCGCCGGAGACGAAGGCCCGCGCCGAGAAGCTGGCGGCCGACATGCTCGGCCAGATCACCGGCGTGCAGTTCGTGGGTGGCGGCGCGCCGGAAGGCAGCGGGCTGTTCGGCGTGGCGTACGTGCTGGGGGTCAAGGACGCCGACGCGTTCAAGGGCCTGATCGCCCTGAAGGTGTCGCTGGTCGAAACGCTGGTGAAGCAAGCCGCCGCGGGCGCCGGCACGCCCGACGCCAACGAAGTGGCCAGACTCAGCATCAAGTACGTCAAGGCCGTGGACACCGTCGCCGGCACGGCCGTGGACGCGGTGATCGTCGATCATCCCAAAATGAACGAGATGAAGCCCGAGGACCGCGCCGAGATGAAGAAGGTGCTCGGCGAGGACGCGTTGCGGTTCCGCGTTGCGGCCGTGGGCAAGAACACCGTCGTGGTGACCTTCGGCGGCGGCGCGGCGTTCATGGGCGAGACGCTCAAGGCGGCGGCGGGCAAGGGCGGCATCGCGGCCGCGGCCGCCCTGGGCGACGCCCTGCGCTACCTGCCCGCGCGGAAGACCGGCCTGGTGCTGTTCAACGCGGCGAACCTGTACGACCTGATCGTGGCCGGCATGAAGAAGATGGACCCCGAGGAGAAGGCGCCGGCGGCGAAGATCACCACGACGACGCCGGTCTTCCTCGCGTCGGGTACCACGGGCGTCAGTGCCCACGTGGTGGTGTTCGTGCCCACCAAACTGATCAAGGAAGGCATCGGCCTGGTGAAGTCGCTCACGCACGGCGCGGCCGGCGGCGCCACGGAAGCTGCCCCGCCCGCCGCCGGCGGGGCCGTGGTCAAGCCCGGAGACCTGTAACCTGCCACCAGCACCAGCAAAGGGCCCGCCGATCGGCGGGCCCTTTCTCTTTGGCGACGGCTGCACCCGCCCAGGGCCGGGCCAGATGCCGGAAACCAGCGGCCGGTAACTGGGATACCGTTTGCAGTCCGGTGTAACCGATGTGGCGTCGGTTAAACCGCAAGCGTCCGGGCAAGCACACCCGCGGGCAGGGCCGCGAGCGGCATGGGGGTTGCCGACGAGACGGTGAGGCTGGGGGCAGGCGTCGGCCTGCAGATACCGGCGCGCATCCCGGCCCCAGTTTCTCAAGAAGTTCACAGGCCCGTCGCGTTTTCGGTCCGGTGTGTAATCGAACACCACCTGTGGATGTGCTTCGTCGCCCAGGTACACCCAGAGCCTTCCCTCGCGAGTCTGCGGCAGATTGCGGTCCAGCACGTCCACCGGCTTGTCGTCGGTGTGGATCACCTTCGAGGCCAGCACCTCGCGGATCATCAAGCCGTGCAGCGGCCGAAGCGCCTCGGCCGACTGAGAGTTTGCGGAAGAATCGCAGAAGCAACTTCATCCCTCTTCGCCCGGAAGGGGCGATCAGGATCTAGCCTGGGGCGTAAGCCCAAGGTGGACAAAGACTTAAGCATAGAGCCCCGAAGGGGAGACAGACAGCGTCCAGCGCGGGCAAACCTGCGAGATCCAATTCTTGGCTGATGTATGACAGCCCAGGGCAACGCCCTCGGAATGTGGCGATGCAGATGACAAGCCCTGTAAGGGCGATATAAGTGCCTCGCGCGGCGTTTGTCCCGCCCCTTCAGGGCTTGACGTACTGTGACGCAGGGCTCCCAGGACGTTGCCCTGGGCTATCGAATCTCACCCCTTCAGGTTGAGGAAACGCCGCAAGAACGGTCGTGGACCCCGTTCGCGCCTCGCCGTTCGGCGCGCCCGCGGCCGCTCGCCGTCGGCCGACCTACAGCCCCCATCACGGCGCGTCCTTGCCGTGTCCATCCGAGACACATGGCCCGATGGGGATCCCACCATCTTCTGTCCTTTACTCCTTGAAACTAGGGCGCGTCCCTAGTTTCCCCCGAGACGATTCCCCCTGCAATCCTATCCCCGCACGCATGTCATAGCCCAGTAGTAATGTCCGGTTCCTGCCCAGTAAGAATGTCCGCTTTCCCCAAAGGATGAAAGGAAGGCGGATGAACAGGGATGGAGACCGGATCGAGATGAGTCGGCGAGATCGAGATCGATTGAAGGTGATG
>CAYWTX010000441.1:0-9681 GCA_964461295.1 uncultured Planctomycetaceae bacterium | reverse complement strand
TGCCGCCTCTTGCCTCTTGGCATTGGCTGTTTGCCTCTACTCTCGAAGTTCGACGTTCGACGTTGGACGTTCGACGTTTGCCTTTCCCTTCTTGGCATTGGCTATTTCCCTCCTACCCTCGACGTTCGACGTTGGGCGTTCGACGTTCGCCTTTCCCTTCTTGGCATTGGCTATTTCCCTCCTACTCTCGAAGTTCGAAGTTCGAAGTTCGAAGTTCGACGTTCGCCCTCTTCCTCAAGCGCCCCCCCCCGTCTTGCCCGCCTTCGGCGCGGGCTTCTCCGCCTTCCCCCGCGCCTGGATGGCAACCCACGTCGCCATCCCGCCGCGGGCCACGCCGATCCGCATCGCTGTCCCAGCCGGCACGTCTTCGAGCACCATCCCCAGCGACCCGAGATCCTTGACATACAGCCGCCCCACCTGGAAAACCACGTCCTTGAGCTTCAGGCCGATCCGGTCGGCCGGGCTTCCCGCGTCGATCCCCACCACCAGCAACCCCTGCTCCACCGCCAGGCTCAGGTCGCGAGCCACCTGCGGCGTGATCTCCCGCAGCGTCATGCCGAAGAGCTGTTCGCCCAGCGCCTTGCCGTCGGGCCTGGGCTTGGCCAGCACCTCGACGTCGGCAAAGCCGTCCTTGCCGTCGCGCCGGCACACCAGCCGCACCTTCGCCGGCGGCTTGACCTCCAGCATCGCGCACTCGTAGTCCGTCGCCTGCGCCACCGGCCGCCCGTTCACCGACATGATCAGGTCGCCGGTCTTCAGCTTGCTCGCCGCCGGCGTGCCCGCCCTCACGGCTGCGATGTACAGTTCGTCGCCATCCTTGGCGTGACGCTGGCGGATCTCCGCGCCGAACACAACGCGGTTCAGGCGCTCGAAGTCCAGCAGCCGCGGGAACTCCTCGGCCAGTTTGTCCACCGGAATCGCAAAGCCGATGCTCTGCGCGTCGGCCCGGATGGCCGTCGTGATGCCGATCAGTTCGCCGCGGATGTTCAGCAGCGGCCCGCCGCTGTTGCCCGGGTTGATCGGCGCGTCGGTCTGGATCAACCCCTCGTACACCACGCCGTCGCCGAACTCCAGCCTGCGCCCCACCTGGCTGATGATGCCCGAACTGACCGAATGGCCCAGCCCCATCGGGTTGCCGATGGCGATGACCGTCTCGGCCACCAGCAGGTCGTCGCTGCGGCCCAGGGGCAGGTGAGGCAGCGAGCCGCCCTTGGGCGGGTCGATCTTCAGCACGGCCAGGTCATGCGCCGCGTCGGCGCTGATGACGGCCGCCGGGAACTTGCTCTGGTCGGCCAGGGTGACGGTGATCTTGGTGGCGCGGCGAACGACGTGGGCGTTGGTCACGATGTACCCGGACGGGTTGACGAGAAAGCCGCTGCCCAGATTCTGCACGGGCACCTCGCGGCGGAAGGGGCTGGGGAATATCTCGTCAAAGATGTCGGCCCCGAACGCCCCCATACGCGTGGTGACAATCTGCTCGGAGGAGATGTTCACCACCGCGTGTCGCGCCTTCTGGTACGCCCGCACGGTGGGTGTGATCCGCGAAGGGGGGTCTTCGGCAAGGACGGTTGAAGCGCAAGCAAACAAACCCAGAACCAGTATGCCCATCTTCGTCATGGCGCGAACTCCGTTCTCATTGTCCAGCCTCAAGGGCCGGCGGAATACAGCCCACGGCAACGCCCTGGGCATTTTCGTCCCATCTTCATATGCCCTGAAGAGGCATCGGAAGCACGCCGGGTTCCCTCGCCCTTTCAGGGGTGAGATTCTTCTCGCTCAGTTTTCCAGGGCTCCGCCCCGGGCTCCATTCCCTCAGCCTTCCAGGCTGAAAGGCCACCACCGTCCGGCACTTCCAGCCTCTTGTCCACGCACGTGCCGCCCATGTTCACTACGTCGACACTGCCGATCCGGGTTCGCGCCGACAAGCGCGGCCGCACCAGCCCGTGGCGCAGGTCGGCTGTGACGAGAATCCGCATGAAGACGATTATAGTCGTCGTGTCTCCGCGCTCGATGGGAAGATTGGGATAATCAAATCGCCCCCCTTTCGCCGAAGTAAGAGACTATGCGGGCGCCCGCGCCCGCCGCTGTGCGAGGTCTATCCGCCATGAGTCCATCCATGATGCTGGCCGCAACCGGCGACGCCGGCGACGCCGCCGCGCCGTCGTGGACGTCGCAATGGCAGTTGCCCTCGCAGGGCGAGGCGATGGACGCCCTCTCCCACCTGGCCGACACCAAGCTCGGCCTGGTGGTCGCGCTGCTCCTGCTGGCCTGCGGGCTGGTCTACCTCGTGCAGGGGTGGAAGATCTTCAAGATCCTCGTGGTCGCCAACGCGGCCGTGCTGGGCGCCATGCTGGGCGCGCGGGTCGGCGGGCTGATGCACGGCGAGAACATGTGGCTTTGGGCGGGCTCCCTGGGGGCGCTGCTGTGCGCGACGCTCTCCTGGCCGCTGATGAAGTACGCCGTCAGCGTGATGGGCGGCCTGTCGGGCAGCCTGCTGGGCTACGGGCTGTGGTTCTACGTGGGACACCTGACCGGCCAGCAGCACATCCTCCAGTACGCCTGGGCCGGGGCGCTGATCGGCCTGGTCACGCTGGGACTGCTGGCGTTCGTGGTGTTCAGGCTGGTCATCACGATCTTCACGGCCCTCCAGGGCAGCGTGATGACCGTCGCCGGCCTGGTCTCGCTGCTGATGGTGAACGACTCGCTGGCGACGCGGCTGGAGCCGCAGCTCCGCAACAACCAGTACCTGTTGCTGCTCTTGCTGGCCGTGCCGGCCATCATCGGCGTGGGGTACCAGTACTCGTCGTACTCCAAGAAAGCGGCGGGCAAGAAGCCCCCTTCCTCCGGCGGCGGGGGTGGTTGACGAGCGCTATGCCCGCGACAGCACCATCCGTGGGTGGTAGGGGTAGGATGATGCTGAACCGATGATCGCTCTTGGACCATTCTCGCTGAACCGGGCGGTGAACGCCGTGGAAACGGTGCGCGGGCGCCTGTTGCGGGCGGCAGCGGCACTGGACGCCGCCGGCGTTCCCTATGCCGTCGTCGGCGGGCACGCGGTCGCGCTGTGGGTGTCGCGCGTTGACGACTCGGCCGTGCGCAACACGCGGGGTGTCGACATCCTGATACGGCGGGCTGACCTGGACGCCGCGAAGCAGGCCCTGGAGGCGGTGGGGTTCATCTACCGGCACGCGGCCGGCATGGATACCTTCCTCGACGGCCCGGAAGCCAAGGCCCGTGACGCGGTGCACGTGGTGTTTGCCAACGAGAAGGTGCGGCCGGGGGAACCGGCAGCGAACCCCGACGTTGCCGAGTCCGAGCCGGCCGAGCAGTTTCGCGTTATCGGCTTGGAGGCGTTGGTGCGGATCAAGCTGACGGCGTTTCGCGACAAGGATCGCACGCACCTGCGCGACCTCATCGAAGCAGGCCTCATTGACGGCGGCTGGCCCAGCCGGTTCCCGCCCGATCTCGCCCAACGCCTGCAACTGCTCCTGGACACGCCCGGACGGTAGCCGCGCCGGCGCAGTACACGCTGCCGGCCGGGACTCCGGCCGCGGTCATCGATTGCCCGCCTTCCAACCGCTGTCTACACGACGACAGACATCAGCCGCGAGACGTCGATCGGCGGCCGCGGGGTGAACCACGCCCCGCAAACGTAGCGGCAGGTGAGTTCCTCCCCGGCGTGGATCGGCCGCAGCGCGAAGACCTCCATGGTCTCGGCCGCGTAGTCTCGCGCCACGCGGACGTTGGGCAGTTCGGCATGATTCAGGAACTGCGCATAGCCGCAGGCGATGGCGGAATTGCCTTCATCCCAGTACATGTAGTAGTCCGACAGGACCGTGTTGGGCACTTCCTGATCGGAGGGCAACACGATGACGGGGCAACTGCAGACCATCTCGCCGGCGGCGAAGTCTCGCAGGGCGAGAACGGCCTTGCCCTTGTCGCGTGTGCGGACGAGCGCGACGCCCTCGTCCTTGTGCAACCGCTGCAACCCAGGCATCACGGAACGAACTCCAAGCTCGCGGAAGCTATTCGGTGGTTCGCAGGGGCGAGCGCCCTGGTACGCTCCGGGTGGAGCCGAATGGGAGAACATTCTGCGACCGCCCGCGCCGTGATGTCAAACAAATCCCCGTCTCCGCGAACGCAAATGAGACAACCCCAAGCAGCCTCCATCGCCCTGCCGGCGCGATCCACTCCGGCCACCCCCGCCCCATTCGCCTGGCCGCCCCATGGAGGACCGCGCGCCGTCGCGGCCGCGCAAGTTGACCCGGTGCCGTGCAGGCGGACCGGTCTACGTGCTCGACCTCGCTGGTTTCCGCCGGGCCGCCCGCCGTACAATGCCGCCATGGTTACCCGAACGAAGATCGTGGCGACGGTCGGCCCGGCCTGCGGCAGCGTGGAGAAACTGCGGGCGCTGGCCAAGGCCGGGGCCGACGTGTTCCGCATCAACTTCTCGCACGGCGACGAAGCGCAGCGCGAGGCCTTCCTCCGCAACATCCGCCAGGTCGAGGCCGAAAGCGGCGAGCCGCTGCCCGTCATCGGCGACCTGTGCGGGCCGAAGATCCGCGTGGGGCTCGTCCGTGGCGGCGGCGTGCTGCTCGGCGTCGGGCAGGAGGTCGTCATCCAGCGTCAGCCCATCGAAGGCACGCCCGGACGCATCTCCACCACGCTCGCCGAGCTGGTCGACTGCGTCGAGCCCGGCCAGGCCATCCTCCTGGATGACGGGAAGATCCGCCTGGAGGTGGCGGGCGTGCGCCCGCCGGAGGAAGTCGTCTGCCGCGTGGTGGTCGGCGGGGTGCTGGGCAGCGGCAAGGGGATCAACCTGCCGCACACGTCGATGGCGTTGTCGGCCCTGACGGAGAAGGACCGCGCCGACGCCGCGTGGATCGCCCGGCGGGAGTTCGATTACGTCGCCCTGTCGTTCGTCCGCCAGGCCCAGGACGTCCGCCAGCTCCGCGCGATCCTCGACGCCGCCGGCGGGCGCCAGCACATCATCGCCAAGATCGAGAAGCCCCAGGCCCTGCGGAACATCGACGGCATCCTCGACGCCGCCGACGCCATCATGGTCGCCCGCGGCGACCTCGGCGTGGAGATGGACCTGCCGTCTGTGCCGGCTGAGCAGAAACGCCTGGCGTTGCTGGCGCAGCGGGCGGGCAAGGCGTGCATCATCGCCACGCAGATGCTGGAGACGATGACGCACTCGCCGACGCCGACGCGGGCGGAGGTGTCCGACGTGGCCAACGCGGTGCTCGACCACGGCGACGCGGTGATGCTCTCGGGCGAAACGTCCGTCGGTGAGTACCCCGTCGAGGCGGTCGAGATGATGAACGCCATCGTGCAGAGGATGCAGACCTATGACGAGGGATTCCCGCGCCCGGTGCACGTGGCCTGCCCCGCCTCGCGGACGACGGCCGCCCTCGCCGATGCCGTCCGGGCGATCATCGCGGGCGACGCCGTGGCCGCGGTGGCGGTGTTCTCCACCAGCGGGCAGACGGCCCGCGTGCTGGCCAAGAGCCGCCTGTCCGTGCCGATCGTCGCCATGGCGCCCGACGCCGCCGTCGTGCGCCGCATGTGCCTGTACTACGGCGTGGTGGCCCGCCAGGCGGCCGCGCCGCGGCACACCCGCGACGTGCTCGCCCTGGCCGAGCGATTCGCCGGCGAAGCCTGCCTCGCGCAACCCGGCGAGAAGATCATCGTTCTCTCCGGCCGGCCGATCGGCGTGCCCGGCACCACGAATACGTTGGTTGTGCACAAGGTGGAAAGCTGACCTCACTCCACGTCCAGGAACTCCAGTTCCTCGGTCTCGGTGTCCAGCAGCGCCGCCGACGGCTGCATCGTGCGATGCAGGGCGCCGGGGTTGATCACGCGAACCGGGCCGATCCGCTTGTCGAGGCGCACGTGGGTGTGCCCGTGACAGACGTACGCGAACTGCCCGCCCTGGATCAGCTCGTCCAGGAGGCGACGGTCGTCGCCGTGCGTGGCCGCCAGGCGCCGCCCCCCGCCGATGGGCACCTCGATCACTTCACTGTGGAACTGGGCGTGCACCACGCGGGCGGCTGAGGAGAGGGCTTCGACGTCCCTGTCCATGTTGCCGGAAACCAGGTATGTGGGCTTGCCCGCCGCGACCATCAGGTCCACGCAGGCCATGCCGCCCACGTCGCCGCAGTGCACGAGCACCTGCACGCCGCGGGCCGTGAGCATCTCCAGCGCCGTCTCCAGCCGGGCCTTGCGCCCATGCGTGTCTGAGAGGATGCCGATCCTCACACCCGGAGCCTCCTGTGCGGCCAGTCTCACGCCTCGGCCAGGACTTCCTGCGGCATGTCGAAGTTCGCGTAGACGTTCTGCACGTCGTCGTGCTCGTCGAGCATCTCCACGAGCTTGAGCACCTGCCGGGCCTGATCGCCGCTGACCGGCACGGTGTTCTTGGGCACCATGGCGATCTCGGCCGAGACCGTCTCGATCTTGCGGTCGGCCAAGGCCTGCCGGACAGCCGAGAAGGCCGTCGGATGGCAGGTGACCTCGAAGAGGTCGCCCTCGGCCGTGACATCGTCGGCCCCGGCCTCGAGGGCGACTTCCATGAGGGCGTCCTCGGCGGCGGCCTCGCTGGACAGGACGAACGTTCCCTTCTTCTCGAACATCCAGGACACGCAGTTGGCCGCGCCAAGTTGCCCGCCGCCGCGCTCGAAGATCTTGCGCATCTCCGGCGCGGTGCGGTTGCGGTTGTCCGTCAGGCAGTACACCAGCAGCGCCACGCCGCCCGGGCCATAGCCTTCGTAGACCGCCTCCTCATAGCTGGCAGCCCCCAGTTCGCCGCTGCCTTTGAGAATCGCCTTCTTGATCGTGTCGTTGGGCATGCTGGCCGCACGGGCCTCGTCGATCGCGTAGCGCAGCGAAAGATTCTCGTCGGGGTTGCCGCCGCCGCCCTTGGCTGCCACGATGATCCGCCGCGCCAGCTTGCTCCACAGCACGCCGCGCCGCGAATCCACCGTCGCCTTCGCCCGCTTCACCTTCGCCCAATGGGAATGTCCTGACATAGTGGTTCACCTCAACGCTCGCCATGCACCCGATCGGGCGCCTCCGCGACTTCCATTGCGGATTCAGAAGAATCGCGGATTGCGGATTCCCTCGCGGAATGCGTGTGCCGCAACTGCCGCTTCCAGCGTCACGACGTCGTTTCACCAACACGTTCTCTGACAGTGAATCGGCGATCCGCAACTCGCGTTACGGATCGTCCACCGGCGGCACATCGTCCGCCGCCGGACGCGTCGCCGCCGGGGCCGTCACGTCCCTGCCCAGCGGAGCCACCGCCGGCGGGCGCCCTTCGTGCACGGCCTGCAGCTTCGCCGGAACGTTCTTCAGGAGTTGCTCCGTCTCCCGCAGCGGACGCTTGCTCTTCCTGGCCACCTCGATCGCCCGCTTCCATAGCTCCAGGGCCTTGTCCTTCCATCCCAGGCGCCAGTACGCGTCGCCGGCATGGTCGAGAATCACTTCGTGCTCGACTTCGTCGCCGCCCCGCTGCTCCGCCAGCGAGCGGAAGATGCCGCCTGACTCCCGCAGCCGCCCCAACTTGTACAGCACCCATGCGTGCGAGTCCAGGAACGCCGTCTCGCCGGGGCGCTGGCGGAGCGCCCGCTGCAACATCTTCTCGGCCTTGTCCAGGTTGATCCCCCGGTCGGCGTACAGGTAACCGAGGTTGTTGTTCATGCTCGCGTCGTCGGGGTCGGCGGCGTGCGCCTTCTCCAGCACGGCCAGGGCCTCCTCCTGCCGGCCAAGCTCGGTGAGGCAGGTGCCCTTCAGGCCCAGGATATCCATGTCGTTGGGGTCCGCCCGAAGGTGCTGGTCGGCCAGGGCCGCCGCCTCGGCGTACTGACGCATGTGGACCTTCACCCGCACGGAAGTCTGGCGCAGCCAGGCGAGGGTCTCGCCGACGCCTGTCGGCTGGGTTGTCGGCTGTGAGGTCGCCGCCCTGGCCTGCGCAAGCTGGCGCAGCCATTCGCCCACGAGCTTCTCGGCCATCGCGAAGTCGTTGGCGTCGACCAGCACGGCCACCAGCATCCGTCGCGGGGCCAGCGCGTTGGGCTCGCGGGCGATCCACTCCTCGGCCTCCTCGCGGGCCTTCGCGGCGTCCCTCGCCTGCCCCAGCACGATCAGCCGGCTCGCCCGGTGCGCCTCGACCGCGTCGGCCGACAACCGGATCCACCCGTCCACCGTGCGCAGGGCCCGCTCATACTGGCCGTCGCCCACGGCGGCCGTCACGGCCGTCTTCACCGCCTCCGGCGCCTTCCCGATCCGCTGCTCGTAGTCCTTGCGGGCGCCCTCGTCGAGCTTGGCTGCCCCCGCCAACGCCTTGCGGAGCGCCCGGAGCTGCTCTTCCATGCCGACCACCGTGTCGCGGCAGCGAGCCAGCAGCCTCAACGCTTCCTCGTACTTCTTGGCCTCGACTCCCTCGGCCGCCGCCAGCCGCGCCGCGGCGCTGATCGGGTCGTTCCTGAGGATCGCCTCGGCCTCCACGGTAGCCTTCTCCCATTCGCCGGCGGCGGCTAGCAGCCGCACGCGGATCTGCCGCAACTGCTCCAGGCGTTCCTCGCCGGGGTTGGAAGCGATCCAGTCGTCCACGGCCTTGAGGGCCTTCTCGTGCAGCTTCGCCTGCTCCAGCATGCGGAGGAATTCCTGGCGGTAGAGCACCTTGGCCGTGTCGCCCGCGGCGGCGGCGATCCACTTGCCCGCCAGCGTTTCCGCCTCGCCGTACCTCTTCAGCTCGGCGAGCAGCCCCAACTGGGCCAGACGGGCCCAGAGGTCCTCGGCGTTGTCCTTGCGGAACCGCTCCACGGCCCCCAGCGCGGCTTCGTGCCGCTTGGCCCGCAGCAGCATCCCCACGTACCGCCGGGCGACGTCGGCGTCGCCGGGGTTCTCGTCGAACAGTGTCGCCAGCACCCCCGACGCCTCCCCGTGCTTGCCCACCGACGACATCAACTCCGCCAGTTGCAGCCGCGCCGTCCGGTGACCCCGATGCGCCCGGATCACCGACGAAAGCTTGTCCGACACCTCCTCGAACTCCGCTTTGGCCAACAGTTCGCCGCCGCCGCCCAGCAGGCCGCGCACAGCCAGCAGCTGCACGTCCGTGTCCTCGGGCGCCTGCTTCTGCAAGTCCTGAAGAAGCCGCAGCGCCTCCTCGCGCCGCCCCGTCTGAAGCGCCAGTTCCACCAGCATCATCCGCCCGCCCAGACTGTCGGGCTGCTGCCGCAACAGCCGCGCCGCCACCGCCTGTGCTTCGTCGAACTGCCGCCGCATGGCGTACACATCGAAGAGATGGCGGTACAGTTCCACCTCGGCCGGAAAGTCGCGGATCGCCTTGACCAGCGTCGACTCGGCATCGACCTGGCGGCCCGCCGCCGTGTACGCCCGAATCAGCAGCCGCAGGCTGGGCAGGTCCTTGCCTTCGATCTGCATCGCCCGCTCCAGCGCCGCGACCGCTTCCTTCGTCTCGCCGCGAGCCAGCGCCGCCTTGCCGCGCAGGTAGTCCGCCCACGGCTTGTCCTTCGCCGTGCGGCTCAACTCCTCGATGATCGCGTCGGCCTGGTCCGGCCGCTTGCGTGCCGTGTGGGCGTCCACCAACGCCTCGTACGCCCGGAACAGGTCCTTCTTCAGGTCCACCGCGTCGCGGAACAGGTCGGCCGCCAGCAGATA
>CAYWTX010000440.1:0-1900 GCA_964461295.1 uncultured Planctomycetaceae bacterium | reverse complement strand
GGTCGCCACGATAGCGAAGTGGGCCAGGGAGATGACGTGGAGAACGGCCGACTTGACGTTCTCGGCCCATCCGGGAGGCAGCGGGATGTCTGGCAACTGATGGTCGGGCAACGGTAGGCCTCCTGAGCGTCGTTACTGTCGCTGAGGACATAGGTTACCACGCGGCTCCATGCTGCAAGACCCCCAAACCTGTTCGTGGGCTGTGCGGGCCGAAAGTCGCTGGACCAGCACAGCCGCCATGGACCGGTTCTTCTCCGTGTGTGCGACCACGATGTCCGCGGCGGCACAGGTCAGTTCGTAGTCGGCCAACAGGTCTTCGGAGAACCACTCGTCCAGCCGGCTCAGCGCCCGCCAGTTGTCGGCGGACCGGCCCACGTGGGCGTCGAGGACCTTGAGCTTCACCTCGCGGGCCGGGTCCTGGATGAAGACGTCCCTGAGGAACTGCACGTCGAGCTGCCTGCCCGCCGCCTGGACCATCCTGTCGAAGAGGGCCTGCCGCTGCTGGACCGTCAGGCCCTGCACCTCCTTCGACATCCAGCAGCCGATGTCGGCCCTCGGTTCGCCCGCCGGCGCCGCCGAGCCAGACAGACACAAGACCAAGCCGGCGAGAACAGCAATCACTGTGCGCATCTCACGTGTCTCCTACGCTTACGCTGCCGGACAGACCCCCTCATCGCAACGGACGCCAGCCGCCTATGGAACGTCAAACTTCTGGCCCTTAACAGCGTGGAGCTTGAACCACGCTTCGGCCACCTCCCGGTCGGGCACCCAGAGCATCTTCTTTCGCTCCGCGGCGGGCATGTCCGCAGTCTTGTGGATGAGCTGGCTGGCCTTCAGTCCCTTGGGGTTTTCGGGCGCCGGCTCGCCGGGGCCCGGCGAACGCGACTTGTACGGGTCGAACTTGTAGCGGTCGCCATCCCGCTCCAGTGGTTTGTAGGGGAGCTGGAGCAGTTCCTCCGGCGCCCGAGGGTCGATGCAATGGCCAACGCCGTCGTCGACCTGCCTGAGCTTGACCGGCCCGGCCGTGGGATAACCATCCTTGGGGAGCCGAAGCTCAAGCACCTTGTCCAGCCACAGGGCCATGTAGTCCCAGACGGTGGCCCGCATCATGCGGGGCGCGGGGTCGTTCCGGCCGGACGTCTCGTCGGGATAGTTGCCGTGACCCACTCCCCACGAAACCACCTGGTGGGGCAGCCACCCCTCATGCGCACGGTAGTTGAGCAGGCCCGGCCGCACGTGCCGGTACCATGTGCCACCCCACTCGGTCTCCCCGTTGACATTGATGTACGGGATCGTCTGGCCTTTCAGCCGCGCCCACTCCGCTGTCGGCCAGTGCGGCACCTCGCCATGCCACGTGATGCCGGCCACCACCCGGTCCGGGTAGAACCAGGCGAGGTTGAATGGGAACCGCCCGCACGACGACTTGCCCAACGGGACCCACGGGGCGTGGCGATACTCGACGATCCCCGTCCTTTCGGCCACCTTGTCCAGGATCGCCTGGAGCACCTTGCGATTGGCGTCCAGGACCGCCTGGCGCGAGTTGGCGTCGATTTTTTCCATCAGCTCCAGGTGGGGGCAGAACCGCAGGTAGACGGCGCCCATATCGTGTTTGGCGGCCGCGGCACGGACGGCCTTGTGTGCGGCCAAGGACATGGAATCGGTGTTGGGACTGACCAGGAGGATCGCCCGAATTCGCTTGGCCTGGGGCGGGGTCCAGACCATGATCGGCAACTTCCCCTCGGCCCGCTGCGTTTCCAGCCGCTGTCATAGCCCAGTAGTAATGTCCGGTTCCTGCCCAGTAAGAATGTCCGCTTTCCCCAAAGGATGAAAGGAAGGCGGATGAACAGGGATGGAGACCGGATCGAGATGAGTCGGCGAGATCGAGATCGATTGAAGGTGA
>CAYWTX010000439.1:0-10549 GCA_964461295.1 uncultured Planctomycetaceae bacterium | reverse complement strand
CGTTCCTTCCGCGAACCGGCGCCCTTTCGACACCCGACACCCGACACGCACCATTTGGCCGTCCCATGCGCCGGCATTCCACCCAATCCCTTACCAGTTGCACGGGAGGCCGTCGAGGAGATCGCCCGCCACTGCGGCCTGTGCGACGGCCGCCCCAGCCGCGCCCGCCTGCACCCCCCGTTGCCGCTCGTTGCGGTGAATGAGATCGAGCGGACGCATTCCGGTCCGGTGTGCGACGGTGAGCGGATGTACCTGCGCACGTACGACTCGATCTTGTGCATCGCCCGGAACGCTGACGGCGCCCGCCATGGACAGGAAGCCCGAGAGCGGGCCCGCGCCGCGGTCACGAAGCAGGAGGCAAAGTAAGCCGGCTCGCTCGACACCGAAACCCGACGCGGGGAATGAAGGGACGGGTGGTGTGCTTGGTCTTTCTGGCAAGCAGCAATTCGGTAAAGCAAAAGGGGTTAGTCGGCGGCCCATCCTCCGCCTGAAGGGCGGAAGAATACAGCCCAGGGCAACGCCATGGGACAGGTGTTCGCATACCCATGAAGCTCTGTAAGGGCGACAGAACTTCGCGTTGCGTCGGAGCTGTCCCCTACTTGTCGCCCCCCCATCCGCCCAATCTCCCGGGTGCGCGGGCTACTTCCTGCCCTTGGCCAGGTTTCGCGACGTGAGGTACTGGTAGCTGTCGGCCACGGCGGTCGTCATGTCCGTGTCGCAGGCGTCCAACTCGACGATCGCCCAGCGGCAGAGCTTGGCATCGGCGGCGGCGATGATGGGCGCCATGTCCATGCGGCCCTTTCCGACGGCGGTGTGCGCCTTCTTTTCTTCCAGCGGCCCGTCCTTGATGTGCAGCAGGGGGATGCGCTTTGCCCAACGGCGGACGAGCGACGCGGCGTCCACCTTGCCGAAGTTCCGCGCCCAGTACACGTCCACCTCCAGGCCCATGTCCGGCGCTGCCTCGGCGAACAGTTCCAGCCCATACTTGCCGCCGAACTCCTGCATCTCCCACCAGTGGTTGTGATACGCCGCCGTCAGGCCGTGAGGCTTGAGCAGTTCGGCGGCGGCCTGGCAGTCCTCGGCGGCCCTGCGAATGCCCTCCGGCGTGTCCCAGGCTTCGCGTTTGCAGCCGCCGACGAGGATGTCCAGGCCGAGCGTGCCGGCCATGTCCACCAGTTCCTGGAGGTTGGCCTTGGTGGCGGCGGCGGCGTGGGCCGACGAAGCCTTCAGGCCCAGTTCATCGAGCCAGGCGCGGACGGTGGCGGGCGTCTGGCCGTGCAGGCCGGCGAATTCGACTCCGGCATAGCCGATCTCGGCGACGGTCTTCAGCGTGCCGCGGAAGTCCTTGGCGGCCAGGTCCCGCAGCGTGTAAAGCTGTAGTGCGATGGGAAAAGGCATGGTCGGGGCTCCTTTCTCGTGCCAGAACCAACGGAGGCCATGGCAGGTCGGACCTCGAACGTTCGACGCCGAACTTCGGGAGCAAGGACCGGTCGGCGGGGCCTGCATTGAGGTCCGGCGTTCGGGGTTCGAGGTCGCTTTCCTCGTTCACTTCTTCGGATGCAGCGCCTTGTACACGTCGTCGAGCAGGCGGCGTTCCACGTCGATGGCATGGCCCCGCGAGGTCCACGATTCGTTCTGCTCGGCGGTGGTGGCGGCCTCGCGCTCGGCGGGCGTGGCGTTGGGCACCGTGTCGTAGGTGTCGGTGCGCAGGCTCATGTCGCGGAGGGTCGGCCCGGACATTCGCTGGCGCACGACGGAGGCGTAGGCGACCACCTCGTTGCCCTCGCGCCGCACGAGCATCGTCGCCTGCTCGCGGGCCGGCGAGCCGCCCATCAGCCGCTCGCGGCCGGCTTTCACCGGCTGCGGGCTCGCCTTGATCGCGCCCGTCTCGGCGTCGGCCGAATCGACGGAGTAGTTCTGGCGCATTACTTCGGCCGCGGCCGCGAAGGCCTGCGAGTAGTCCACCGCGCCCAGGGAGCGCGACTTGCCGGAGGCGATCTGCCCACAGCCGGCGGCCATTGCCGCCGCAACGAGCATCACGACCGTGCAGCCCTGCCGCATCATCGTCGTTCGTCCTTTCGATTGTCGTACAGAAGCCAACCGACAGAGCCGGGGCGTGTCGCCCCGGTCGCGTCGGTCCGAGGACCGCGTTGCCAGTCTTGAAGTCTATTCCTCGTCGCCGGCGCCGCCGGTGTAATTCGGCGCTTCGTGCGTGATCTGGATGTCGTGGGGGTGGCTCTCGATCACCGTCGCGTGCGAGACCCGGATGAACTTCGTCTGCGTGCGGAACTTCTCCATCGTGTCGGCGCCGCAGTGGTCCATGCCGCTGCGCAGCCCGCCGATGAGCTGGTAGACGAAATCGCCCAGCGTGCCGCGATAGGGCACGCGGCCCTCGACGCCCTCGGGCACCAACTTGCCGCGGTCCACGCCCTTCTGGCCGTAGCGGTCGGCCGAGCCGGCCGCCATCGCGTCCATCGATCCCATGCCGCGGTAGGTCTTGAACCGCCGCCCGCGGTAGAGGATGAGTTGCCCCGGGCTCTCCTCCAGGCCCGCGAACAGGCTGCCCATCATCGCGCAGGACGCCCCGGCCGCCAGGGCCTTGGCGATGTCGCCGCTGTGGCGGATGCCGCCGTCGGCGATGACCGGCACGCCGTGGAGGTCGGCCGCGGCCGCGCACTGCCCCACCGCCCAGAGCTGCGGAACGCCCACGCCGGTCACCACGCGGGTGGTGCAGATGGCGCCCGGGCCGATGCCGATCCGCAGCGCGTCGGCCCCGGCCTCGATGAGGTCCTCCGCCGCGGCGGCCGTGGCGATGTTCCCCGCCACCACGTCGATCGTGTGCGCCGCCTTCACCTGGCGGATCGTCTCCAGCACGATGTCCTTGTGCCCGTGCGAGGTGTCGATCACCAGCACGTCCACCTCGCGCTTCACCAGCGCCGCGGCCCGGTCGAACTCCATCAAGCCGATGGCGGCGCCGACCCGCAGCCGGCCGCGGGCGTCCTTGCAGCTCCGCGGAAACTGCCGCATCTTGTCGATGTCGCGCATCGTGATCATGCCGGCCAGCCGCCCCTCGCCGTCGATCAGCAGCAGCTTCTCGACCTTGTGCATGGCGAGGATCCTCTCGGCCTGGTCGAGGGAGGTGTCCGGCGCGGCCGTGACGAGGTTGGTCTTGGTCATCACGTCCTCGATGCGGCGGTCGCCGGAGAGGAACTTCATGTCGCGCCGGGTGAGGATGCCCAGCAGCTTGCCGCCCTCGCCGACGATGGGGAAGCCCGACACGTCGTGGCTGCGCATCAGCGTGCGTGCGGTGGCCGTCGATTCGCCAGGCGGCAGCGTGATGGGGTCGGTGATGACGCCGCTCTCGCTGCGTTTGACCTTCTCCACCTCGCGGGCCTGGGCCTCGACGGAGAGGTTCTTGTGGATGAACCCCAGCCCGCCTTCCTGGGCCAGCGCGATGGCCAGCGCCGCCTCGGTCACCGTGTCCATGGGCGCGGAGACCAGCGGGATGTTCAAGCGGATGTTCCGCGTGAGATTCGTGGAGGTATCGATCTTCGAGGCCGTCACGTTCGACCGCGACGGAAGCAGCAGCACGTCGTCAAAGGTGAAACCTTCACCTACCACTCTGTCCAGCATTGGGACCTCCCGGCAAGAAGCCCTTTTGCGGATTTAAGCGAGCGGCGGAGGCAATAGCAAGAGGGTTTGTGTCGAGTGTCGAGTGTCGAGTGTCGGCAAGCAGGACGCGGTCCCCTCTCCGTCGCCCGGCACTTCTTACATGCCCGCCGAATCGGACGCGGCGGCTTCGAAGCGGGTGAAGTTCGGCTGGAAGCGGAGATAGACCGTGTCGGTGGGGCCGTTGCGCTGCTTGGCGATGATCATCTCGGTGATGTCTTTGCTCACGTAGTCGGGCTCGCCGCGGTGGTAGTAGTCCTCGTTGTGCAGCAGCATCACCACGTCGGCGTCCTGCTCGATGGATCCCGATTCGCGCAGGTCGCTCATTCGCGGGCGGTGCGTCGGGCGGTCTTCCGGGCCGCGGTTGAGCTGGGCGGCCACGATGACGGGCACCTCCAGCTCGCGGGCGAGGGCTTTGATGCCGCGGCTGATTTCGGTGATCTGCTCCCAGCGGCTGTTGGACTGCCCCTGATAGGTCATGAGCTGGAGGTAGTCGACGAAGATCGCCTTGACGTCGTGGGCGGCCTTGAGGCGCCGGGCCTTCGCCCGCAGCGCCAGCACCGTCAGCAGGGCCGTGTCGTCGATGAACAGCGGGGCGTGGTAGAGGTCGCCCGCGGCCGTCTGGAGGTGCGTCCACTCCTCGGGGCCGATCATGCCGCGGCGCATCTTGCGCAGGTCGAACCTCGCGTGGCTGGCGAGCAGCCGCAGGGCGAGCTGCTCCTTGGACATCTCCAGCGAGAAGAACGCGATGGGCACCTTGTCCTCGATGGCCGCGTACTCCGCCAGGTTCAGCAGGACGCTGGTCTTGCCCATCGACGGGCGGGCGGCGAGGACGACCATGTCGCCGTTCTGGAACCCGGAGGTCAACTCGTTGAGCTTCTGGTAGGGGGTGCCCAGGCCGGTGACCAGTTCGCCGGACTGGTTCTCCAGCACGTGGAAGGTTTTCTCCATGAGCGCTTCCATCGTGACGGCCTCGTCGCCGACGCGTCTGAACGCGATGTCGAAGACCTTCTGCTCGGCGCGGTCCAGCACGACCCCGGCGTCCTCATGCGTCTCGTAGGCCTCCTGCACGATGTCGGTGCCGACGAGGATCAGGTCGCGCAGCAGGGCCTTGTCGCGGACGACCCTGGAGTAGTACTCGGCGTTGGCGGCCGTGGGAACGCCCTCGACCAGTTCGACGAGGTACTCGATGCCGCCGACGGCCTCGAGCTGCTTGCGGCGGTCGAGCTCGTCGCGGAGGGTGACCAGGTCGATGGGCTTGGCGGCCTGGCTCATCTCGCAGAGGATCTGGAAGAGCGTCTGGTGGGCGGGGCGGTAGAACTGCTCGGGGCGGAGGATCTGGACGACGACGTCGATGGCGGGGCCGTGGAGGATCATCGAGCCGAGCACGCAGGCCTCGGCCTGGATGGCCTGGGGCGGCACGCGCTGCGGCATATCCGGCCCGGCGGGGCGGGCGGAAGGTCGCTGCGCGGGAGATGTGTTCAGCGTGCTCATTCTTGCCGCGATACCGGATACCGGAGCTCAGAACCAGACCGGGGCGATTATACGGGGCTGTCAGCGAAAGGCAATCGGCGACAGGAAGCAAATGCCGCCTCACGGCGAGCCCCTACCGCACGTGACCGCGCATCGAAGGGGCTTGCCGTGAAGCGGCGCATGGTACCGACAACCGGGCGATGGGGCGGCGCATCGTGCCGCGGGCGATTACGCGTCCTCGCCCTCGGCGGGCGTCTCGGGCTCGGCGGGCGCGGCGACGGTCTCGCCGACCGTGCCGTCCTCGCGGATCGGGACGACCCACAGGACGATCTTGGCGGCGATGCCCTCGCCGAACTTCAGGTCGACGTCGTACTTGTCGAGCTTGCGGATCGGCTCGCCCAGCGCGACGTTCTCGGGTTCGACGTGCAGGCCCTTCTCGGCCAGGGCGGCGACGATCTGCGCCGGGCCGACGGAGCCGTAGAGTTGGCCTTCCTGGTTGGCGCGGGCGGCGATGGTGATTTCCTTGCCGTCCACCAGCTTGGCGCGGGCTTCGATCTGCGCGCGAAGGCGGGCCAACTCCTCGAGGTACGCCTGTTTCTCGGCTTCCACCTTGCGCGTGTTGGTCTTGGTGGGTTCCACGGCCAGGCGTTGCGGGAGCAGGTAGTTGCGGGCGTAGCCCGCCTTGACGTCGACGACCTCGCTGATCTTGCCCAGTCCGGGCACGTTTCTTCTCAACAGGACCTTCATTCCAGTATCCTCGCGTGTTGTTTCCAAGGCACGGCGGCGGCGACGGCGACGCGCTGCCTGAGGGAGCGGGCGGGGCCCCGCCGCGGGACGCCCGCCGGATCGCCGAACGACCTAGCTCACGTAGGGCAACAGGGCCATGTACCGGGCTCGCTTCACCGCCAGCATCACGCTGCGCTGATGCCTGGCGCAGTTGCCGCTGCGCTTGCGGCTGAAGATCTTCGCCTGCTGCGTGGTCAGCTTGATCAGCGTGGGGATGTCCTTGAAGTCGACCTCGTCGATCTTGAGCCGGCAGAACCGGCACTTGGCCTGCTCGCGAAAACGGACCTTGCGTTTCGACCGCTTCGAGACGCCTCTGCCCTTGCCCTTCATCATCATTCTTCTTGCCATTGTCCTCTTCCTGTAAAAGCTTTCAGCTACCCGCTACCAGCCGTCCGTATCCGCGTTGCCTGCGATCGGCTGGAAGCTGGCGGCTGGAAGCTTCTGTTCAGAACGGGATGTTGCTGCCGGTCATTTCCTGGTCGTAATCCGCCGCCGGGGGCGGCGGTTCATCCTGCGGCGGCGGAGGCTGCTCCTGCGCCGGGCGGGGAGCAACGGGCGCCGGTCCCGGCCGCGGGGGGGCCTGGTACGTCCGCCGCGGCGGCGGCTGCCCTTGCGGCGGGTAGTCGCCTTCCTCCCCCGCCGGGGCGCCGCCCGGAGCGCCCGCCGGGGCGCCTTGGCGCTGCCCGCTGTCGAGGAACTGGAAGTTCTCGACGACCACCTTGTGCTTGCTTCGCTTCGTGCCGTCCTGCGCCTGCCACGTGTCCTGGTGCAGCCGGCCTTCCACGAGGATCTGGCGGCCCTTGCGCATGTAGGTGTTGATCGCCTCACCGGTCTTGCCAAAGGCCGTGCAGTCGACGAAGCAGACTTCTTCCTTCTGCTGGCCATCCTGGCCTCGCCACCTGCGGTTGACCGCCAGGCCGAAGTCCACCACCGACGTCTGGCTGGGCAGGACGCTGAGCTGCGGGTCGCGCGTCAGGTTGCCCACCAGGAGGACCTTGTTGTAGCTGGCCATAATTGCTCCCTATGCGGCGGGACCAATCAACCGAGCCGCAAGACGCTCAACGACGCGCCGGATCGAACCACTCCACGTCGTGATCCGGCGGTCCCGGGGGGCACACGTCCCCGGGCCTCGGAGTTCTCCGGAGCGCCGCACGAAACGGCGTTATTCCTTCTCGTCCAGGTCGACGATGGCGCTGGGGATCTCATCGGCGACGAAGCCTTCCTCTTCCTCGCGCCGGCGGCGGGGGCGATGGTCGCGTCCTTCGTACTCGTCCTCGCGCCGCTCGTCGCGCCGGCCCGTCTGGGCGGGCGTCTGGGCGTCGATCACTTCCTGCTTCACGCCGTTGTCGTGCTTCAGCACCAGCATCCGGAGGATGCGTTCGTCCAGCAGGCAGTCGTGCTCCAGGGTGGGGATCTGCTCGGTGCGGGCCTTGAAGTAGCCCAGCACGTACAGGCCGCGCCGTCGCCCGGACACGTCGTAGGCCAGTTTCCGCTCGTCCCAGAGCTTGAGGGCCATGATCTCAGTGCTGTTGCGTTCCAGCAGCGTGCGGGCCGGCTCGCTGGCGGCCTGGAAGTCCGGATTGCCCGCGTCCAGCAGGAACATCACCTCGTACGTCCTGATTCTCTCGCTCATCGCGTCACTTCCCGTTGTTAGCTTCGCTCTTCGGCGTCCCCAAGGGACGCGCGATTGTACTTCGCCATCACGTATTCCGTGCCGTGGAAGACCCAATCTTCCACGGTCGTCGCCGCCGCGGCCACCGCCGCGTCGATCTCTTCCCGCTCCGATTCGCCGAACGCCGCCAGCACGTAGTCGGCCGCGTCCATGTACGCCGGCGCCGCGCCGATGCCGATCCGCAGCCGCGGCACCCACGTCGTGCCCATCGCGGCCAGGATGTCGGCCAGTCCCTTGTGTCCGCCGGAGGAGCCTTCCGCCCGGACCCGCAGGCGGCCGACCGGCAGCGCCATGTCGTCCAGCACCGCCAGCACGTCGCCCGGCTCGGCCTGGTAGAAGGCCGCCATCTCACGCACGCACGAGCCCGAGCGGTTCATGTACCGCTGCGGCTGCACGAGCACGACGCGCCGCTGGCCCTCGTCCGGCCGCGAGGGCCGCGCTTCGGCCACCAGCGAGCCGAAGCCGTTGCGTGGGGCGCCGGCGTCCCATCGCCTGCACAGGGCTTCGACAACTCGGAAGCCCACGTTGTGCCTCGTGGCGGCGTACTGGCGCCCGGGGTTGCCCAGGCCCACCACGAACAATCTTCTGTCCGCGCCTTGCAGCATTCAACTCGCGATGAAGGACGCCTTGCCGGAGCAGCGTTCCGCGAACCGCAAGCGGAAGAGCCGGTCGCGGGTCCGCTACGGCTACGCCTTCTCGGCGCCTTCTTCCTCGTCCTCTTCCTTCTTGCGCCCGATGACTTCCGGCTCGGCGGCGGCACCCTCGGCGGCGGCGGCGGGGGCGGCGGCGGCCTCCTCGGCAATCTGCGTCACCGACGCCACGATGGCCTCCCCGTCGCCCTTCATCACCGCGCCTTCGGGCAGTTTGAGGTCCTTCAGCCGCAGCGCGTCGCCGATCTTCATCAAGGCCACCGACGCGCGAATGTCTTCGGGAATCGACGTCACGATGCACTCGATCGTCAGGTCGCTGATGATCTGCTGGAGGACGCCGCCGTCGGCAGCGCCGGCCGGCGTGCCGCGCAGCACGATGGGCACCGTCACCTCGACCCGTTCGTCCAGCGACACGCGGTACAGGTCCACGTGCATGACGTCCTTGCCGTAGATGTCCCACTGGAGGTCCTTGATGAGGCAGTGCTGGCTGGCGCCCTCGATGTCCACCTCCAGCACGCGCTCGCCGTGCTTGATCGCCAGCGCCATCTCGTGTCCGTTCAGGCTGATGGGCTCGGGCTGCTCGCCGTGGCCGTAGATGATCGCCGGCAGCAGCCCCTGCTTCCGCAGCCGCCGTGCCTGGTGAGTGCCTTTTCCGGTTCGCTTGTTCGCCTTCAACTGTGCCATGGTCCAATACTCCCGCGCCGCAGCCGTCGCGAGGCCTACCGGCCGCCGCTGTCCTTCAGGAACAGGCTGCTGACGGACTCGTCATTGTGTATACGGTGTATCGCCTCGCCGATCAGCGGCGAAACGTTCAGGATCCGCAAGTTGCCGATCGCGTCGGCCTTCTCGTCGTCCACCGGGATCGTGTCGGTCACCACCACCTCGTCGATGGGCGCCTCCCGAAGCCGCTCCACCGCCGGACCGCACAGCACCGGGTGCGTCGCACCCACGAAGATCTGCTCCGCACCGTGCTCCCTGCACAGCCGCGCCGCCTGCGTGATTGTTCCGGCCGTCGAGATCATGTCGTCCATCATCAGGACGGTCTTGCCCTTGACCTCGCCGATGATCTGCCCGACCTCGACCGTCTTGCCGCTCACGCGGCGCTTGTTGATGATGGCCAACTCGCCGCCCAGACGCCGGGCATAGGCGCCGGCTCGCTTGGTGTTGCCCACGTCGGGACTCACCAGCACCAGGTTGGGCAACTTGCGGTCGATCCAGTACGAACTGAGCACCGGCTCGGCGTACAGGTTGTCCACCGGGATGTCGAAGAAACCCTGGATCTGGGCCGCGTGCAGGTCGATCGTCAGCACCCGGTCGGCGCCCGCCGTGGCGATCAGGTTCGCCGCCAGCTTCGCCGTGATCGGCGTGCGACCCTCGTCCTTGCGGTCCTGCCGGGCGTAGCCGAAGTACGGGATCACGGCCGTGATCCGCTCGGCCGAGGCGCGCCGGGCGCAGTCGATGAAGATCAGCAGCTCCATGAGGCTCTGGTTGACCGGGGCGCAGGTCGGCTGGATGATGAACACGTCGCGTCCACGCACGTCCTCGTCGAGCTTGACCAGCAGTTCCCCGTCGGGAAACTCGGCGATCGAAGCCCTGCCCAGAGGCAGGTTCAGGTAGTCGCCCACGGCTTGCGACAGCTTGGGGTGGGCGCGGCCGGTGAACAGCTTCAGGTTCGAGCCGATCATTGCGCGGCCCTCCCGGGCTGCCGCCCGAGGCAGCAACCGCACGTCCGGCGCCCCGCCTGCCGCTCCTGGAGGATCTGCCCCACCTCGGCCAACTCCTCCAGCGTGTTGATGCTGAGGACCTCTTCGGGCGGCACGGCCGCGACGGCGGCGAGTTTGCGGCCCCGGGCCTTCAGCAGCGACAGCGTGTCGGTGAGATAGTATTCGCCATTGGCGTTGTCGTTGGTCAGGTGCTCGATGGCCCAACGCAGTTCGGCTGCGTCGTAGCAGTAGACGGACACGTTCACTTCGCGCACGGCCCGCTGGGCATCGGTGGCGTCGAGGTACTCGACGATCCCGGCGACGTTGCCGGCTTCGTCGCGGACGATGCGCCCGTACCTGGCGGGGTCGGGCAGGATGCTGGTGGCCAGGGTGCAGGCGGGCTGTTCCTTCTGGTGGGTGGCCAGAAGCTGGCGGAGGGTCTCGGCGCGGATGAGCGGGCCGTCGCCGGCCAGGACGAGCACCGGGCCCTGGAGGGCCTGGAGCTGCTCGCGGCAGACCATGACGGCATGGCCCGTGCCGAGCTGCGGCGACTGGACGGCCCAATCGATGTCGGCGGCGTCGCCAGCGAAGGTTTC
>CAYWTX010000438.1:0-1991 GCA_964461295.1 uncultured Planctomycetaceae bacterium | reverse complement strand
CCCGGATAACCGGTTCGAACGAAGCCCGGATCAGTTTTTAGGAAAACATCGAGGGCCTCCTCTCTACCTTCCGCAACCATCAGCACTGAACCGTCAGGTTTGTTCTTCACAAAACCGCATACACCAGCCTCCCGTGTACAGTCAGTAACGAAATACCGGTATCCCACACCCTGTACCCTTCCGCGTGCAACTGCTGTGATCCGCATCATTGTCTTTGAGGATGGCGATGCACCACGTTAAATCTTGTCTTTCATATGATGGGATTCAGGTTCAGCCCCTCCCGGGAATGCCAAAACCCGGGTCGTGTTCATTCAGGATGTTGTGAAAGGGCTTTACGGCTTTCCCTGCGAGAAAGAAAAATCCGGATATTTATGGAGACCGAATTGAGCGTATTTTACGTAAAAAATAATAATTTTTCGCGCTTTAACGCAGCATTTGGATTCACCGACAATAAAAAAATGGTGGTGGTGTTACCGTTTCATTTTTTTATCGAGCTCGGCTTTTGCACGGCTGATGATCGCATCAAAGGATTGCTGGATCTGCATCTGTGCATCTTTTATGGTTTTTTCAATGTACTGCTTTCCCTCGTCAGTGGCTACGAGATCATGGGTAACCCCCATCACATTATCGATAGATGATATGACGGCTTTAGTCGCCTCGGAAAGCCTCTTGTCAATAGCATCTCCGTTTGCCTGCGGGGTTAATGGTTCACTGTCCAGAACCCAGATTCCCTTTTCAAAGTGCCCTTTTTTTCCGGTCATGATTATCACTCATATCCTGATCAATGACATCGGTTCTTTTCATACATATACTTCCTATGTGGCAGACAACCCGGATTCTTACATAATAGATGATTAAAAAACAAATGATTAATGATAGAGAATTCATCATAGCGGATTCCCGCCATACCGTTTATTCAATACTAGATAATGTCAGTTTCCTCGGCAGGCATAAGGAGTAAAATTTCAGGAACCTTCTTTTTCATGTGATTTTTTTTTAAAAATGGAGACAGAAATGAGTGTATTTTACGCAAAAATCGATGAATTTTTTTGCACAGTGTTGGTTCACCTTTTGTTGAACATTTCCCTTGCGAACTTTTTTGCATTATCCAGGTCTTCTTTGTTGGGATGGCCCCAGTTAACTAAGAAAAATTTGCCTTTGCAATGATAATTTCCCAGGATTGTGGCATTTTTCTGCTTTAACATATCCGTCATCGCGTCGATCATTTTTTGAGCCCCAGTGAGACTTGCTGCAGTGCCGAATATGGCAACCTTACGCCCCGAGAAGTTTCCGGATTCGATGAATTTCGTCATCACTTCACCCGGTTTGCCACCATACGTTCCACTTCCCAGGAACAGGATCTTTGCATCATCTGGCAGAGATGTCGTGATTTTCTCTGCTTTAAAACCCAGTTCTTCCGCGATAGCATCCGCCACTTTCTTTGTATTCCCACCTCTGGAATCAACTAATACAGAGACATCGGTCATATTTTCAAATGTATGGTTATTTGCTTTATAAATGATCCTGCAGATCGCATGGAGCTGTTAATTAGTCTCGCAATGTGGTGTTACCTATTAAACAACACAAAAATTTTGGTAGATCTTAATAATAAACAACCTCTTTTTCCCTTTTCCACGTCCATCAGCCTATAAAAGTGGAGGTTCACCTTCCAAAAGGGTCTATTAGGGACATTTTTCAGGCTCGTAATCAATCCATTTTCTCTAAAAAACCCTGATAATTCGAGATTTCAAAAAAAGCGATCTATAATTCGTGAATTGCTCTCCCGGACGGGATCCAAAAAAATCCCGATCCTCGCGTTCGCCCTCCGGCGGCAGTTCGCATATATCACCTCAACTGTCGAAGCCCTCCGTAATACTCAATTGCCGTCGGGAATAGCGATCGATGGGTTGTCTGAGGGGCTGATGCAGAGGGCGTTTAGGGGGGAATTCGCCGGATCCGCTTAAATCGGCATTACTCAAAAAGGGAAAACA
>CAYWTX010000437.1:0-13133 GCA_964461295.1 uncultured Planctomycetaceae bacterium | reverse complement strand
GGTCACGCAGGAAGGTGACGGCGGATATATCGCCGAGTGCCTGGGCGAGGACATGTTCACTCAGAGCGACACGTGGGAGGAACTCCGCTCGAACGTCGTCGAAGCCGTCCAAGCCTTCTTTTTCGACTCAACTCCCCCGCGGCGGATCCGGCTGCGTCTGGTTCGCGATGAGGCGGTAACCGCCTCATGAGACTGCCCCGGGACCTCTCGGGAAGGGAGTTGGCAGCAGAGGGCCTTCGGCTACAGACGGGTTCACCAAGTGGGCAGTCACATGATCCTGCAGATTGAGTTACCCCGACGCCATCGACTCGCCGTGCCGGATTACAGGCCCCTTCGCATTGGCGCCCTCAACGCCATTCTCCGCGCAGTTTCCGAAACGCACGGTCTGGACGAAGATGAAGTGCTGCGCCATCTGTCCGACTGAGATCCATCTTTGCGGCCCGTGCGCCTCTGCGGTAACACGCCCCCGCCCTACTCCAACGCGGGCACGACCTTCTCGCCCGCGGCCTGGGCCTCCGTGTTCAGGTAGTCGCCGAAAAAGTTGCAGTTGGTGTCCAGCCAGAGCGTGATGCGGCGCATCTCCTCTGCCGTCAGGTTCACCTTCGGCCCGCTGCCGCCGGGATGCCCGGCCGCGAGCATCTGGTAGAGCTTGCTGGCGGCGGCGCCGAACTCGCCGGGCACGGTGCGAACGTCGGCGCGGCTGGGCGGCTTGCCGCTGCGCCCGAAGCCGCGCTGGGAAAGCACGTTGTAGGCGGGCGTCCAGCCGCCGGCGCGGCGCACGGGTTGAGGCGGGGGTTTGACGCCGGCGGCCTGCGCATCCGTGCCAGAGCCCTGCCCCGCCGGGCGGGGGCGCTCCGGCACCCCCGAATCCCTCACCGATGCATTGGGCGAGGCAAGGTCGGGCGCCTTGCCGACGTTCTGCCGGTGGCACGGCACGCACTTGGCGTCCAGCACCGGCTGCACCAGCCGCGGGAAGCTCACCGGCCAGCACTCCGGCACCTCGGCCTTCGGCGTCGACGGGGCCCGCCGCAAGGCCAGCGGCACGTTGAACGGCGCCGCCGGCGCGCGGTAGCGATGCTCGTGGCAGCCCTGGCACGTCAGCCGCTCGCCCGGATGGAAGTACGCTCCCGACTGCATCGACTGCACGGCCAGACCGTTGGCGTCCAGCGCCTGGAAGTACAGCGTCTTGCCGGCTGGGACCGTGAACTGCGCGCTGCCGTCGGCTTCGACGGGCACCGTGCCCACCACGCCGCGGGCGAGGCTTTCCGCCCAGCGGCCGATGTTGGGACTGCCCATGCTCGGCGTGGCCTTGGGGAAGAGCTGGATGATCCGCAGTTCCTTGATCCGCGTCCCCGCGGGCCAGGGCAGCAGCCCGTCGTAGAGGTTCACGCACGTGACGACGGCGCGGCCTTGGGCCGCGCCCGCCTTGTCGGCGACGATGCCGGGGCGCTGGGCGGGCTTGCCCACGGCGGTGACGTGCGGAAGGACCGGCGGGCGCGGGCGCGGACCCAAGGGCATCGGGGCCAGGCACTCGATGTCGGGATCGTAGTACAGCAGTTCGTGGTTGCCGAACGCGTCGATGAGATACACCGCGTCACGGTGCGTGCCGCTGTACACGCACAGGTAGTAGTCCTCGCTGAGCGGCCAGGCCGTTCCGTACAGCCCCTTGCCGCCCTGCGTTTCAGGAAAGTTGTTGTCCGGCGTGATGCGCTTCAGCGGGCTCATCGCGCCGTCGTCCTCCACGTCGGGGTCGATCAGGATCAGCGAGCCGAAGTTCTGCCCGTGGTGCGGCGCCGCCACGCCGACGAACCGGCGCGAACCCGAAATCGCCCGCAGCTCGTGCTCGGTGTCGGGGCGCGCCTGGCGGGCCAGCGGGAAGTTGCCCTGCACGGCCCGGCCGTCGCGTCCGTCGGGGGTGATCACCCACGGGTGATGCGCGATGCAGTCGCCTCGGTCGATGTAGTCCCATCGGGTGTAGAGGATCATCCCGTCGTTGGTAACCGACGGATTCCACTCGTTGGTCTCGTGGTAGCTGAGCGTGACGATGTCGCCGCCGTTCTCGTCCA
This sequence comes from uncultured Planctomycetaceae bacterium, assembly GCA_964461295.1. Lineage (GTDB taxonomy): Bacteria > Planctomycetota > Phycisphaerae > SM23-33 > SM23-33 > CAYWTX01. The sequence continues at coordinate 11,067 of CAYWTX010000437.1, read as the reverse complement.
TCGAGTGCAGCGTATACGTGGGCACCGGGCGGCCGTGGCAGCGCCCGTACCCGCCGCGCCGCTCCGAAATAAAGACGACGCGCCCGCTGGGAAGCCAGCAGGGATCGAAGTCGTTGAACCCGCCGTCGGTGAGCTGGCGAAGGTCGCTGCCTCCCGGCCCGTTGGCGTCGGCGTTCACCCGGAAAACGTGATACGCGCCGTTGGGGTCCCAGATGCCCTTGGCGCTGTCCATGGTGACGGTGCGGCCGGCGCCGGTCTTGCACATCGTGTAGGCGAAGACGATGACGCGACCGTCGTATGAAACGTCCGGCGACAGGAAGGAGCCGCCGACAAGTTTCTGGCCCTTCAGCCGGCCGTTCTGGACGACGGCGTCGGCTAGAAGGTTCCGCAGCGATGGATTCGGGCCGAACGGGTTGTCGAGGGTGTAGATGCCCCCCACCGGCCCGCTGTCGCCGACATGCGTGCCGAAGAACTGGTCGCAGCAATGCCCGGGGCGCTTGCGGGCGGTCTTGAGCAACAGGAGCTTGTCGATGCCGCGCAGCAACGGGTTGGCGAAGGCGATCTCGCGCCGCACGGCGCTGACCCGGGCGAACAGGTCGGCTCGCGAGTGCGTGACGGACGCCGCGGCGCCGTCCCCAGACCCCCGGCCTCCGGCCCCTCCACCAACACCCCCGGCGCCCGCCTCAACGCTCCCGGCCGGGCGGCCAGGGGGCTGGGCCCTTGGCGCAAGAGCGGGAGCATTGGCCGCTCGCCCAAGCTCGTCCATCAGCGCGTCGAGCGAACCGGCGGAGGGACCAGCCGGCGCCGCCGCCTGGGGCGAGCGATTGGGCTCTGCCGACCCGCGCGCCGCCGCTGCCGAGGGAGCATTGCTTCGCGCCGGCACCGGCGGGGGCACCGGCGCCGCTCGCGCGTCGGGCGCCGCCTGGCTGGCCAACCGGCGAAGTTCCGCCAGCCGTGCCTCGGCGGCGCCCAGGTCGCGCGTCGGCCCCAGGCGCTTCACGTCGACCAGTAGAGCCGCCGTGCGGCGAAGCTCCACGTCCAGCGGATCCCGGTCCTCCGGCAGGATCATCGACTCGATGCGATGCACTTCCTCCGCCCCGCGCTGCGTGCCGCGCGCGGCGATGATCCGCTGCAACTCCCCGTATCGGGCTTTCCACTCGGCCGCCAGGTCGGCCACGGCAGACTGAACGGCCGGCGGAGCGACCACCGGCGTCACAGTCGGCGCCGCCGCCGGCCCGGCCGCGCTCTGCGCCACCACCAGACCAATCGCCCCAGCGCCCATCGCACCGACCATCGCGGCGATCCATTCCCGGGCTGTTCCGCGCACAGGAGTCTCCTTGGCCTGTTTGCCGTCCATGCTTGTTCTTAACCCCGAAGGCAGCCGGTGGGTCTTGCTGAAGTGGCATGGGAAGACGTGGCAGCCATACGTTACAGGGCCCCCGGCGTCAGTTGGGCCGCCGCGAGCCAAGACACAGCACGCTCCCGTCCGCCGTCGTCACGTAGAGGTGCCCGCGGACGATGGCGATTCCATCCTGGACGGGCGCGGACCCGAGTTGAATCTCGGCCGATGCTTTGCCGTCGGCGGCACCATGGACCCTGACGAATCCCGGCGCGGTCAGGGGATCCTGGTGGCGGACAAACCAGCGGCAGATCATCTCAGACTGGAGGAACTCCGGGTTCCAGAGCAACTCGGCCGGCTTGCCGACGGGCAGGGACTTGTAGGGCGGTTCGGCCGGCGCGGTGGCCGGTTGGCTGTCGCGCGGGAGGGCCTGCGCGAGCCGGACGATGGTCTCCGAATACGACGGCGCCCGTGTCGGGGCTGGTTGTGTCGCGGGCACAGCGGACTCCGGGCGGTCGATCCGCGGACCGCCGCTCACCAACCGGTCGCCCGCTAGCGCCATCGCCCACACGTCGTATTGCGCCGGCGTCTGCCAGAGCAGCGCTTTGCCGGCCTCGCCCGCGAGCTTCGATGGGTCGATGCGGAAGATCGCCCCGGCCGACACGTTGGCATCGTTCCAGCCCGCGTGCGGGGTGAGGCCGCCGGCCTTGTAGCCGCGATCGGTGAAGCCGATCAGGCGCTGGATGTCCCACGTCCAGCGGTTGGCACAGATCTGCCGCATGAACTGTGCGCCGACCCGCATCGGGCCTGTCCACGTGGTGCCTCCGGTGCTGAGGATGGGCGTTTCCACCGGCATCAGGTGATCCGGGAGTACGGGGATGGTTCTCTTGAGAGGCCCGACGAGTCGCTTCGCCGCGGCGGGCTGCGTGGCGGCGGACGGCGAGGGCGTCACGGCCGCCCTGCTCAGGTAGATGCCCCCATCCTCGCCGCGAACGAGGATGCCGTTGGGGAATTGCGACGGTGGCGCCGCGCGGTACGCCAGCGTCGCCCCCGTCGCCGGGTCAAACTCCCACAAGAGGATGCCCAGGCCCTCGTCATGCCCCGCCGTGGCGTAGGCGCGGCTGCCGTTGACCAGGACCGAGCCAACGACGGGCCAGCGCGACTCCAGTTGCCCGTAGACCAGGATGCGCTGGTCCAAAGGGGTGATGCGCCGTCGCCACGCAAGCACGCCGTCATCGGCGCGCAGGCAGTAGACCCAGCCGTCGCGGCAGCCGAACAGACACAGCCCCTTGTGGATCGTGGGGGGCGAGTCCACGCGGGCGTTGGCCGTGAAACGCCACAGAACCTCGCCGCCCGCGGCGTCCATCGCCACGACCTGATGCTCGTCGACCAGAGCGACGAACACTTTGCCGCCCGCAACCACCGGCGCGCTGATGGTCTGGTTGTGGTGGTGCTGGGCCCGCCAACTGCTGCGCACGACCCATGCATCGGGACGCGCGGCCAACGGCGTGCGCCACAGGACTTCGATCCGGGCGGGGATGTTGGCATCCGAGGAACACGACCGCTCCGGGTCGGCGCGGAGCATAGGCCAGTCACCGGCGGCCGTGTCGGGCAAACCCTTCGCATCGACCTTGCCGAACGCGGGGCCCTTCTCCAACACACCGGGTTCCTCGAAGGCCCGCTGCGGAGGCGCGACTTCCACCGGACCGAGGGCATACAGCCCGCGCACGCGGCCCCCTCTGTACGGAGTACCGCACATGCAGCCCTGTTCCGGCTGGTAGATCAGCCCATGGGCCACGATGTCTCCCGTGATGCAGACATTGTGCGTCCGCGCGCTGCCCATGTGGGGGTGCTGGAGGACGGGCCTATCCCGCCCTTTGGCAGGCTTCACGCCGTCGGTCAATGCGTCCAGGAATTGGCGCTGAGTGTAGGCCCCCGCGGAGCACGCCCACATCCCCATGGCCGCGTGTGGGCTGGGTCTTGCCGCTTCGCCCGTCAGGGCGCCCGTCTTCAGATCGAACCACTTGCTGCCCGTCACGATCCTGTCCCCGACGAATCGGGGGTCGCCCTGCGCTTCCAGACGATGGACGACCTCGCCGCTTGTCCCGTTGAGTACGACAGTGGCGGACTTGCCGACTGACGCCAACACCATCCCCATGCTGGCCACGTGCAGCGCGAGCCGCCCGCCTTCGGTCTCGCCAAGGTCGCCGGGCGTCTTCTTCCACAGCAGCTTCCCGCTGACGGCATCGAAGGCGCGCAGTTCCGTGGACTTGGCCTGGTCGGGGACCTCCAGCCCCACGAAGATCCGCCCGCCATCGAGAGCGGCCCACGCGACCGCCTCCGGACCCTTCCACAGCAGCTTGCCCGAGGCGGCCTCGAAGACCCACAGGTCGCGGGCCGCGGGATCATGCACCGCGACAACTTTCTCGTCACAATGCAGCCACGAATCGAAGTGGAATCGGAAGTTCTCGGGGGCCTTGGCGGCGTACATGCCATTGCCGTCTCTGATATTCATCCAGCGACAAGTTGTCTGGCCGGCGTGAGAAGCCTCTGCCGCGTAGAGAATGCTCCCGTCGCGCGCGTCGGTGGCCGTCAGCCGCCCGGCCTCAACGGTGTAAATGCGGTCGCCGACAACCGCCAGCGATCGCTTGGCCTTCTTGATGTTGATGCCGTTCCACGGCCGCACCCACTGAACGGTGCCGTTGAATGCGTCGCGGCAGGAAAGGGCGAACACCTGGTGGAATGGACGGGAGCCCCAGAACTTGCCGTCGCGGAACAGCGCTGCCGCCTCGTAGTCCGCCAGCGTGATCAGCCGCCCGTCAGCGCTGACGATCGCGCCCATGACTCCGTGGTGGCCCGCCCCATTCGGCGGCCCGTCGATCCACTGGAACCACAGGTTCTGCGTGGCCGGGTTGATCGGGTCGGTGGCGAGCGCCTGGTTGCCGGCATCGCGGTAGCGATTGTGCGTCCACTGGCCGATGTCCGCCGGCCAGGCCGTCGTGATCCGCACGAGATCGCCGTCGCGGGCGATCTCCTGCACCGCCATGCCCTGCCGCGACAGTTGCGCCTTCACTTCGTCCAGGGCTGCCCCGCCCACGAGCACCGTGCCCCGCGGCGTCGTGACCCGCAGGCACTCGGCCCACGTCAGCCCGCGCTTGGCCGCGTCCGCCCAATCGTCCACGATCACCAGGTTGACCAGCCGATTCGCGTAGGGCAGCGATTCCAGCCGCGGCCTGTGCTCCGCTGACGCCAGGCCGTAGACGCGGGCTTCGGCGAACGCTGCTCGCGCCTTGCCCGTCGCGGCCTCGCTGCCGCACAGCGCGTGGACGATCCACCGGCCGGTGCGGGCCAGCTCGACGCCGCGCCCCGCGTCGCCGGAGCACACGTGCACGCACACGCCGCCGCGTGTGGCGGCGGCCGCAGGGGGCGAGCCGGGCGGCTCGGCGGCGCCCAGAGACGCACACAACGCCAGTGGGGACAGAGCGAATGGAATCAGTCCCAATCCTCGCGGTTGCATGATGTTCTCCCGCCATGTTCATTGCGCCGCGGCGACCCGGCCGCGGCATCGTACTATGGCTTTGCCGCCGGCTCCGGTTCCAGCAGAAACGCCCATTTCTGGCGCAGGGCCGCTATCTCGGCCTCCTGCTGGTCGGTGAAGTGGCCGCGGTACTGCGCGTACAGGTCCATCCACAGCGCCAGTTTGGCCCTCTCGTCCGCGGTCAGGGGAACGCCGTTCGGCGCCGCCAGCCGGTCCCAGATCGCCGCGATGCTGGCCAGGCACTGGCCCGGCACAGACGGCGCGAACCCGGTATCGACATCCTGCTTCCACCCCAGGTCAAACAGGCTCTTCTCGCCGCCGTAGCTGACGGTCGCCTTCCACATCCACGTCTCGGGCGGGCCCTGGCTGGTGCCGGGCTTGATGGCCTTGGGGTCCTTCCACGCGCGAGCGGGAACGAGATCGAGGTTCGCGACCTTGGGATCCTTGGCGGCGAGCAAGCGGTCCAGCGTCGGCTGGACCAGGCGGTCGAACCGCAGCGGCCAGGATCCCTCCACGTCCGGGCGAATCTTCGAGGCTGCCCGGCGCGTAGCTATCGGCCGGGCGTTGGCCGGGGTGTCGTGGCGGCGCTCGTGACAGCCGGTGCAGGACGCCGTCTCATTGCCCTGGAGGTAGGTCACCGTGCGCATGGTCTGCACCGCCCGGTCATCCTCGCCCAGGGCCTGGAACCACAGCGGAACGCCGGCCGGGGCCACGAAATGCGCCGAGCCGTCGCTCTCCACCGGCACGGTCCCCAGGACGAACTTGCCCGGTTCGTACGACAGGAAACCCACCGACGGGTTTCCCCAGCCTGGCACCACCTTCGGCGGCACGGCGACGATCCGCAGCCGCTTCACCGTGCCGGGCGCGATGCCGTCCAGGCCCGCGTAGACGTTGTTCAGGATAAACTTGCCCGCCGGCGCCGGGTCAGAGCAAAGCGGCATGTCGCTCCGCCGCGGCGGGGCGGGCCTGGGGGTCACGGGAATCGGCGTGCTGGAGTTGATGTTCGGGTCGCGGTGGAGCAGCTCGCGGTTGCCGAAGGCGTCGTAGAGGTAAACCCCCAGGTCGTTGGCCGGCGATGGACTGGCAAAGGTGGTGATCGTCAACGGCCGGGCGCTCCAGCCGCACAGGAAGAACTGCTCCGACAGCGGCCAGGGGGCCTGGTAGTACGTCAGCGGAAAGCCCTGGCTCTCGGGCATGCACACCTCGGGCGTCAGGTTCGTCAGCGGCCGAGGGCCGTCCACGCCGGTCCTGTTGTCCAGCAACACCAGCGGCCCGCCGGTGTTGGCGTGATGCGCGCTGCCGGTGAACACCAGCCTGCCGGATCCGGGAACCGGCCTGGCCTCGAAGATGCAGTAAGGTTCCCGCGTGTAGTTGCCGTAGACGATCGACGGCTGCGTGCCGTCGGGATTGCTGCTCCACAGGCCGAAAGAAATGCGGGCGTCGCGGTCGACGTAGTCCCACCGCGCGTACAGCAGCCGGCCGCCATGGTCGACAATCGGATACCATTCGTGCGTGTCGCAGGGCGAAAGCGTGCGGATGTTGGACCCGTCGCCAGCCATCCGATGCAGCGTGAAGACCTGCGAGATGCCGCATCGCAGGTAGCAATCGGGCAAGGTCCCCGTCAGCGTCGATTGTGCCGTCGCCCGGCTGATCTGGATGGACGACGACCTGCGGGTGCTGACGAACACGATGTCGCCGTTGGGCAGATAGGAACCGTGGAAGTCGTCGTACCTGCCCCGGGTGATCTGCCGGGTCCGGCCGGTCCTGGTGTCCATCTCATACAGGTGGTAGTAGGACTCCTCGGGCCTGGCCTCTTTGCCATAGGGGTGCTTGAGCTTGGCGGTCTCGGGGCAGTGGGCCGCGAAGGCGAAGATCGCGCGTGTGGCGTCCCAGGACAGGTTCAGGCCGACGAAGTTGCCCGGCGGGAAACCGCTCGTCAGACTGCGGATGATTGCCTTGCCGGATCGCATGCCTTCCAGCGAGTGGATTCCTCCGCCCGGCCGCAGGTACTCCGAGTTGAACTGCGGCGCGGCGTTGGTCTGCACGTTGGGAACACGCTTGATGAAGAGGACGCGATCACAGTCCCGCAGGAGCGGGTTCTCAAACGCCAGCGAACGCACGGTCTTCCGGGCCTCCAGGTACAGTGGCAGGCGGTCGCCAGGCGAGCTTGCCGCCGGCAGAGCGGACCATCGCCGGGCCAGATCGGCCAGCGCCGTCCGCGCCGAGGCGACGTCCACGCCCATCGTCTCAAGGGCCGTCGCCAGCTTCTGCCCGCGAACGATGGCCTCGGTCGTGGGGACGTACACCAACGGGTACTCCTGGTCGGCTTCGGATTCGGCGCCGGCCGGGGCGCCCGGCGCCGCGGAGCCAGGCTTCTGGGGGCGACGGCGCGGCTGATAGCTGCTCTGGTCGGCCACGCCGCGCGCGGCAAGGTTGCTGTTCGGGTCCGCGGCGCCGTAGACCTCGACTTCGCTCAGTTGCAGGCGATCCCGCCCGCCGGCCGAGATGCGCACCCAGCGCGCCCGCCGCCCGTCAAGGGAGACCACCAGGTGGCCCTTCCGCCAACTGGGGCCTTCCATGCAATGCACTTCCTGGAAGTCGTTGTCCTTCACCGCGACCAGCACCTTGAACCAGGCGTTGCGGCCGGTGTTGGCCTTGGGGTTGAAGACCTCAACGCGATTCAGGGATGTCTCAACACCAAGATCGACCTGCCACCAGGCCCAGGTTTCTGGGATGGTCTGGTGATCGCCCTGGCCGCTCTTGACGCCGTCGATGACGCCTGCGGCGTCGCGCCGGGCCAACGCGCGGAGGTTCTCCGGCGACATCCGGGCCTGGACGAGCCAGTCGGCCGTGAGATCCTCGTCCGTCCATGCCGGCTGCGGGACGGCCACCGCCGGCCTGGTTGCCGCCTCAGGCGGCTGCGCGGCGGCGCTCGCCGCGAGCAGAGCAACAGCGACCCACGGGGCAGTCTGACGGATCAGCATGGCGGTTTCCCTTTCCGATGGCAACAGAGCGACACCGCGCTCACTCGTCCATGATCGTCCGCGCGACCTGGGGGCGTCTATGCGAACTTGCGGAAATCCAGTTCCGCTTTTGCGCCCCGCCGTGTATGCTGGACGGCGAGCAACCCATGGCCAACCAACCCCGAATCGCCGTGCTCGTGCCCAACTTCCTCGGCGTCACGCGCGCCGTGCTGGGCGGCATCGGCCGATACACGCGCGAGCACGCCCCCTGGGTCATCGTGAACAACCCCTGGCAGCAGGCCGAGCGCGGCCTGGAACTTCCTCAGGGGCCGATCGAGGGGGTGATCCTCTGCTTCCCCGACATCCTGAAGGGCCGCCACGGACGGAAGATTCCCACCGTGCTGGTGACCGAGCGGTTCGTCGACGTCGCGCTGCCTCGCGTGATTCCCGACAGCGCCGCCATCGGGCGCCTGGCCGCGGCGCACCTGATCGACTGCGGGTTCCGCCACCTCGCCTATGTCGGCTACCCGGAGGCGACGTTCTCCCGCCGTCGCGGCGAAGGCTTCGTCCAAGCCGTCCGCAGCGCCGGCCTGCCTTGTCACGTCTTCGGCCCCGTCGAGGGCAGCCGGAGCGCGGACGACCGCCGCATTCGTGCCCGGCAGATCCGCCGCTGGCTGAACCGGCTGCCTCGCCCCGTCGGGCTGATGGCGTGCAACGACCACATGGGCATGGTGATGCTCGGCATCTGCCGCGAGGCGGGCCTGCGGGTGCCCGCGGACGTCGCGGTCGTCGGGGTGGACAACGACGAACTGGTTTGCGACTTCTGCAATCCCTCGCTGACCAGCGTGCGCCTAAACTCGCGCGAGGCGGGCTACCAGGCGGCACGGCTCCTCCACATCCTCCTGCGCGGCCAGAAGGCCCCCCGCGGCCCCATCGTCATGCAACCGTTGGGGGTCATCCGCCGGCAGTCTTCCGACATCGTCCTCATCGGCGGCGAGGAGGTCGGCGGAGCCATCAAGTACATGCGGGACCACGCCTGCGAAGGCATCTTCGTGAAGGACGTGCTTCGCGCAACCTCGATGGGCCGCCGCACCCTCGAGAAAGCCTGCCGACAACTGTTGGGACGGTCACCGTTCCAGGAAATACGCCGCATCCAGATGGAGCGGGCCATGGACCTGCTGCGCACCAGCGATTCCTCCATCGCAACCATCGCAGGACTCGTCGGTTTTGGCGAAGGCAAGAGACTGTCGGAGGCCTTCCGCTCCCACGTCGGCCTGACACCCTCGGAGTACCGCCGCGCGAAGCGCGATCCCTCGGCCCGGATCGACGCCGCGGCCAGTGACCGCTCCGTCCTCCAGTAGCCAGCCGCCCGACCGCGCCGACGAACGGCGCGGGACCTTCCGGGCGGTTTCGCGGGGCTGTGAACACGGCGCACCGGTCATCTCACCGGCGCGCCGGTCTCCGCGGCGACGCCTCGACCTGCTGCCCGCTGCCCTTCCCCGCCTTGGGCAATCGCCACCAGTGGATCAACAGCAGAGCAACACCCACCACGAGCAGGACGTCGGCGACGTTGAATATGTACGGGTAGTGCAGGTCGCTACAGTTGATGAAGTCCCGCACCTGGCCGCGGATCACCGCGTCGGCCCCCGGAATCGCCACCGTTGCCAGCAACCGGTCGTACAGGTTGCCCAGCGCCCCCGCCAGCACGGACGCCAGGGCCAGATGCACGATCCAGTCGCGCCGGAGCGATGTGGCGAAGAAGTACCCCACCAGGACCACGGTGGCGAAGGTTGCCACGGCCACGGCCCAGCGCGGCATGGGCAAGCCAAACACAACGCCCGGGTTCGTCGAGAGCGTGATCTGGACGCCGTGAACGAGGCCGCGAGAGAGGTTCAGGGCGTGCAGCAGTTCTGAAGCCGACAGGTTCCCCTGGCGGGCCAGGGCCTCCCCGGTCCGCTGGGCCACGCCAGGTTGCGACAGCATCGACTCGAAGACGGCGTGCTTGGACCACAGGTCCGCGGCCAGTCCCCCGCCCGCGACGGCGAGAAAAGTCGCGATGGCGACCGGCGAGCGGTATGCCCTGGCCGGCTGGGGTGCCTGTCTGCTGTCTCCGGCAGTGCAAGACGAAGAAGCCACGTCGCAGCTCCTGGAAAACCCAAGCCCCGGCAGGTCGGTACAACTGGCTTGTACCGCCCTTCCAGGGCTTGATCGCGTAAGCAATGGACCGTCGTGCCGCAAGCGGCCAGGGCTTACTCCTCGTCGCCGTCGGGACCGCCCTCGCTGTCGCCCTCGGAGTCGGCCTCCAAGTCGGGCTCACGGTCGTGATCGACGTCGTGGTCGGAGTCGCTTTCCCGGTCCTCCTCGTCGTCATCGCCGTCGGACTGCTCGGACGAGTCGCCCGGCTGAACCAGGCCCTTCTCGATGAGTCGTGCGTAGTCGATGCAGTACTTCGACCAGGGGCGAGCCTCGAGGCGGCTCTTGCCGATCGGCTTGCCCGTGCCCACGCAGACGCCATATGTGCGGTCGTCGATGCGGGCGAGGGCGTCGTTGATTTCGGCGAGGATCTGCCTCTCGCTCTCCAGCAGGCCAAGGGAGAACTCCTGCTCGAAGTTGTCCGTCCCGGCGTCGGCGGGGTGGTCGGAGATGTCGCCGGCGGCTTCCTGGCGGTCCGAACCCAGCGCCTCGGCCTCGATGCCATTCATGTCGCCGATGATCTCGCGCCGCTTGTCGAGCAGCCTGCCGCGGAAGAACTCCAACTCCTCCGCGGACATCAGGAACTTGGGCTTGGCTTTCTTGTCGGCAGAACCCTTGCTCGCTCCCCCGCCGACAGCAGAAGCCTTCTTCAAGGACGTCTTCTTGCCCGCGGGAGCCGCTTTCACTAATTCCCTTCCCTTACGGGAGTTGCCGCTCGTCTTGCCCCTGACCGCGGCAGCCTTCTTGGGATCAGCCTTCTTGGCCACTGTCCTGCTCCCTTATCTATACATCAGGCCGGCACAGGCGTTAGCTGTCGCTCGCGCCCCGCCGGCGGCAACGTAGTCCGGAGAGTATACGCAATCGACAGGAGCGGTGTCAAGGTTTCGGGAAAACGCTGTCATAGCCCAGTAGTAATGTCCGGTTCCTGCCCAGTAAGAATGTCCGCTTTCCCCAAAGGATGAAAGGAAGGCGGATGAACAGGGATGGAGACCGGATCGAGATGAGTCGGCGAGATCGAGATCGATTGAAGGTGA
>CAYWTX010000436.1:0-9469 GCA_964461295.1 uncultured Planctomycetaceae bacterium | reverse complement strand
CGTCGTCCATCACCGTGTCGGACTCTTCCTGCGCGGCGAACGCCGCCTCGCCCCAGTTGTACGCCTGGTAGTACGCCTCCCGCTTCGTCGAGTGCCGGCTGGTGGCGATGAGGTCCTTGCTCATGGCCAGCATCTTCAGCGTCTGGGCGAACGTCCGGACCGTGCCCACCGTCAGCGTGCGCACCTTGTTCCTGCCGCGAAGCTGGAAGTGCCCTTCCTTGGGCTTGTACCGCACGTTGGACAGCGACCGCACCGGCAGCTTCATCTGCGGCTTCTGCTTGTGCCGGATCCGCTGGTAAACGGCGTCGGCCTCCTCGCGAATCACCTCGATCACGTCGCTCGTCTTGCCCGGCATTGTGCACCTTGGTTGATTGGCGGATCGGTTAACTGGTTGACCGATCAACCAGCCGCCAGCCCCGCCGGCACCGCATCCGCCAACCCATACGCGGCCACGTGCCGGTCCAGCATGTCAAGCACCTCCAGCCGGTCCACCTGCCCGCGCCTCGCGGCCAGCAGTTCCGCCTCGACCTCCGCGGCCAGGATGCGCGCCGTGGTTCGCGTCAGCAGCCAACTCCGCCGCGCCCACTCCGCCAGCCAGGCCTTCTCCCACTCGGTCACCTCGCCGCCTCCGTGGCGCAGCCGCAGGGCGGCGCGGGCCTTCTGGCGGCGCCAGCGGTGCCGCTCCATCGCCCCGGCGGCGAGGGTGAGGCGGCAGCGGCGCAGCACCTTCAGCGCCATCTCGAACAGCACGTTGCTGGCCACCCGCCGCCGCCCACGACGATCGAGGAACATCTCGACCGCCGTCGCCAGTTCCAGGGCATCGCGATACTTGCCGTCGGTGCGGCGCATGGAGCGCCACATCGCCGAGGCCAACTTGAGGCGGTCGAACCCCTCTTCGCTTCCGTCTCGCTTCAACACCCGGATCGTCCTTGATCCGTCCACGCTCATACTCCTTGCTGACCGGATACCGGATGCCGGATACCGATCGTTGGAACCAACTTGCATCCGACACCGCTTGCTTCCCGGCGTTTCTTCTACTACGCCCCGCTCTTCTCCGTCGGCGCCTCGAACAGGTCCTTTTGTCCCGCGGGCGTCTTGACCTCGTCCCGCACGTCCTGCGCTTCCTGGATCAGTTCGCCCACGTCCTGGAACTCGCGGTACACCGACGCAAACCGTATGTACGCGATCTTGTCCACCTCGCGAAGATGACGACCCACCGTCTCGCCGACCACCACGCTGGGGACTTCCTTCTCGTACTTGCGGAAGATCTCCTCCTCGGTCTGGTCAACGATCCACCGAATCTGCTCGCCCGTCACCGGCCGCTTGAAGCACGCCTTCTCCAGCCCGGCCATCAGCTTCTGGCGGTCGTACGGCTGGCGGGACTCGTCCTTCTTGATGACCGTCACGCGAACGAGTTCCTCGACGCGTTCGTAGGTCGTGAAACGCCGGTTGCAGCTCTGGCAGACCCGCCTGCGGCGAACGACCCTCCCCCCTTCGCTGCTACGCGAGTCAATGACGCGGTCGCTATCCTGTCCGCAAAACGGACACTGCATTGTTCCAGGCCCCTTCGCCCAAGAACCATATGTTGGATACACTCTGAGTATAGCGTCTATTAGTAGGGCGTCAATGGGTGATTCCACCCACTTCTCGTTCAAGAGTGGATAAGCCCATCCGCCAAGCCCTCCCCCACTGCCCCGGCGGCACCCCCCTTGCTTTCGCACCCCCCGCGTTCCGCAGCCCGCTCAACCGACGCGGATTCGGTTAAACCCGCCAACCGGGCCTGAGGCGTGTCCGAACCCCTCCGAACCCCGAACCTCGCCGTTCAACCGATCCGGCAGCGGTCAATTCCTCTTCCTGCGCCACCCCGTCACTGTATCGCCCTCGTCGCCCGCCGTCAGGACGCTGCTCCCCCTTCCTCGGCGGGACCATCCGGGCTTCCCGCGGCCGAGAGCTTCTTCCACATCGCCCACCATGGATCGGCGCCCGTCTCCGGCGCTACCTTGACGTAGTTGCGCAAGACAGTCACGAAGTTGGCGCCATATGCCTTCGGCCTCTCCGCCGCCAACTCGCGATAGATCGCCAGCGCCTCCTCGTACGCCTTCCGGGCCGCGTCACGCTCGCCCAGAGCGCCCAGCACGATGCCCAGGTTGTTCAGCGTCATGGCCACGTCCGGCCGGTACGCCGCCGGATGCGCCGCCGCCAACTCGAGATAGATCGCCAGCGCCTCCTCGTACGCCTTTCGCGCCGCGTCACGCTCGCCCAGACCGTCCAGCACGTTGCCCAGGTTGTTCAGCGTCCCGGCCACGTTCGGCCGGTACGCCGCCGGATGCGCCGCCGCCAACTCGCGATAGATGCCCAGCGCCTCGTCCAGGGATGCCTTGGCGTCAGACGCATTCCCCGCCGCGGCATAGGCAACGCCAAGTTCCCCAAGGAGTGCCGCCTTCCTTGTGAGTTCATTAGGGGTAAGTGTGCGAGAATCGCTCAGATGAACCAGTTCAAGGACCGACTCGCGCAGGGCGGCGATCCGCTCGCCCTGGCCGCTCACGGGCAGCGATCTGGCGGTCTCAAACGAGAGAGACCGCGCTATCCCGCCGCTCTCCCGCGTTTCCACCGAGAGCCCGGGAAAGTCGAAGGTGGCCACCCGCCAATGCCACAGGTCAGGCGCGTGCCGGGCAAACGCCGCCGTACCCATCGGACTAAGCCAGAAGACCATCGGCACGGGGACTTCCTTGGCAAGGACCTCCCGGTGGAAATTGGCATCCTTAAGGAAACTCCACGCCTTCTCGTCCTGGCCCAACAGGTCCACTCGGGCCTCCAGGCCAGTGGCGGACAGGACCAGCCCTTCGCCGGATGCACTGCTTCCGCGAGCGCGCCGCAGCATATCCAGCAGCGCCTGGTCCTTGCCGGTCCCGCCGAAGTCCACTGACTGAAGTCTGATCCCTTGCTCCGCCAGTTCGGCGGCCAATCGCTCGATCAGGCGGTCGCGAAGGGCGTGGTCCTGGTAGGTGGCGAGAACAAGGCGGAAGCCCTCGGCGTCCGAGAGCGCATGGACCAACCCCCGCAACTCGCGCGCATGCTCCCCTGGAGCGTCACCGGGGCGGCGGGGCGCTGCCGATCGCTTTCTTCTCGATAGCCGCGAAGGCATCCTTGAATCCCTGGATGTCGGTGATCGCCGGATGAACGTCGTACCACGTCCGATCGCCATTGTACTCCAGCACCGCGCCGTTGAAGAGCAAGTCCCTGAGGAATGCCTTCGCCCGATCCACCTGTTCCGGCGAAGGAATGGAACCATCCGGCGGCAGCGCGAGTTCCTTGTCGCGGTGTATCAGGGCCAGGACCGGGTAATACGCCTGCCCCGGTATGAGCAACTTCTCATAGTCCAATCGGAGCTTCTTCACGGCATCGCGAGCGCTGGCCGCGTCGATCTTCTGCTTCCCGTCGCCGGCGGCCGCGAGTTGTGCGTAACTCAGAAGGCGAATCAGGTCGCGGACGCTCCCTCCGGACGACCGCGCCAGAAGGCGCACACTGGCCCTGGACTCGAACACCGCGTCTATCTCCACTCGCTCCGCCAGCACTTTGACGAGTCCGTCGACGGCCTTGCGCACTTCCCGCCCATCCCGGCGACGCAGCTTGATCATCGGCATGGTGAAGACCGGTTGAAACACCCGGTTGATGTCCCACGGAGAGAGCACGATGGCCACCGGCACGGTGAAGATCATGTGGGCGTGAAGGCGCTTCAGCAGATCGCCGGCGTCAAAGAACAGCCGCCTTGCCGTTTCCGTGAACAGGCGGTCGAGGTTGTCCTGCACGATCAGAAGGTCCGGCGCCTTCTTGACGGCTCTCAGTTTGGCGGCCGCGTCGTCCAGCAGCAGGTTGACCTTCTCAATCAACTCGCTCCCATAGCTTCTCAGCTTCTGCCGGATCGTTTGCCGTCTTTCCGTGCTGCCCTTGACCATGGATTTCAGGCGGGCAAGCAGCCCGATTCCGAACCAGCCAATCCCCACCCTGGCCTCGACGCCTGCCTCAACCTCCGCTTTCACTTGAACGGCGTCCTCGAGCGTCTTATCCGCGAACCACTCGGCCACGTCCCTCAGAAGGCGCTCGTCGAGCGGGCGCAGACCAGGCGTGTTCGCAAAGTGCCGAACAAGGCTTTCCGTCAACCACAGCAGCAGATCGGTGTAGTCGAAGTCGCCGAGGAGGTCCTCGTCGGTGTACAGGTGGACCGACGTGAAACGGCTGGAAAGGTCATGCTCCAACCTGAGCAGTTCGGTCGACTTCCCGCTGCCCCGATGCCCGATGAACGCGACACAGGCAAACCGGTTCTGCTCGGCGTCCTGCTGCTCGATATGCACCCGCATCTGGGCAAGTTGCTTGCACTGGCGCTGCTTGGAGAGATCGACATACCGCGGATCGCCCGATTCCAGCGGCTGGGGCGAAGTCTGAGCGGCTGCTTCGCGCAAGGTCGTGGCCTTTGGGGGAACTGTGTTCGCGTCTGCCATGTCAGTCCTCGTCTCCCAATAGGGTTATCGGCGGAAGCGTGCCTTTGCCGCCAACAGCGCCGCGCTGAACAGAACGCCGTACAGTTCGGTGAATGTCCTGGGCGCGGGAAGCTGTTTGGCGCTGATCCGGGAGTCCTTCTTCACCTCCCCCCGCGGCAGCGCGTCCAGGATTCTCTTGATGGTCAGGCCATCTGGCCCGGCGTCGGCGTCGGCCTGCGCATTGTTCCGCTTGTCAGACTCGCCCGGCATTGCAGCCCCTTCCCGAATCGGTCAGAAGACGAGTTGTTTTATCAGTTTGTCGCCATCCTTGTCAACGATCACAACATTGCGATTCCCGCCGATGCGGACGCCCTCATCATGGAGCGTGCTGTAAATCGACAGAGCTCGCCGCAGGATTTCGCGCTTCGTGGTTCCTTCCTCCTCGGCCAGTTTCTCGAGTACCTCGTTGGTCGATTCGGGAAACTCAACAGTAAGTCGCGGCATAGGTGTTTCTCCTGTATGCGCCTCTAATGCATACCATCGGCACATAATAGGCATAATATAGACACCATGCAAGCGGATTTCATGGGTTTTTTTCGTCAGTTCACTGTATCGCCCTCGTCGCCGCCGCCAGGGCGTATTGCGCCACGAACAACACCGCGAACACGTACACCAGAACCGGGCACTGCCGCCCCCGACCGGTGACCAGCTTGGCGAACGCGTACGCGATGAAGGCGATGGCGATGCCCGTGGCGATGGAGAACGTGAACGGCATGGCGATCATCGCCAGGAACGCCGGGATCGATTCCGTCAGGTCGTCCCAGTTCACTTCCTTCATCGCCCGCATCATCATCGCCCCCACGATGATCAGCGCCGGGGCGATCATCGGGTAGCGCAGCACCGGCGGGCCGCCCGCCGGGCCAACGTTCACCCCGCCGCCCACCATCTCCACCAGCGGCTGGAAGAACAGCGCCGCCAGCAGGCACAGCCCCGCCACCACGGCCGCCAGGCCCGTCCGCGCCCCCGACGCTACGCCCGTGACCGACTCGATGTAGCTGGTCACGGTGCTGGTGCCCATGGCCGCGCCGAGGATCGTCCCGGCCGCGTCGGCGGCCAGGGCGCGTTCGGCCTTGGGCAGCCGCCCGGCGCGATCGATGAGCCCGGCCCGGCTGGCGACCCCCACCAGCGTGCCCACGGTGTCGAACAGCACCATGAACAGCAGCACGAACGTGAACGCGATGATCTCCCCCGCCTGGCCGCTGATGAACTTCCCCCACAGCGTGCCGAACCCGCCCACGAACGCCCCGGCCGTCTTCTCCAGCCCCGACGGCAGGGCGACGGCACCGTGCCATGCAATCCCCGGCACGTGCCAGATCTGCCCGACGGCCCATGTGGCGGCCGTGGTCGCCAGGATGCCGATGAGGATCGCGCCCCGCACGTTCCAAGCCAGCAGCACGAGCGTGACGGCCATGCCCAGCAGCGTCAGCCCGGCCACGTAGTTGCCCCGCACGTCGGCAAGTTGAAGGAACGTCACCGCGTGCCCTTTGACGAAATTGCCCCATTCAAAGCCCAGCATCGCGATGAGCAGGCCTATGCCGGCCGCGATGCCGCTCTTGAGCGCGTCCGGGATCGAGTTGAGCAGCGCCGAGCGCAGCCCCACCGTCGACAGCAGCAGGAAGATCGCCCCCGCCACGACCGTCAGAGCCAGGCCTTCCGGCCAGGCCAGCGCCCCGGCCGCGCAAAGCGTGAAAGCGAAGAACGTGTTCTCGCCCATGCCGGGCGCCAGCGCCAAGGGATAGTCGGCCAGCACGCCCATCAGGATGCACGCCGCGGCCGAGGAGATGCACGTGGCCATGAACACGCCGCCGCTGTCCATCCCCGTCAGGCGCAGGATCGCCGGCTGAACGAAGAGGATATAGCTCATGGCCATGAACGTGGTGAGGCCGCCGACGACTTCGCGTCCGATCGTGCTGCCCCGCGCCCTGATCTGAAACACCGCCATCATCGGCTCCTTTCAGAGCGAGAGATACCGAGGTGATCGACGATTGTTCGCCACGCGAGGGCCAATGTCAACGCCATCGGCGTTCGCTCGCCGCTTGCCGGCCGCCAGTCACTACTGCCTTGCACTGCATCGGCTGTAGAATGCGCCCATGGAACTTCGACGCCCCGCTGTCGCGGCACTTGTGCTCGCGATTGTTCTCCTCCCCGGCTTCGCGCGGACGAGGCCCGCCTCCCAGCCGACGACGCGCCCGGCGCCCGAACTGCTCCTGCCCGACGGCCCGACCGATGGCGCGCCGCTGGCCGTCTACCTCCACCCCGCCGTCCAGCCGCAACTCGACCGCTTCAGGAAGGACTACTGGCCGCTGCTGCTCGCCCGCAAGTGCGTCCTGCTCATGCCCCGCGCCAGTTCCAAGGTCACCTGGCCGGGCGAGGACATGCAGGCCGTCGTCGACGCCATCGACGACGTCCAGAAGCGGCGCGGCACCGATCCCAATCGCGTCCTCCTCATGGGCGCCGGGGGCGGCGCCCAACTGGCCCTATGCCTGGCGGACCGCGTCCCCCGGCGGTTCCGGGCCGTCGTCGCCATCGGCGCCAATCCCGTCATCGTCCGCGACAAGCGATACGAGTGGTTCCATCCCGCCGCCGAGACGGCCAAGACCTGTCCGTACTTCATCGTCAACCACATCACCAACGGCGATGCGCTCAAGTTCTGGCGACAGGTGCGGGCCCGGCGCGAACCCCTCGGCGCCAGCATCTCCATCCTCCCCGTGCTCGGCCAGGCCGAGAACTACCAGCCGCCGCCGAAGGAGTTGGGCCCGTGGCTCGATGACGTCCTTGCCGGCAAGCTGCCGGCCGCCATCGCCGACCCGCAGCAGGCGGCGGTGGCGAAGACCTTCGCCGACACGGCCGCCGCCCTTCGGAAGGCCCTCGCCGAGGCCAAGCCCGCCGGCGACGCCAACCGCTTCGTCAAGGACGGCAAGGAGTACAAGTTGACGATCACGGCGCCGCGGGCCTACCTGCGTTCGGCCCGCGAGGACCGCTTCGACGCCGGCGGCCTGCCCGTCACGCAGCTTCGCGTCGAGTCGCCCAAGTGGCCCATCTTCGTCCGCGTCGATGCCCGCAGGGCCTTCAAGCCCATCGCCGACATCGTCCTGGCCGAGGAGAAACAGACCATCGAGCGCGGCCTGCTGTACCAGACGTACCACGCCTACGAGGTGAAGGTGGGCGAGCGGACGTGGAAGCTCAGGATCGGATCGATCACCTACCCCGACGCCGGTCGCGGTTGGGTGTCGGCCCTGTTCGTGCACGCGACCACGCCCATCGGCGACAGCCTCACGCGATGGCTCGAACTGCTCATCCTGGACGAAACGCAGCAGCCCGACGCGAAGGAACTGGCCGAGCTGTTCCACACCGTGGCCGCGGGGGCAATGGCGGAAGCGGCGAGGCAACTGGAGGGCCCTTGACGGTCGCGCAGGCATGGCGTACCATCCCTTCCCTTAGGGTGAGCACGCCGAGCAGGTCTAGCCAGGGAGCACTCTATGCGGGAGCAAGCGCGGGAACTGCCCGATCTGAACTGGCAGGTTTCGCCGCAGACGGCCGAGGAAGAGATCGGTTCCATCCGCCTGAAGGAAGTGAGACGCCTTCGCCGCTGGTTGTACGATATCCCGGAGAATGAGCCCATCCTGTACAGGACGGCGCCCTCGCTTGTCGCCAGGAGCGAGACCGAGCTGTTCGGCGCATCGGCGCCCAGATTCGCGTTCCGGGCCTACCTGGGCAACAGCAGCTTCGTCAATGCCAGAAGGGTCAACAGGTTCGTCGCGGTCATCCGCGGATGGGGGAAGCGGCGGCCGGCAAGTGCCTTCTGGAGACGACTCCCGAAGATGGAGGCGGTCTGCGAAGATGTGCCCACGCCCGCGGAGATCATGAGAAAACAGAGCTGCGTCGGCGATTCATTGTTGACGCCTCCTCGCCGCTTTCGCCAGGCCGGGTATCACGTGTTGACGGCGGAACTCGGGAAAGCGTACGGAGAAAACCGCGAGATCAACGGCACCCCTTTCGTCCGGCACATCCGTATCGGCGGCGGTCTCTGCGCCCAGGCGAATTGCCTCATGGCGGCTCTGCTGCTGCACAACCATGCGGAGGGGATTCATGGCGTGGCCGAGATCACTCACATCGCTTTGGAGAACTCGTGCAACGAGATCGACCTCGGCGGCATGACTGAGGACCGCATCACCCGCTACTTCCAGGACGACCGCGTGGGTCTGCAGGCACGTCGGCAGTATGTGCCCTTGCCGAAGACCGACGTCAGGCAAGTAGGCCTTGCCGCATACCGCTTCGCCTCCGCCCTGCGCGCCTACGTTGCGTCGGGAATGCCTGCTGTCTTGCCGGTGGACGGCGGCAGAATGCGTGGCGTGGGAGACGTTCTTGGACAAAGCGTGTTGGCCCGCAACAACCTGAGCATTCCGCCGAGAAACGTGAAGCCGCGCCCCCACGCGATCCTGATCGTCGGCGCCCACTGTGGACATGACTACGAATTCCTCGCCAATGATCCCGGCTTGTTTCCGTTCCTACGCATAGGCGTCACCGACATGATGGAAGTCCGGAACTACGAATTGGGCAAACCGCTGACGCGAGACAACCTGGTCAAACGGCTCCTGTGCATCCCCGTGACGCCAAGGGACGTGAAACTGCCGCTGCTTGACTGCCTGCCGCCGGCCGATGAACCCCTCAACCGCATAGGCCTCTTCCGGATCGCCGAAGACGTGCGGCAGTCCGGCGAGTTGTACCCGCCCGGCGATGCCCACTTGGCCACCGTGTTGGGCGAGTTCCGCCTCCTTCAGTGCGGCAACGCCGGTGTCAACTCCGAGGGGGTCTTCGATTTCCTTCCCGCCGATGCCGCAAAGGCACTCCAGGTCGTCCTGAAGGCATGGCCGCCACGATGGCTTTGGGTCCAATACAGGCCCGGTTCGCCCGCCGCCGCCTGTTCCACC
>CAYWTX010000435.1:0-2927 GCA_964461295.1 uncultured Planctomycetaceae bacterium | reverse complement strand
AGTAGTCGCGCCAGTAGGGCAGCCCGTTGTCCTCCATCCAGATGTCGTAGTGCTGGCCGGCGTGCGAATCGTCGCCGTGCATGCGCGCGGACTCGACGTGCTCGAAGCCGTACCACGGGCCGTGGAAGTTCCGCCAGAAGTCCAGGTCGCGCAGCGTGGGCTGGCACTCGATGCTCGTCCACGGGGGTCTCGACGCCAGCGGCTGGAAGTGCGCCTTGCCGATCAGGCTGGTGGCGTACCCGGCCGCGCGGAGGGCGTCGCCAACGACGGGGACGGTCTCGAGCAGCTTGGTGCCCAGCGTCCAGGCGCCGTGCTGGCTGGGGTACAAGCCCGTGATGATGCTCGCCCGCGTGGGCGTGCACGTGGGGTTGGGGCAGTAGGCCCGGTCGAACCGCGTGCCCTCGGCGCACAGGCGGTCCAGCGCAGGCGTGCGGATGCGGTCGTTCACCGCGCCCAGGGTGCTGTAGTGTTGCTGGTCGGACGTGACGAGCAGGATATTCGGCTGCTTGGGCATGGGCGCAAGTATGCGCGAAGAGAGCGAAGGTATCCAGCGCCACGCCGCAGGCTAGGGGGCGAGCATCGCTCCCCGAACCGACATCGCTTCCTGCCGCGTCGCCGCCGCCACCTCGAGCCTGTCCCAACTCCCCGCAGCCGCAGATTGGGTCTTGTCCGGCGGAGGACAGCCGCGTAGAATCCACGCTATTGCTGCGTGCAGGGCGAATGGAATCGGGAAAGCGGGACCGGTTGGGTCAGTCCAGTGACACGGCAAGGAGTGACTCGTCATGGCCGACATCGCCAGCTATCTCACGTTGTGGCTCACGCCCGAGCAGATCAAGTTGATCCAGACGGTGCTGGGCACCACGGTCCCCGACCTGCGGATCGAGGGCTCGCCCGGCGTGATCATGAAGTACGGCCTCAAGCTCGACAACCCCACGCCGTGTTCCCAGGGCGGCCAGCTTCTTGCCCTCACTCCCGAGCAGAAGAAGCAGATCCAGAGCGCTGGCATCACCCCATGCGATTACGTCGAGGTCTCGCCGTTGATGACGCTCAAGTACGGCATCAGTCTCCCGACGTACCCATCCGGAGGATACGTCCCGATCACGAAGTACGGCATCACCGTGCCTCCGGCGATCGTGCTCAAGTACGGCATCTGCCCGCCGCCCTAGGTCGATCCCCGTGTGCCACCACCGCTACGTCCCGCACAACTGCGTCTGGGAACTCACCCTGAAATGCAACATGCGCTGTCTGCACTGCGGCTCCACGGCCGGACAAGCCAGGCCCGGCGAGCTGTCGCCGGCCGAGTGCATCGACGTGGCCGACCAGCTCGTGGCGCTGGGCTGCACGCGGGTGACCCTGATCGGCGGCGAAGTGTTCCTCTGTCGCCACTGGCAGGACGTGGCGGCCCGACTCTCCGGCGGCGGCGCAAAGGTCAACATCATCACCAACGGCTGGATGATGGGCGCCCGCCAGGTCGACCAGATTCGCCGCGCCGGACTGGCCAACGTCGGGGTGTCGGTGGACGGCCTGGAAGCCAACCACGACCGCATCCGGCGCAGAACCGGCTCGTTCGCCCGCGCGATGCGCTCCATCGGCCGCCTTCGCAGGGAAGACATCTCCGTGGGTGTCGTGACCAGTCTGCTGGCCTTCAACGTCGCCGACCTGCCCTTCCTGTACGAACGGCTCGCCGACGAAGGCGTGTCGGTCTGGCAACTCCAGATCGCCAACGCCATGGGCAGCCTCGCCGACGCCCGCCCGCTGCTGCTCGAACCGTCCATGGTGCCGCACATCCTGGAATTCGTGGCGATGCGGCGCGCCGAGGGAAGGATGGCGGTCCACGCCGGCGACGACCTGGGCTACTACGACCAGCATGAACTGGTGATCCGCAGCACCCCGGGAAGCCTCGCCATCTGGCAGGGCTGCCAGGCCGGCCTGCGCGTCGTCGGCATCGACAGCATCGGCAACGTCAGAGGGTGCGAAAGCCTGTACGACGACCGCTACATCGAGGGCAACTTGCGCAGCCAGACGCTAGCCGAAATCTGGCGCCGCCCGAGCGGATTCGCCTACAACCGCAACTTCACCCCCGGCGATCTCACCGGAGCCTGCGCAGGCTGCGACCTGGGCTGGCTGTGCCGCGCCGGCTGCCGGGGGCTCTGCTATTTCGCCACCGGGCGGAACCACGAGAACCCCTACTGCTGCTATGGCCAGGCAAGGCGGGCGGGAACGGCGCTGCACATCACGGCTTCACCGAACGAGGACGAGACGCCCGGAGGCCCAGCCACATGCCGCGGCGCGGCGCCTTTGGCATGATGGGCAGGATGCCCGGCAGACGAGGCATGGGCGTCAGTATGCGCGAAGAAGAGCGGCGATTCCAGCGGCATTGGAGCCACAACGGGTACGGAGCAGAGGAGTACGATGGCCCAGAGGAACCATTACAATGCTGTTACTTCCCGCGTTTCGCGTCAACCCACCCAAGCCGTTTCCCTTGCCGACGCGAGGCACTTTTCTAGAAGTAGCGGCTCAGCGTCCTTAAGGCCAATACGGTTCAGTTAAGGAAGACAGGACCAAGAACGAGACTGTAGCGTCATCATTGCGGTTCCGAGACAGGTGGAGCACTGTTCTTCAGCCTGAAAGGCTGACGGAATACAGCCCAGGGCAACGCCCTGGGTACCCATGGCCCCCAAGGTCAAGCCCTGAAAGGGCGAAGGAAATGGTTCCGTGCGGTTCTGCCGCCCTTACAGGGCTTGTTCATTGATGTTCTGGCACCCAGGGCGTTGCCCTGGGCTTTACTCCATCAGCCCGTTGGGCTGAAGAAAACGGCAGTGAAGGTGCTACAGTGTCCGAGAAACCCCGTAGCAGCGCGAATCGTTGTTTGTTCTTCCGGCTCAGAACCGCTTCGAGCATGAGCCCTTCTTGCCTTCGGGTCTGTT